>NZ_JBHTBR010000004.1:661-308986 GCF_042665075.1 Hirschia litorea | reverse complement strand
ATCTTTTCTCGTCGTCGGAACGGCTAGTGAGAATTCTCACATCGGTTGTTCAACCAACGTCCTGTCACTTGTCTATCAGCATTTCCAATGTCCTTCATTGCTGCACGATATGATTTCAATTTATCCGTGACTAACAGGTGAGGCGGGCCATATCGTTTCATGGCTTTACGTAAAAACTTCAATGCTGCTCGTTTGTTACGGCGTTTGGTAACGTAAGCTTCTAGACTTCACCTTCATGGTCAACGGCGCGCCAAAGGTAGTGAATCTCACCGTTGATCTTGATGACTTTGGAGCTAGTTGGCTTAAGCCAAAGCTTTGCTCTAGTAGATCAAAGCTAAGCGGAAAAGGCTCCGACAGGAGCTTCATCGAGGTGCCATTGCCATTGAGGGAACTTACGCATTTGAGCCGAACGTTTTGTCCTGATCTTTGATGCGAAGTAGGGACCAAACCTGTTCCACCAAAACCGAACAGTTTCGTGCGTGATATCAATTCCACGCTCGTGAAGTAGGTCTTCGACATTTCTCAGTGAGAGTGGAAAACGAATATACATCATCACTGCAAGTTTGATGATTTCGGGTGATGTTTTGAAGTATCGGAAGATGGAAGTTTTCATGCTTGCAGCTTAGCGAAAGCTGGCTAAGTTGGAAATGAGACGTTTAATCTGACAATGCCTTGGAGTCGGATTAGGCGGTCAAGCAACATCGGAAGAAATGGAGTCAGAAGCCTTGCTTAGAGTTGGCGGCTGTACTTCCGAAAACTCTTCGACGGAAGCTGTAAATTGTGAACAATAAAATTTTTTTAGAAATAGTTTTAGTACTTCTTACCGTTCTGTATTTTGGTCTTGTTTATTTAGAAATTCCATACAGTTTGTTAGGAGTAGCATTTAGTTTTATAACTTGGATATGTATATATAGTATATCAAAATTTCATTTTTATATATACGGAATTGTAGTAGCCGGACTTACAGTTAATTTTTATTTTAACTTGTAAGGTGGAGTCAGACAAAAGCTAACCGGTCTCTGAGTAACGGGAGCTGTCGTTTTTTTACCCACAAAAAGTTGCCGCCATTCGCTTAATGCGACGTCACGGTTTCGTTTGAAATTTGACCTTGAGTAGAGATGTCTCTCCAAATTGAAGTGATTGTGAATTGACGATTGTATATCCACAAATTTCTGCAAGCTTTTAACTGTCGGAACTCGCACGATCAGAAACAACCGGACTGAATGGCGGTGAGACAGGGATTCGAACCCTGGAGACGGTTCCCCGCCTACACACTTTCCAGGCGTGCGCCTTCGACCACTCGGCCACCTCACCGCTGAGGAAGGCGCGACAATAGCGTGTGTTTTATGAAGTGCAAGTTATAACTTGCTTATTCTGATATGAATTTCTTGTATTTTTTCAAACTCTCATCAATGTGAAGACGAGGCGCGACTTTATCCGTTGCTGCGTACTGGAATTTCGTGCACATACTCCCCAGATAAATCCCACTAGAAATGTGTAACTTCCTGCCATGAAGGAGCGGAATATGAGTTTATCTATGGATAAATTAAACTTGGTCTCACCAGAAAATGCTTTGGCAGGCAGAGATGAGGCTTTGCCAACGTCCAAAACGCATTTTTTAAATGATCGGCCTCTAAAGGCAGATGTGCCGGAAGGCTTTAGCGAAATTTATCTTGGGCTTGGTTGTTTCTGGGGGGCGGAGCGCCGCTTTTGGGAAACGGAAGGCGTGTATGTCACATCCGTTGGCTATCAGGGCGGTTATACGCCCAATGCCACATATGACGAGGTGTGTTCAGGGCGTACGGGCCATGTTGAGGTCGTCCGTGTTGTTTATGATCCTTCTGTGATTAGCTTAGAAGGGGTATTGAAAGTGTTTTGGGAAGCACATGATCCAACCCAAGGCATGCGTCAGGGCAATGACCAAGGCACTCAATACCGCTCCGCTATATATGCTGTGAATGAAGCTGATTTGGCGCGTGTCAAAGCCAGCCGTGATGCGTATCAAAAAGCGTTGAATGATGCTGGGCGAGGTGAGATCACAACGGAGATCGCAATTGCGGGGCCATATTATTATGCTGAAGAATATCACCAGCAATATCTTGCCAAAAACCCATCTGGCTATTGCGGCCTCAAAGGCACAGGCATTGCTTGTATTTAGAGCGATATAAAATTAAAGCGCGAGAGGACGAACCTTTCGCGCTTTTTATTTCAAACAACAGAATTGATATTGGTTAGATGCCGCCACGTGTGATGGAGAATCGACGACGTGTTCCTAGCATTTTCTGACAGTCGGAAATGGTTTGTGCGGCCAGCTCGGCTGTCTTAAATTTGCTCTCTGCACGTAACGCTTCGAGTGCGTCGGTCAAATGACCCACAGATTCTTGCAGAATGATTGGGTCAAACTTTTGTTCGCAGCGAATTTTCAAAGCGCGTCCAAGATTAATTTTCGCACGCACCCAGCGGTCTGGCGTTTCAGAGCGATCAATATCGCTAAGTGTCTTTTGCAATATCTCAACCGAACGTGTGCGCCAATCGCCCATATCCGCAATAGCAAGCTGAACACTACCAGCTGAATAATCGTCTTCAATGTCACCGCGCAGAGCGGCGTCCATGCCGGGCTTCTCATTTAAAATGTTTTGTAGAGCCAGAACCACTGGCTCCAAGCGTTCCGCACGAAAATCTTGTGGACGGGACAGAGCGGGGCGCAGCTCACGCGCAGTCGCATAGGCTAACGCAGCTGATAGCGGGCTTGTCCAATTGTCTTTGTTTTGCGGCAAAGTCAGTGTGCGGTGTTGATATTGCGTTTTCTTCTTGGAGTCATCGCGGCGAGCAATACGCGCAACAATCTTATTTTTCTTCGTACCTTCGCCCCACATGACAAGATCAGCACCAGCTTGCTTAAGCAAGGATTGGGCTTCTTCTTCATTGGCGATGCGGGCAGGAAAATCAATCACATCAAACGGGCCACCAAACATAAAACCCTTTAGGTGGCTGCGGGCAGCTTCAGACAGAAACTCGCTTGCGGCTTTTCCGTTTTTGCCAAAGCCCTGAGTTATCAGTACGCGAGCGCCGATGTCTGTGCCGCGACGTACTTGAGAGGCTGTACCAGCAATATGTGCTGAACGCGCAGCGCCCCAAAGCATTTTAAACGCGAATAGGAAAAGGGTTAAAATGGCTGCTAACGCGACGATTACACCAAAACTGGCAAGTTCTTGGTGGGATAGAATCCAGCTCTCCGCCATGTTCCAATAGCGCAGCGTGTTGGATATCAAGCTGTCAAACGTGATGTTCATAGACGTTGAAAAACCGATCTTTGCAAAGATTATCTCGTATCTCATAGTCTAGTTTTGTATAAATGCGCAACGTAATTAGGCATTCCTAGCGTATGAATTGACACTCAGATATCAATTTAACCAAGTTGATTAATATATGATCAACTAAAGTTAATGCCGCATTACCATATTTTGCGCCCTGTGGGGGATAAATCCCAGCTTATCCTACACACCCTTGCGGCGCTTACCCTTGCTGATTTGCACAAGGGGTAATTGGATGTGTGTATTGGAACAACAAGGCGCAGAGATTGCGCAAATGAAGAACAAGAAAATAGGGGTGCTACTTGTTCACGGCATTGGCAGGCAGGCCTTGCCACCCCAACACGACAGCGAAAAACTTATGTATTCATCTGCGCTATATGCCAAATTGCATCGCCAGTTAGCACGTTACAACAATAACATGCAGGCAGATATAGCGTGGGTAGAAGCAAATTATGCGCATGTATTTAATGATGTGCAGTCCAATTACTATGCACGCTTAGGCAAACAGATAAAGCGCTCTCGCATACGTCAGCTTGTCATTGAAAATTTAGGAGACGCTGCGACCTACAGGCCTCGCGCACGCATCACATACCCTTATGAAGCCGCTTATGAGCGTGTGCAGGCGTCAATTACATCCGCACTGGAAAAACTAGAGGCGCAATGTCAGCCCATGGCTCCGCTCATTGTGTTGGCGCATTCATTGGGCGGGCAGGTGATGATGGATTATTTTCTGACCCGCGCTCAAAACACGTCCTCTATCTCATCATTCACAAACGCACGCAGCCTCAAACGTTTTATTACATTTGGCTGCAATATTCCGTTGTTTATGCTGGGACAATCGCCCGAAAAGGTTGAAGCGATATCTCATCCTGCGGGTAAAGTCGGTGATTTAGATTTGCCTTGGTGGCTGAATTTTTATGATCGGGACGATGTGTTGGGTTATCCCTTAATTCCCACTGGAGCGGGCTTTGAGGCTTTGGGCCAAACGGGGCAGCTGCAAGATATTCAGATCAATGCCGGCAATGTCTTCACGCGCTGGAACACGCTCTCGCATATGGCTTATTGGCGTAATGATGTCTTAGTTACCAGCATTGCTGAAGACATTGTGCGCTATCTGAAATAACCAAATCCTGCGTGCAAATATAGCGCGGTTTAGCAGGCGTCATTGCTAAGGTTAAACGCGCTTTTGGAGCAGTCTTAACGCGTCAGTTGCAAAGATTAACGAAAATGCAGGAATTTTACACAATAATTCCCCAACAAGACGAGTTTGGCCCATGCAGTGGCATGTAATCGTATATTGTATGGGAAATTAGGATGCACGCATCAACGCTGAAAATTTTGGAGATTATCAAGCGCTCAAGACACCATTTTACGGATCTTGAACTCGCTGATTTTATTCATGATATTCGCAAAACAGAGAATGCGGCCCTTATTCCTTTGCTCAAGCCAAAGACGCGCACAGTTTATTCTTTTGTAGAGACTGATCCTCAGTTTTTAGAGTTTCAGTCCATTCGCAAACAGCTCCTGCATATTCACAATGAGGATTATATTTCCGACATTGTGCGCGTATTAAACGCATGCAAAATGGCCGAAGAGTTTGACTTGCGCCAATTTCACAAAAAATCCATCCCCGCTTTTTATGATGCGATCACGCAAATTATCACGCCTGAAACGCTGATTGAAGTTGCGATGAAATACACAGCCCACAGAATGCGCCGCGCCGCTTAAATAGCGCTAGAATTTGCGGCTCAAACTAAATGCGCCAAAGCGCTGCGGTTCTTCTTGTTCGTCATATTCCTTGGATCGCTCCACAAGCGTGAGCGCAGCTTGCACACCAAACACCTGCACCACCAACCCACCCTGATAATCGGTCACGAAATTGCGGCGCGATAAATCCACAACATCCTCATTGATCAAACTCCCATCCATGAAAATATTGTGTGCGACGGCGCGTCCTTCCACGCCGCCAAAGATATACCAGCTAAAAGCATCATCAGGCACGAAATATCCAGCGCCGCCAAGAGAAGGGCGCACGCGGGGCGGCCCATAATCATTGGATAGGTCTTGGCCAATGCGCAATGTCAGCCCAGCACGTGCTTGCGTATACACATTACCGAGCGAAATTCCGTAATTGGGCGTCAAATCAGCTCCAAAATCTGTGTCACCAATGCGCGCAATGCGGCGTGCTTTGCGTTCATAGGAGAGCACAATCCCCAGCTCATCTTCTAGCTGATTGTCCCAGCCCTTCGCGCCTTCAATGCCGATGAGGGAATGAAACTCATTTTGCGCAAATTCACCGCCCGCACTCGGGCCAACAATGCCCACTTGGAGAGACATTTGGTCGATGATATTGCGCTGTGCCATGACGGCGGAATATTCCCCATATAGCCAACCCGCATAAGGGTGTTGATCGGGTATTTTTGTCGTCGCTTCAATGTCGGTGGGGGTGAAAATGGATTGCCCAATCGCCACGCCGCGCCGCAAAACAGCATCATCCTCCGCCCCAAAAACAGTGTGCGCGATGTATTTCACAATATCACTTTGCGATTGCTTTCCAGAAAGCCACGCCAAGCGCATACCGTTTGTGTAGCTTCGGTCTGTGTTTGCGAAGCTGTCATTTTCCCACACAAAGGTGAGGGTGGACGCTTCATCCTTTGTGGCGTTGCTAGCTTTAAAAAGTTCAACCCGCGACACTTTCTCAGGCTGTGCGCTATTTTCAGGGCCATCATTTTCGTGAACATTTTGAGCGAAACCATATGGCGCACATAGAGCAATTAGGCTTGCGCACAAGGATAGTTTTTTACGGATCATGCAATCTCCGTCAGGCATAGTGCATTTGCCTTTGGGAAGGCAGAGCAAGGTAAAGAGCGCAGGGACGCCGCTATCATGTCGATACAACTTTTTTGGTGTCGGCGTCTATATCAGACCTCCTGAACACGAACTTTCAATGCAGCGAACCAACTCTCTGAAAATATCGCTTTTTACAGCAGAAAAGATATTGAATGATAATAAAAAGAGCTCAATGATCTTCTCTACAAATTAATTCAAGGGGGAGATTCATGAACGAGGAGCATCAAAGAGTAATTACGCCTTGGACTCAACCTGAAGATTTATTGGATAGAAAAAAAGACGCCGACTTCCTAGAAAATTATTTTCACAACTCGATGAGCGACATTGTAAGTCCTCATAGTCGAGGTTCCTTTGTTATCAACCTGAAGGGCCAGTGGGGTACTGGGAAATCATATTTTCTTAGAAACTTTGCAGCTCAATTGCGCAACTCCAAACACAAAGTTGTTGAATTTGATGCGTGGCAAGCTGACTCGAATATTGATCCTTTAATTTCGCTAATTGCAGCAATTAAAGATGAAATTGAAACAGAAACGAATGCATCGACGAAAATATCTGAAATGGCGAGAGCTGCTTTAAAAGTTGTTGTTGAGAATGCTGCTGTTTTAGCTAAACAAACTACTACGAACCTGACCGAACAAACTTTAAAAAAGTTACTTGGCGAAGCGTTTGAATTTTTTAAGGAAGAATACGCTGTTTCAGAAAACACTTTTCAACGAAAAGCGCTTGATGCATCGGAAGTAGCAGTAAATTCAGGTATAAAAATAGAGCCTGTTAAGTCATCTTCTTTTATTCAACAAATAAGAACTGCAAATGAGAAGAAAAATGCGATATCCAGTTTCTCAAATAAGTTTGAAAAACTGGTGGAAATATTTACTAACGAAAAAAGTGGATGCTCCCCATTCTATATATTTGTAGATGAACTTGATCGCTGTAGGCCAACTTTCGCAATTGAAGTATTGGAAAGAATAAACCATCTATTTAATGTGAAAGGTGTCGTTTTTGTCATTGGAACAGATAGTGATGAGCTCGAACATTCTATAAAAGCTGTGTATGGCTCTGAGTTTGACTCTAGGTCATATCTAAATCGCTTTTTCAGCTTTACTTACAATTTACCCAATCCTGAAGTTACAAATTATATTCGTTACCTAACTACATTATATCAGTTTGATCTGTCTAAGTATCTCGTGTTCGGCCAAGACAAGCAAAAGGAAACTAATTTTTCTGCAAATATAGAGAAGGTTCTTTCACCTTTCGTGAACAACGTTAGAGACTATAAGCATATACTTTTCATGGTCAAAACGTTTGAAAGGAGTTGGGAGTTTAAATTTTCAATCGACCTGTTCTACGTTCTTATTTGTGCTACTTTAGTATTTTATAATAAAGATAAAATTCTAACAAAATCAATTATTAGTGAACGATCCAAACCTGGCTTCGAATATAGATTAGAGATCGACAAGTTGAGGAGTGTTGAGATCTCCACGAATTCTAAGCACATGGTTACTTTACTTGATTGGGTCGTTGTCGTTTCGGCTCTTACAGACAAAAAAATAGTAACAGTTTTGGAAGAGGTACACGGAAAATCTCAAAAATCCGCCTGTGTTCACCATCTTAGGGATTTACTTCATCAAGAGTACAGTGCTCTTCCTTCGACAAAACAAAAGTCAGAAATAAGCAAGTTGGCTTATTATGTGGACTTCCTCACTACCGCCTCAAAGCTGTCTTTAGAAATTTCTCCAGAAGGAGAAAGCTAGCCTATTTCTACTTGCTCGCAATACTATGCGAAATGAAGAAATTTTCTAAAACTTATCCCCCGTCTGAAAACCTCGTGCATACTACGTCCATCACACCTCATGGGGCGGCTCGCGACCGATCGTGCTGGGGTGGGATGGTGTACCCTTCAAACCACATGGCGCATTCGGAGTGTCTATGCAGGTGTTGGGCGTGCTCTAGGGGATATCCTTTGCGGGGGTGGCTGTCGTCATCCTTAGCGGGCTTTGGGGGCAGGAACCCCTTATAAGAAGGAACCTCACCACGGTAAATCACCATGCGAGGCACGCAGATTTGCGGCCTACTTACCTGCTGGGGCCCGTGTGCAGATCGGGTCTTGGCTATCACTGCCAAAAATCTGTGTGCTTCGCGCCCTGATTTTACGATTAAACCTTATACTCTCGCATCGGTCTCGGTGGCGGAGGTTTTGGCGCATGGAGGGGTGATCTAAAAGTCATTTTCACTTTTATTTTTTAGTCCTCAAAATGACAGAAATCTGAGTCTAGAAACTAAGAAATATGTGATACTAAAATATGATTTGGGAGTGGGTAATGTTCATTGATCACAGAGAGGGCAGTTGCTGTTTATGCGGAGCAACTCAAAATTTAACTGGTGAACATAAAATAAAGCGGTCAGCTATCTCTAGTCAGTTTGGTAACGAGAAAATGGTTATAGGACATTTTGAAAGAGCTGATGATCCATACCGTAATGTACAAGGGCCAAAATCCAAAAATTTACATTTTAGAAGTAGAATTTGTAAAAATTGCAACGATACATTGACGCAGCCCGCAGATAGACAATTCGACATATTATTTCAAGAGGTAAATAAGTGCTTCCAAGCAAATGAAGACCCTCAAAATATGTTCAACCAAGTTTATGAAGAGGGGACTTGCGAATACTTAAATATTTATAGGTATTTCTCTAAACTTATGGTGTGTCATATGGCAGAAATTGAAGCTCCTAGGTTAGTTTCTCTATGTGAATTTGTGTTGGGGAAGTCGGATAGAAATCGCCTTAATTTAAAAATAGATGCGGATTGGGTTTATACACAATATCGTGCGTTAACTGGTGAGCACGATTACGCAGCCCATGGTGGGTTAGTTATATACGGAGATAAGGTGACGGGGGCACCCAATGGTTTTCACTCAACATTGACATTGGGGGAAGCGAGATACGTTTTCTCATTTCGCCTAAGTGCTTGGGAAACTTTGTACATTCAGACTATATTTCCTGAATTTTTTGAGAAGTGTCGTGAAGCAGTGATGAATGCCAAACAGAATCCGCTAAACGAAGGGCAGTTGAAACGGCTTGCTTTAGAGTAGTCTAATATATAAACACTCGGAAAGCATAACTTTCTGGATGAGTAAATTTAGCCATCTCTACCATAGCACTCTAATATCTTGCTATCACAATTTGTGATGCCAAATCAAAAAGAGCAAAACACGTCATGCCCGATGCGCTTGCGCATCAGGGTATCCAGCAAATGGCCTTGCTATCTGTATCTGTCTGAAAATTGGGAGATGGTTCCCCAGACGGCTTGGCCGTCGGGGATGACATCGCAAAGGAGGGGCGACTAGCCGTCGCCATCCATTTTAAGGGCGGCCACAAAGGCTTCTTGTGGAATTTCCACTTTACCAAATTGGCGCATACGTTTCTTACCGGCTTTTTGTTTGTCCAGTAGTTTACGTTTACGGGAGGCATCACCCCCATAACATTTGGCCGTCACATCCTTACGCATGGCCGCGATGGTTTCACGGGCAATCACCTTGCCTCCAATGGCTGCCTGAATAGGGATTTTAAATTGGTGGCGCGGAATAAGCTCTTTCAAGCGCTCACACATCGCACGGCCACGCCCTTCAGCGCGTGAGCGGTGCACAAGCATAGATAGCGCATCCACGGGTTCCTCATTGACGAGGATAGACATTTTCACAAGGTCTTCAGTGCGGTGATCTTTCAACTGATAGTCAAAAGAGGCATAGCCCTTGGAGATGGATTTTAGGCGGTCATAGAAATCAAACACCACCTCATTGAGGGGGAGTTCATATTTCACCATGGCCCGCGTACCCACATAGGAAAGGTCAGTTTGGAGGCCACGACGTTCCTGACATAGTTTCAAAATACCACCGAGATATTCATCAGGCGTCATGATTGTCGCTGAAATCCATGGCTCACGGATTTCCAATATCTGCATCACATCCGGCATATCAGCAGGGTTGTGAAGCTCAATCTCTGTCCCGTCGCGCATGCCCATTTCGTAAATAACAGAAGGGGCAGTTGCGATAAGGTCGAGGTCAAATTCACGGCTCAAGCGTTCCTGAATGATTTCAAGGTGCAATAGCCCCAAGAAACCACAACGGAAACCAAAGCCCAACGCCGCCGAGCTTTCCATTTCCCAAGAGAAACTCGCATCGTTCAGACGCAATTTACCCATCGCATTACGAAGGTCATCAAAGTCAGCCGCATCCACAGGGAAAAGACCACAGAAGACCACCGGCTGTACTTCTTTAAAGCCGGGGAGTTTACCCTCACAAGGCTTCTTATCTTCGGTGATGGTATCACCCACCGCACAGTCAGCCACTTCTTTAATGCTTGCTGTTAGGAAGCCAACTTCACCAGGGTAAAGCGCATCAGCATCTTCTAATCGGCCCGGACGGAAATAACCCACGCGGTCAAGTTCATAAATGGCCCCAGTTTGGATCATCCGAACTTTTTGTTTCTTCTTCATCACGCCGTCAACGATACGCACAATCACGACAACGCCCATATATGGGTCATAATAAGCATCCACGAGGGAGGCTTTTAGCGGAGCAGTTTCATCGCCTTCACGCGGAGGTGGCAGGCGGGTCACAATCGCTTCTAAAACGTCAGGCACACCCATACCGGTTTTGGCTGAAATCTCGACAGATTCAGACGCGTCAATTCCGATCACATCTTCAATCTGCGCTTTCACACGGTCAACATCTGCAGCGGGCAGGTCCACCTTGTTCAGAACGGGCACAATCTCGTGGTTCGCATCAATCGCTTGATACACATTCGCCAATGTCTGCGCTTCAACACCTTGGGAGGCATCCACAACAAGCAATGAACCTTCACACGCATTCAAACAGCGCGATACTTCATATGCGAAGTCCACGTGTCCGGGTGTGTCCATTAGGTTGAGCGTGTATGTCTCACCATCTTTTGCAGTGTAGTTCAGGCGCACTGTCTGCGCTTTAATCGTGATCCCACGTTCACGCTCAATGTCCATTGAGTCGAGAACTTGCGCTTTCATTTCACGTTCGGTCAGGCCGCCCGTGACTTGAATAAGCCGATCAGCGAGTGTTGATTTTCCATGGTCTATGTGCGCGACGATGGAAAAATTGCGTATTTTGTCTAGTGATTTCATTGCTGGGATTTAGCACTGGCAAAGAGGGCGGGCAATGGAAAATGTTGTTTAGAACGAAACTTTAGAAATTACAGGGGCATTCCTGCTCTCAACCGTGTCTCACAAACACAGAAGCAGTCACTTCCTGCAAGATTCTAAACCCAAGTTTTTCATACAAACCAATCGCACGGGTGTTGCTTTTCCAAGAGTGGAGGAAGGGTATCTCTCCGCGTGCTTTAATTTGTTTGGATTTCAATGCGGATAAACTTTTGCCAAGCCCCATTCCTTGAAAATCAGGGTGTGTGCAAATTGCGCTTAGCTCACAAAGTCCCGAAAAGCGAAATCGTTCTCCCGCCATCGCTGCCAAACGCCCATCTATGCGCACGCCAATGAATTGGCCCATGAGATAGGTTGAGGGACGAAACGGACCGGGCTGGGTTAACTCCGCCAATGCCAGCATCTCTGGTGCATCAGCTTCGCTTAGAGTGAGAATATCGTAAGAGCAATCATGGTCAGGAGCATCCAAAATACCAATCATTTGTACACATGGCGCTGATTTCGTCATGGTCATATTGGGGAGCTGAGGCGGTTCTCCCGCCTGAACAACAAAGACTTCCTGATCTATCGGTGCGAGTGTTTCAGCCGCCTGCCACGAAGTTTCATTATCATCAACTGCTGCAAGAAAAGCATTGATTTCTGGACGGTAAATGCGAGCGGTTTCATTTCCCATCGAAAGCTCAACATGGCTATCATTCAAGCTATGCCAGGCGGGGCGGGCGAGTTTTGTTTTCAAATGCGCATTGGGAAATGCAAAATCGCTCATGAATGATCCTTATTGTGCTTTTTCATTTTCTCGCGTTCATCCACTTCGTCTGATACTGCGGAAGCAAATATACCCGCTGGCAATGCAACAACACCAATTCCTGCAAGTGCGATGACGCCAGCAAACATCTTCCCCAACACAGTTATCGGGTAGGCATCGCCATAGCCCACTGTAGTTAAAGTGGCGACAGCCCACCATGTCGCACGCGGTATAGAGCCAAATGCTTCGGGTTGGATGTCGCCTTCGATGAAATAAATGATGATTGCTGAAACATATATCAATGCGAGGGCCACTATTAAAGCTACACCCAGCTGCGCGCCCGATCGCTTGAGGGCAGCCCATAGCATACCAAAAGCGGGTACAAAGCGCGCAAGTTTCAATAGTCGGAATAGGCGCAGAGCTTTAAGTGCAGCAATAGCGCGTGCATCGCCTGCTGTGATCATGAGTGCGAGTAGTTCAGGAAGAAAAGCTAGAAGATCGGTAATAGCAAAAGGCGTGAGCATATAGGTGATGCGCCCACGTATGCCTTTATAGGTAGTGTTTTCAGCCGAAACCCAAACCCGTGCGACATACTCCAATGCAAAGATGGCCAATACTACCAGATTGAAACTCGCGAGTTGGTTTCTAAATTCTTTTGACAAACTCATCTCTGTTTCGAGCGAAAAGGTCAGGAAGCTCACCAGAACAAGTATAATCAGTACAATATTGAGGGCAGAAATGCCTTTGTCGCGAACGGATGGTTCGAGAAGTTTGTAGAGGCGTGCACGTGTTCTCATTTGAAACCTCACTCAGCTAGGCATCATCGGATAGCTTAAGAGTAATCATGTCTTTGTGGATTTGGGAATTATTCTACGCTGTAGGAAACTATGGGCGGCGGGGAATGTGTGCTTCTTTTGCCACTGAATATAGCTGAATCACCCCTAACTCATTTTTCGCACTTGCAAATCAATCGCACATTGGTATGAGCACATGTAATTTCTGCGAGTAATTCGCATTATTAACAAATAGGAAATTAAAACTATATGCGTAAGTTGTATTGGGGCGTCGCTGCAGCGGCCTTGTTGAGCATTTCGAATAACTCTTTTGCTGATGAAGCAGCGAAGGACGCTCCATCTGTACAAGATAAAGTGGTTGTTACCGGAACATACCTTTCAAATGAAAAATTCAGTGGCACAAAAACACTTACGCCGATTATTGATGTGCCTCAAAGCCTTTCCGTCATCGGTGCTGATGCTATTTTTGAGCACGGTTTCACAAACATGGGTGACATTACACGCTATGCACCGGGTGTGACTGCCGGGCAGGGAGAAGGCCACCGTGACCAAATCTCTATTCGCGGCCAAAACACAACGGCTGACTTTTTCCTAGATGGTCTACGTGATGATGTTCAGTATTTCCGTCCGCTCTACAACATTGAGCAGGTTGAGATCCTTCGTGGTTCAAACGCGATGATTTTTGGTCGTGGCGGCGGTGGCGGTGTTGTGAACCGTGCAACGAAAAAGCCTGACCTTGAGAAAAGCTTCAACAGCATAACAGCAGGTGTCGATACATTTGGTGAGTACTCTGTTGCTTTAGATTCCAACTTGCCGACAAGTGAGAATGATGGTTTCCGCATCAATGCACTCGTTGAGTCATTTCAAAACCACAGAGACGTTTTTGAGGGCGACCGCTACGCAATCAACCCAACTTATCTGAACGAGCTTTCAGACAAAACTAGCTTGTTACTGTCTTATGAGTATGTGAATGATGATCGCGGTGTAGATCGTGGTGTTCCATCTGAAGATCTGGATGGTGATGGAGTATTTGCACCTGTTGCTGGCTTTAGAGATACTTTCTTTGGAAGTGCAGACCAAAACTTCACTACATTAGAAGCTCACATTGTACGCGCCCGTGTAGATCACGAATTTAACGACAATCTCACATGGAATACCACCGCTCAATATGCGCGTTATGATAAACTCTATCAAAACCTTTATTCTTCTGGAATCAACACAACAGCTACAGACATTGCGGGCGGACTAGACGCGAATACTGTGCAATTAGATGGCTATAAAGATTCAACTGACCGCCGTAACTTTATCTTGCAATCAAACTTGGTATCTCATTTCAACACTGGGCTATTGGGACACATATTCTTGGTGGGTGCTGAGATCGCAGACCAGCAAACAAGCAATGCGCGTTTTGATAATGTGTTTGCGTCAACTGGCACAGATAAAGCGGCATTTGATTTGTCATTCCCATTGCAAATCAGTGAGTTCTCTTTCTCAAAGCCTGTTCGTACACGTGATTCAGAAGTTCAAGTCACATCTGCTTATGTGCAAGACCAAATTGATATTGGTGACCACGTTAAAGTTATTGCAGGCTTACGTTTTGACCAGTTTGACATCACTGCAGACGACATTTTTAACGGGGATGTATTCAGCCGTTCCGATGAAGAAGTCTCTCCACGTGTTGGGTTGATCTATAAACCTGCTGAAAATATCTCTGCATATGCAAGCTATAGTAAATCATTCTTGCCGCGTTCTGGTGATCAATTCCTGACTTTGAGTGACTCAACGTCTAAACTTGACCCTGAAGAGTTCATCAACCAAGAAATTGGTTTGAAATGGGATATTACACCTGTTTTGAGTTTGACGACTGCGTATTTCCAACTTGATCGTGATACAACTGAGATCGCTGACAATGGTGAAGATCAAAGAATTGTAACGACCGAAACTAAAGGTTTTGAAGTCCAGTTGGGTGGTCAAATCACAGATCAGTGGAATCTGAATGTGGGTTACAGCAATTTGGACTCAACAGTTCCTAATGGAAACCGTGCAGGGCAGGTGCCTGAGAACACATTCTCACTTTGGAACCGTTATGACGTGACACAAGCGTTAGGTTTTGGTCTTGGTGTGGTGTATCAGGATGAGCAATTTGTGAACTCTGACAACAAGGTTCTTATTCCAGACTATACGCGTGTTGATGCAGCTGTTTTCTATAAGTTGCAAAACGGTGTGCAACTTCAAATGAACCTCGAGAATTTACTCGATGAGGATTATTTCCCTGATGCACACAGCAACACAAATATTTCAACAGGTGCACCTCTGAATGCACGCTTTACTGTAAA
Source organism: Hirschia litorea (assembly GCF_042665075.1). Lineage (NCBI taxonomy): Bacteria > Pseudomonadati > Pseudomonadota > Alphaproteobacteria > Hyphomonadales > Hyphomonadaceae > Hirschia > Hirschia litorea. The sequence goes on along the minus strand of NZ_JBHTBR010000004.1, from coordinate 293,759 downwards.
AGCACCATTCTAAATTTTGCCTGCAGATCGTAAAAAAACACCCTGAGGTTTCGGTCTCAGGGTGTTTTATTTTTCAAGAAAATTTGAATTCGAGAGAAAAAATCAGGAATTTATCCCAATTTCTTCCGCATAATGACTTCATTATCTAAAGTCTTGCCAACTTCAAATTTGTATTCACCTACTTTTTCAAATTCGCGTGTTTCATACACACCAATAGCACGCTGGTTGTTTTCCCAGACACCCAGATATATGGATTTGGCACCTCTGTGGCGCGCCTGCTCTACGGCCCAAGTAAGTAAAATTCGGCCCACACCCACGCCTTGGCCTTCTTGCCGCACATATAATCTATGAAGTTCCAGAGATGTTTCCGGGTCATGGTCTACTGGTAGTTTCACGGGAGCAAGTTTTGCGTAAGCTATTGTTTTTGTTCGCATTGCAGCAATGCGAATTTCAACATTTGGATCTAAAATTTCTTCTAATTGCTTTTCAACTGTGAAGTTTTCATCAAGATAAGCTTGTAAATCTTCATGCTTATAAAGCATTCCGAAAGTTTCCGAAAAGGTTTCACGACCAATCGCTGTGAGACGCCCAGCATCTTCTGGTCGGGCGTCTCTAAAACTCAAGGAAACTGCACGCAATTACTCTGTCCTTCTTATCGACTTTACTGTTTCGATAAGGTCTTACACCTTCTGAACAGAATTTTGAACAAATTCTCGCAAAGCATCGCCAACTAATACAAGTTTTGCCAAAGTCCAGCTTCCAGAAGTTTCAAATTGATCAATCGGTCCGGTCACGCGATTTACATCTACGCGCATCGGTGCCAACCACATTTCGACTGCTTCATGTGCGGCCTTCAATGTAAGTTTTTCAGGCTTGTGACCATCTTTCTTGGCATGATTAATTGCAAGTTCAGAAAGCGCCGCTTGTTGTGCGGGCAGGGCATCACTTACGCGTTGCATTGCTAGACGTTCCCAGTGATCTTCCAATTGGATATCACGAACAGCAGCACGCATTTTATCCAATGCCATTATTTCATCGAGTGCATGTTGAATACGAGCAGTTGGTGTTACTGGCCAACCAGTCTTCAAGGACACATCAACTGCCTCACGCGCCGTTGCCAAAATACGTATGCTCGCGACATCTAGTGCAATATCTTCTGGTGCGCCTGCCGCGACAAATGTATCTGCGCGAGCACGAATACGTTCTTTTACAAAAGGCGTAATACAACTGTCCAGCGCCACACGAAGCGTGCTGACACCATCAGCATACATGGCGATAAGTTCGGTTAGATCAGCCCCATGCAAGATAGGGGGCACAAGACCACCTGTCAGCTGGCGCAGCGTACCCGCGATCTCAACACGCATCAGTGTTTGAGCTTGCGTCGGCGCTTTATTGTCGAGCGCATTGATACGGTTGATCAGTTCGTCCAAGCCAAATATGGAGCGGGCAGCTTCTGAGGCGCGCACCAAGGTTCCAATCCCAACCGAAGAGGCATCGCGCATTTCATAGGGGTAGAAAGGCCCCGTCATATTCACCAGCCTGTTTGCAAGGCGTGTTGCGATGATTTCTCGTTTCAAGCGGTGGTTAGCACGTGGAATGTCAAACTTATCCAAAGCTGAAGGGAAATAACTTTTCAAGAAATGCTGGAAAGCTGGATCATCTGGCGCATCACTTTCCACGATTGCTGCGAACAAGTCATTTTTAGCATATGCCAGCAATACAGAGAGTTCGGGGCGGGTTAGCCCCAAGCCTTGCTCTTTCATAGCTGTAATTGCATCTGTATCGGGTAGAAATTCTACTGCGCGATCAAGTTTACCTTCTGCTTCCAAAGTGCTCATGAATTGCGCGTGTGCATCTAAATCAGCAACAGCGCTATGTTCCATAATGGTGAGTGCGCCAGTCTGGTCGTAATTATTGACCAATACGTGTTTGGCGACATCATCAGTCATGCTGGCGAGCAGGGCATTGCGATCTTTTGCTTTCAGTTCGCCTGCATTAATGGCTTCTTTTAGAAGGATTTTTATATTCACTTCATGGTCTGAACTATCCACACCAGCAGAGTTATCAATCGCATCCGTGTTGAGACGTCCGCCTTTGCGGGCAAATTCGATACGTCCTTTTTGCGTCATTCCAAGGTTGGCACCTTCGCCGACAATCTGCACATTTAACTCACTGCCGTTTAAACGTAGGTGGTCATTGGCTTTATCGCCTACTTGTGAGTTTTGCTCGTCTTGCGCTTTTACATAGGTACCGATACCGCCAAACCATAAGAGTTCTGCATCCATACGTAAAATCGCACGTATCAGTGTACCTGGCGTAACAGACTTTTCAGTCAGCCCTGTCATTTCCATAATTTCGGGCGTGATTTCAACGGACTTGTCAGCTCGAGATAGGATACGTCCACCTTTGGAAATTAGGTCTGCATTGTAATCCGACCATGAAGAGCGGCCCATATCGAATAGACGTTTTCTTTCTTCAAAACTGGTCGTTGGGTCTGGGTTGGGGTCCACAAAAATATGCATATGATTGAACGCTGCTAGCAGTTTTGTTTGCTTTGACAGCAGCATACCGTTTCCGAAAACATCTCCTGACATGTCGCCCACGCCAATGGCGGTGAATGGTTCGTTTTGAATGTCTTTGCCAATTTCTCGGAAGTGGCGTTTAACAGCTTCCCAGCCACCTCGTGCTGTAATTCCCATTTTTTTGTGGTCATATCCAACAGAACCACCAGAGGCAAAGGCATCATCTAGCCAGAAGTCACTATCTTGAGATAGGCCATTTGCAATGTCAGAGAATGTTGCTGTGCCTTTATCCGCCGCCACAACAAGATACGGGTCATCACCATCCCAAGCAAAAACGCCTTTGGGACGTTTAGCAACGCCATCAATAATGTTGTCGGTAAGTTGCAGCAAGGAAGAGATAAAGGTTTTATAGGCTGCTATTCCTCCATTGATATAGTCTTCGCGTGTGCCGGTCGTTGGCAATTGTTTTGGGAAGAAACCGCCTTTAGATCCAACTGGCACAATCACAGCGTTTTTCACTTGTTGGGCTTTTACGAGGCCCAACACTTCGGTACGGAAATCATCGCGCCTGTCAGACCAGCGCAGTCCACCACGGGCAACTGGACCAAAGCGAAGGTGGACCCCCTCAACCTGCGGAGACCACATGAAGATTTCGCGAAAAGGCTTAGGCGCTGGCAGGTCTTCTAGTTCTTGGCTCGCTATCTTGATGGAGATATGCGGGTAGGGCAGACCGTTTTCTTGTACTTGATAGAAGTTTGTTCGCATAATTGCATTGATGAGGTGCATTGTGCGGCGAAGTACACGGTCATCATCCAAAGATGGAACATGTTCTAGTGCATGTACGATACGTTCGGAAATGATGCCTGCGGCTGATGTGCGTTCAGCAAGCTCAACGGCGTTCTCAACACCGGTTGAGGGATCAAGCCGTTCTTCAAACAATTTGATAAGTTCTGTCGTAATATCTGGGTGATTTACGAGAGCGTCAATTTGCACATCTTGGGAAGCTTCCAAACCAGATTGCTGGCGATAGCGACATAAAGTGCGTATGAGTGCAGCTTGCCTCCAAGTAATGTTGAGATGGAGGATGAGCTGGTTAAACCTATCGTTTTCAGTCTGGCCATTCCAAACGGCCACAAATCCATCTTCAAACTTGCTATCAAGCACAGTTTCAGCATTTGGAAAGTTTAGTTCAAGGTCGTGAACCCAAACCGTTTTGCGTTCTTTGCCTTTCGGATTGGATATTATGGGGTAGCCAGTCTCAGACAGAACGCGAAGTCCCATGTTTTCTAATACGGGTACAATGTCTGAAAGCTCTAAAATATTTTCACGACGGTAGATTTTACAACGTGTCGAACCATGTTTGGCGCTAGGGTAGGCGCGCACAGCGACATCTTGATTGTCATCAATACTGTGGATCAGTGATAGATCTTTAAGCGCTTCATCCGGGGAGAAAGCTTCTTTGTATGCAGCGTTGAAAAGGTTGTCATGGACCAAAGGTGGTGGATCATTTGCAAGACGTGCTGATCGCGCGAGGCCATCTTCCCAAGATTCCGCAAGCTGTCGTACTTTAATATCGAGTGCATCTTCATCGGGTTCAGCATGTCCAGGACTTAAACCAATGATGAAGTGTACACGCGCAAGCGGGCCATCATTAAAACTTGGATAAAACGCAGATTCGCGTCCCCCATATGCTTCAGCAATCGTCGTGTGGGCTTGGCGGCGCAATTCAGGCGAATAATTGTCACGGGGTGTAAACAACAATGCAGATACAAAGCGGTTAAATTGGTCGCGCCGTATGAAAAGGCGCGTCCGTGGACGTTGATAAAGCCCCAATATGCCATAAGAAAAACGCGCCAAATCATCTTCAGAAATTTGGAAGAGATCATCGCGAGGATATGTTTCCAGAATATTGTTCAGTGCGTTTACAGAGTAAGATGAGCTACCCATATCGAGCATCTCTTTAACCCGCGCAATTTTGCGGCGGATAAGCGGTACGTCTTTCGCCATACGTGTATAAGATGCGGCAGTGAATAGACCGATGAAACGAATTTCACCAATGACGTTTCCGTCCTTATCAATCTGCTTCACACCCACATAATCTGCATAAACACGCCGATGTACACGTGAGCGCACATTGGATTTTGCGACGATAATGGGAGAAGGTTCATTTAAGAATGAACGAATACGTGGGGTAAGCACAGCCGGTTCTGTGCCGTGTGACAGAACGTGACGATCGACATCACGGAGAATACCTAAACCATCCCCGACAATCTCAGGCTCAAGTACAGCTTCTTCTCCATTTTTCACTTTAGATTGGTTGCTATAGCTGTATTGACGCGCACCCAAAAAGAAGAAGTGGTCTTCTTCAAGCCATGTTAAAAAGTGATTGGCTTCTTCTAGGTCTTCTTTACTGCGCCCTTCGCTGACTGGCATTGAAAGGAGTGATTTGGCAGTATCACGCATGACTTTCTTCATCGCCATGTGATCTAGCGTTGCTAGGGATACATCATTGAAAGTCAGACGAAGGATTTCTTCCACTTCGGCACGACGTGAATCAATCAGCGGCGGCGTGTGGATTTGTATCAATGATAATTCGTCTACAACTGGGTGTACAATCGCGACAATTTCCACGCCCGCTTCCACAATTGCTGACACCGCGCTGTCTACAAGGAAGGGGATATCGGGACCAACGATTTCAAATACTGTCCGCTCAAATTCTTTATTGTTTGCACCCACACATGGGCGAGATCTGATATTGCGTTTACTGACATCTGCATCCAGAGAGTAATTCCATAACTCCATTGCATTTACAGCGGCGTCATCGGCTGAGAAGGGGGCAAACTCCTCCATAGAAGCACTATTACAAAATTGTTTTAGAAAATTGTTCCGTGCATTCAGCTTTTTCTCGGAAGTTTTGCCTTTGGATAAATTCTCTGCTGCCGCGAGTATTTCATCTACTGCAAAAGCTAGGCTGGAATTCGTTGTCTTGAATGACATAGTCTCGTCCCATGATATGCGATTTTTTTATTCGCTTAATTTTTTGAGTATCGTTGTGTAGAATTGTCGTGCGTTGCGGTTTTTGCAACCCAGAGCCTGAGAATATGGCAGGGTTAAGTTGCATCATCCATGTCTTACCATTGTAGAATGGTTAAAGAGCCAAGAAAATTACTGAACTGCTGAAAAATCATGAGAAGATAGCGCCAGAATGGGAGAAGACTTCCACGAAGTGCTACATTCGTGAATTATCCATTCTGGAGATATTTTTGATTGCCCCTATCACCACATTAATTGGCGACCGAACGGGGACACGTTCGATCGCCGAAAATCCGGTTAATTTGCTTGCTGGGTGGGGGGGACGCTCGCAAACTAACCTTGATCTCACCGTCACATCAGTGACAATTTGATAGGTTAAAGATACTCCCAGATGACGAAATTTTCAACTCTAAATTACGCCAAAAACATGCGACTTTAGTATGAGTTTCAGCGCAAAATCACTGATCAGACATAGGAATTGAAATTTATCGCAAGAAATAATCGCACATATAGATTGCTAGTTTTCTGCAATTTGTTCTGTTTCAGCTATCTGCTGCGTTTTCAATTTTATCGGCTTACCATCCGCTGATAGTAAAATAGCGATCCAATGCACGCCAGGGATTTGAGCAAACAAGATCATGAGGAGCACTGTAAGCGGTGCGGATAAAAACATTCCAGGAATGCCCCATATTGCGCCCCATACAGCAAGAGACACCAACACGACCAATGCAGATAGATTTAGAGACTCCCCCATCATGCGAGGTTGTACGAAGTTTCCAATCGCAAATTGCCAAATACTCACACACGCTAAAACAATCACTGCGTTGAGTGTTGCATCCGCAGGCATGTAAGAGGGCCAATCAGGTTGGGCCAAAGCAAAAAGGCCCGGGAGGAAGGCTGCAACAATAGATCCAATGGTCGGTATATAGTTGAGGAAGAAGACGATAAACGCCCAAAACAGAGCATTATCCAAGCCCAATATCAATAAATTAATATAAGTGATGATGGTGATGATGACCGAGATCACGGTCTGCACCCACAAATATTGCTCCATAGATTTGCGGACCTGATGGCCCACTTCGCGCGCTTGCTCTCGTGCTTTGCTTTCAGGGAAAATGAAGTCGAGTTTTGTCGGCCAATTGCGTTCAGCTAAAAACAGGAATGCAATGTAAATCATGATCAGCACGAAAGAAGACGCCAGCCCTTGTACAGAGTCGATGATGGGTTGCACAAATTTCGTGTTCTGCATGTTGAACAACATGCTGGATAGATCAGGCGGAGCTACAGTGTTGATATTGAACGTCTTGTAGACACCTACAATCACTTCATTGATACGCGTTTCGTATGCGCCGGCATTCTTGGCAAATTCATTCAATCCATCAATAAAGATAACAATAACTGCGGTCGTGGCACCGAGGATGACGAGGACAGCGCCCAATTGCGCCAACCATCGCGGCAGCTTGGTGAAGCGTTCCTGCAGCATGCGTGCGAAGCCTTCAATCACGAGCCATAAGAACACAGCCAATGCGAGAGGAGCGAATATATCGGCACCCACATATAACCCATAAATGATTACGCCGGATGCAATCACCCAGATACCAGCAGGTATAGAGCCCATTTTTATTCCCTCATGTCAGCATGCAAAGGTTCAAACGCAGGAATCCCCAAACAGGTTGCAAGGTCAATTGAATTCACTGGTTTATTGATAGATTAGGCGCTGAACTGGCTGTATTTTGTTGGCGCGGCATGATTGCGACTTGGGCAATGGCCTCATAATGTGGCGTGAAGACGAATCATTTTGATGGGCTAGGATTTTATTATGGCGGAAAATGCGATTTTCCTCGGCGGCGGTGGGCCAGACAGCACTCTCGTTCAGGAGTTGATGCTTTCACGTGCAAACCGACACGGACTTGTTGCCGGTGCAACAGGGACAGGGAAAACAGTCACGCTGCAAATCATGGCTGAAGGCTTTTCTGCTCAAGGGGTTCCAGTTTTTTGTGCAGATGTGAAGGGTGACCTGTCGGGCCTTTCCCAAGCAGGTGACCCAGCACATAAACTCCATGAGAAATTGGTCGCGCGCGCTGAGAAGATCGGTTTTGATGATTTTGGCTATGGCACAACGCCGACAATATTTTGGGATTTATACGGTAAAAAAGGCCATCCCATCCGCACCACAATAACTGAAATGGGGCCTGAACTTCTTTCACGCCTAATGGAGTTGAATGAAACTCAAGAAGGTGTGCTGATCATCGCATTTGAATACGCCGATGATAATGATCTTCTCCTTCTTGACCTGAAAGACCTTCGTAAGCTTCTTATTCACATCACGGAAGTACGTGATGAAATCCAAAAAGAATACGGCAATGTCTCACCATCTTCTGTTGGTGCTATTCAGCGCCGCTTGCTTGTTTTAGAGCGTGATGGAGCTGAAGCATTCTTCGGAGAGCCAGCCTTAGAGATAGCTGACTTCATGCGCACCACACGTGATGGACGTGGTATTGTCTCTATCCTAGATGCAACAACTTTGATCAATTCTCCCAAACTGTATTCTACATTTTTGCTTTGGTTATTGTCGTCCCTGTTTGAAGAATTGCCAGAAGTCGGTGATCCAGAAAAACCAAAAATGGTGTTCTTCTTTGATGAAGCGCACTTGCTTTTTGATGATGCACCTAAAGCCTTGGTTGATAAGATTGAGCAAGTCGTGCGTCTTATCCGATCAAAAGGAGTAGGCATCTATTTTGTCACGCAGAACCCGCGTGACCTGCCAGATTCTGTGCTTGCCCAATTGGGAGCAAGGGTGCAGCACGCATTGCGCGCTTATACACCGTCAGAGCGTAAAGCCATTCGTGCTGCTGCTGAAAGCTTTCGCGAAAACCCAGACCTTGATACCGAAGCTGTCATTACTGAGCTTGGCGTAGGGGAGGCGTTGGTTTCAACGCTTGATGCCAAAGCTGCCCCTTCAATCGTGCAACGTACATTGATCCGTCCGCCATCTTCACGCTTGGGACCGGTTACTGATGCCGAACGCAATGAGATTATCATTGGCAGTGTAGTCGCTGGAAAATACGATAAAGCAATTGATCGTGAAAGTGCGTATGAATTGCTCAACCAACGCGAAGAAAAAGCTGCAAAAGAAGAAGCAGAGCTAAAGGCGGCGGAAGAAAAAGCCAAAGAGCAAGCAGCTAAAGCAAAGAAGAGAAAGCCTGCCACACGATCTCGTCGTCAATCCACTGCAGAAGCTGCAACGAAATCAGCAATGCGTACAGCCGCGCGAGAACTTACTAAATATCTTCTGAGGGGCGTATTTGGTGGGCGTCGTCGGTAATATTTTACATAAATCAGGTCCGTATGTTGCATGAGGATCTGATACATATGTGAATAAGTGTGACTCGACAGGAACATATCTGCTATACTTACATTTATTGTAACGGGGTAACCGAAGCACAGGCATTGCGCCATGCTTCATGTGACGAAGGATTTTAATATGCGTCAGTCTGTATTGGCCATTCTAACAACAACAAGCTTGGTTCTCGCAGCATGTGCGTCCCAGCCTGCTTATCGTCCGTCCTCCTCCTACAATGGGGCTGGCTATTCAGAGCAGATTATCGAGACAAACCGCTATCAAGTATCGTTCCGTGGTAGCTCTCTTACACCGCGTGATGATGTGGAAACATATCTCTTATTGCGGTCAGCAGAGCTAACGCTTCAAAATGGGTATGATTATTTTGTGATCGCAGAGCGCGACACTGAATCTAAAAGCCGTCTCTACCCAAGTGCTTTTGGAAGACACCCATCGCGCTATGGGTTTGGCTACTCTTATTTTCATCCACGCGCTGGTTGGTATGGTGCGTATGATCCTTTCTGGGATGGACCAAACTATAACGAAGTTACCAAATACGAAGCGACTGCTGAAATCTTGATGTATAAAGGTGAGAAGCCGCAAGATGAAGTTCGCGCGTTTGATGCGCAAGATGTTGTAAACAATGTCGGGCCGAAGGTTCACAATTCCTATTAGAATGAATGCCTCTAAAGGGGCGCTTTAAAAAGATAAATTATGGCGCATGATTCAATGCCTGCTGGTCGGCTCACCCCGACCGAGGCCGCCGCGATTACAAAGCGTACCGTATTGTTATCGGTAGCGACTGCTTCAATCCTCATCGCGATAAAGCTATGGGCATGGATCGTGTCGGACTCAGTGTCCGTTCTGGCATCTCTTGCGGACTCCGGTCTTGATCTCGCGGCATCTCTCGTCACATTGGGGGCTGTAATTTATGCTGCTGCTCCACCTGATCATGAACATCGCTATGGTCATGGTAAGGCTGAAGGGTTTGCGGCGCTAATGCAGGCCGCGCTTGTTGGAGCATCTGCAGCTCTCATAGCGCGTGAAGCAGTAGATCGTTTTCTTGATCCTCGCCCCATTATTGAGGGCATTATTCCCATCATCGTCATGTGCATATCTATCGCGCTGACTATGCTTCTCATAGTGTTTCAAACGCGTGCTTTGAAGCAGACAGGTTCCGTCGCTACGGCAGGGGACCGCGCACATTATGCAGCGGATGTTGCGGCAAATATTGCGGTTATTGGCGGTGTAATTGGGTCCGCTTATTTGAAAATACCTTTCATTGACCCTCTTGTTGGATTGGGGGTTGCAGCATGGTTAGCGCTAGGCGCATTCAATGTTGCAAGGGAAGCGATTGATCAGCTAATGGATAAGGAATTAAGCGATGAAGCGCGGGCGCGGATTATCGAACTTGCTCAAGGTTCACAAGCTCAACTCTCTGTTCACCAATTGCGCACGCGTAGCGCTGGGCCAATAATACATATCCAATTTCATCTGGATTTACCTGAGACGACATCATTGGCCCAAGCACATGATATTATGGTAGAGTGTGAAAACCGAATCTTAACCGAGTTTCCAGGCGCAGACATTCTCATCCATCCTGATCCAAAGGATGCGGCACCACATGGGACAGCGTTTTTTAACGAGGCAAGAGAGACCACATCCCCGAGTGACTAAACCGGAGCTTGAATATGCGCACTTTACATCACTGGATGCTTGATCCCTTGTCGCGGTGTGTACGTATCGCTCTTGCTGAGAAAAAGTTGGAATTCACGTTAGAGGAATCCTCTCCCTTTGAAGAAAAGTCTACCGCACAAGACTTGAACCCGATTGGTGGTGCACCTGTATTGGTTGATACATCAAGTGCAGGGCGGGTGGTCATTTCTGAACCACGTGCAATTTTAGAATATCTTGAAGAAATCTACACTGGATATCCCTTACTCCCGAAAAATCCCGTGGACCGCGCCGAAGTGCGTTGGGTTATGGGATGGTTAGAGCGTGGTTTTGAGGCCGATGTGAACACAACGCTTTTACGTGAACGCATAATGATGCGCTATTTGCGAGCAGGGCGGCCCAACACGGATGCATTAAGGGAAGGCTCTAAAGCATTGGAGGGGTATCTTAAACATCTTGAGGCTTTAAGCGGTGTGCGGCCTTATCTTGCGGGTGAAGATTTCACATTGGCAGATGTATGCGCAGCGGCGCATTTATCATGCTTGGATTATTTTGGGGATGTCGTCTGGAACCGATTTCCAAATACAAGTGATTGGTACTTACGGATGAAAAGTAGATCCAGCTTCCGTGACATTTTAAAAGATAGCCTGCAGGGCGTTTTACCCGCCCCGCATTATAGCGAACTCGATTTTTAAGCTGACTAAATCCAATGACGATTTGCTAGCACTGCCTAAATACACGCGGGCCAGCACCTAATGCCCTACACAGCAGGAACAGACATACCTCTGCCTACAGCCGCGCGCTGACCAACCCTATTCAACCACTGTAGCAGGTGGGGGGCAGGTAGGTCGCTAGTGCATGACGGGACAAGTTCATAACCTTTTTTGACCCATGCATACAGCGCTATATCTGCGACGGAATATTCGCCTGTAATATAGTCTTTTCCTTCTAATTGCTTATTTAAAACAGTGTGTAAGCGCTGCACCTCCGTTTTAAAACGGTTGAATGCGTAGTCGCTAAAGTCAGGCTTTCCGGTTAGATTTTTAAAATGATAAAATTGGCCAGTCATTGGCCCATATCCACCCACTTGCCACATCAACCATTGCAAAGTATTCGCGCGTTGGTGGGGGGCTTTGGGAAGAAATTTACCAGTCTTTTCAGCAAGATAAATGAGTATCGCGCCGCTTTCAAAAACGCTAACAGGTCCGTTGGCCCCATTTTGATCTACGATTGCTGGGATCTTGTTATTCGGGGATATCTTCAGAAAATCTGGAGCAAATTGTTCTCCCTTGCCAATGTTGATTGGGTGTGCGGTATAATCCAATCCACATTCTTCGAGCATTATTGAGATTTTCTGCCCGTTCGGAGTGCCCCATGTGTAAAGATCTATCATCCGACAACTTTCCTTTGAAAAACTGAGAATTGACTAAACTATCAAATGATTAGCCTGTATGCTGATTGAAAGCATGCAATAAACGCTAGGTATTCACAATGAGTGATTTAAAAACGGCAATCGACATTCTTACCAAATTGGTGAGTTTTGATACGACGTCACGCGATTCAAATTTAGCGTTGATAGATTGGGTGGAAAACTATTTAGCGCCTTTTGCATCGCAAATGCGCCGTATTCCCAATGAAGACGGTACTAAAGCCAATTTCTGGGCTCGTATTGGTCCAGATGTTGCCGGTGGAATGGTTCTATCAGGTCATTCTGATGTTGTGCCTGTGGATGGGCAGCCATGGAGCACAGATCCTTTCACACTAACCTCTACAGATGGTAAGCTCTATGGGCGCGGCTCATGTGATATGAAGGGCTTTTTAGCTCTAGCGTTAGCATTTGCGCCTAAAATGGCTCAATCTGACCTTAAACGCCCGTTTTTTATAGCTATTTCATACGATGAAGAGACAGGGTGTGACGGTGTTCAAAGCATGATTCAAGACCTTGCAGCACTCGAAAATCCGCCTTCAATGTGCTGGGTAGGTGAGCCTACGCTTTGGAAAGTTGTATCAGGGCATAAGGGAATTTGCGTGTATGAAGTGCGTGTTACAGGTCGTGAAATGCATTCAAGTTTGCCGCATTTGGGAGCATCTGCGATACATGAAGCCTTAGATATTTTGCAAACACTTCGTCAGACTGCAAACTGGCTTGAACAAACAGCACCTTCAGAAAGTCTCTTTGATCCACCGCATGCAACGCTAACTATTGGCGTTTTAAATGGTGGCACAGCATCGAATATAATTGCCCGTGAATGTGTCTTTGAGTTTGATCTTAGATGCCCTCCAAGTGTGGATGCAAAAACAACATTGATACCTTTCTTTGAGAAAGTTGAAGAGGTCGATAAGCGGTTGAAATCATTTCATTCTTCATGCGGAGTAGAAGTTATTGAGCATGCAGATGCTCCGCCTTTAGGAGCTGAAGAAGACGGCGTATTAGAGCAAATGGCGCGTGCAATAACTGGTGACAACGAAATGAGAATGGTTGGTTATTGCGCAGAAGCAGGGCAATTTCAGCAGGTGGGAATGTCCACTATTATTTGCGGACCTGGTTCCATTGAGCAGGCACACCAACCTGATGAATATGTTGCAACATCTGAAATTGAAAAGGGATTAACGATATTGCAAAAGGTCCTCAACACAATGATGTGATCGATGCCTTAAATCGTTGACTTTGGTGAAGAATTTGCATCATTGCCAAAGAAACCATGCTGGCCTGTTTGATATTTGCTTCTGGGGTTTGAAGTGAAAACGGGTTGAGGGGAGCAAATGAGTTATGCCAATATTGCTGTTTCTTGTTGGAATAGGCGCACTAATTATTGCGTTCTTAATCCGTGCCCCCCAAAAGGGCGGTGTCTTCATACCCGCACTTAGTTTTGTGGTTGGGCTGGTTATTAGTGCTTTTGGAATAGCTACTCTTTCAAGAAGTTTTGACGTTCAACGCACAACCGAGTTTGATCATTTTGTTGCGCATAGTCTTGAGATAACAGACAACACAGACGCGCCTATTGCCTTGTTTTTAGGCGCAAGTTTATCTCGCAATGCTATTGATGATCAATTGTTAACTCAGCTATTGCGTGAACAGGGATACCCTCACCAAGCGATAAATTTATCTTTGCAGGGATCCTCCCTCCAAGAACGCAATAAGGCGCTTCAAGAATATTTAAAGCGTGCTCCACGTGCGCCTGACATTGTGTTTTTAAGTGTCGTTCAAGAATTTGATGAACTATCGGCTTATGTTTTTAAAGTCGCAAAATTTTCAGACCGTGCAATAGATCAGTTCGATTTACCATCAGCTCAATGGGCTGGGTTGGGTATAGTGGGCGGTTCTTGTTATGGCACGGTAGGGTGTATCAAAGATATCGTATTTGGTGGTATCCATTTGAGCTTGAACTCTTTGAATGTAGGGCTGCTATCGGGTGGAGAACGCTTTGCGGATGTGGAAACGCTCCCAGCCTATGACCCTCAGACCAAGCCGCGCGAAGACCTGAGCGACCAAGATATTGTTGAGGGGTTGAGTGAAATTCTACCTATTCAGGCGCGGAATGGCCCGCATTGGGCGATGAGTTTTCGGGCTATGCAGCGTGATCAATTAGTACAAGCAGGCGTTCGGAAAATAAACTATTACGCGCCGCCCGTCATCAATGCTGATGTTCGTGGTTACACGCAAAATGTGTGTGCTGGTGAGCTTAAAGATTTTACCTGTATTCCGGCAAATAGTGCTGAATTGTTAGATCAATTGAAGTCTCAACTCTGGTTCGACTCAGAGCATTTATTGGTCGATGGCGCACGCATTTATACCGAATGGCTCGCAAAACAGATTGATGAAAGTGGAGCGTTGAAATGATTTTTACCGACGCAATTTTTCCAGCATTTCTGATCATTGTATTTGCTCTTCATTGGCTCACGCCTGCAAAACATAAAGAAGCGCGCCTTACGGTGTTGCTTGTGGCTAGTGCAGTGTTTTACGGGTGGTGGGATGTTCGTTTCCTAGGGCTCATAGGCGGGGTGATCGCAATTGCGTGGGCGGCAGGATTATTTGCTGGTGATAGGACGCGGGATGGAAAAACACGTAATCGCGCTGTGATTATTGGCGTTGGTTTAAACCTCGCAATTTTGGCGGTGTTTAAGTATTTCAATTTCTTCGCGGATAGTTTGATTGCGATGATGAATGTCGCAGGCATTTCGGCAAACCCATCTACATTGAAAATTATTCTGCCTGTTGGGGTAAGTTTCTATATTTTTCAAGCAATTAGTTATATTGTTGATGTGCGACGCGAGGAACTGGCAACTGAAACACGGTTACGCCGTGTTGCGTTATATATAGCGTTTTTTCCTCAGCTTGTTGCCGGGCCTATTGTCCGCGCAGCTGGTTTCTTTCCGCAGATGGAAAAAGATCGCAGACTTTCTAGCAAATTGCTTTTGTCGGGATTGCGTTTCTTTGCGATAGGGTGGGTCTATAAAGCAGGGTTTGCAGATAATATTGCGCCATTTGTAGATCCGGTTTTTGGTAACCCGATGGTCGGTGGCGATTCAGATGTTTCTAACTGGACAAACCTTTCGCTAATCGGTGCAACATTCGCATTTGGTGCTCAAATTTATTTTGACTTTGCCGGCTATTCGATGATGGCGATTGGGGTAGCGCGTTGGTTTGGCTTCTATATTCCGCGTAACTTCGACTTTCCCTACCTTGCAACCTCGATTGCAGACTTTTGGAGACGTTGGCACATCTCTCTATCGAGCTGGTTGCGGGACTATCTATACATCTCTCTCGGCGGAAATAGAGCCGGAAAAATGCGCACCTATATAAACTTGTTTGCGACCATGTTGCTGGGTGGTTTGTGGCATGGAGCTGCTTGGACCTTCGTTATCTGGGGTGCGCTTCATGGTGCTGCATTGGCAGTGCACAGGCTGATAATGGGCCATAAGAAACATCTTATTGGTGGTGTTCTGGGGGGCGCTATTGGTTTGGTAATCACACAAGTATTTGTGATTATGGTATGGGCACCATTCCGCGCAGAAGGCATGAGCGATGTATTTGAAGTTTGGGCTGCATTTACAGGGCTTCGAGATGGTGCTGGTTTAAAATCATTAGAATGGATTGTGTGGTTGGCACCTCTGGCTGTTATAGCGGATGGCATACTAGGTAAGAGTGGTTTCTCGCGCCTTTCCCGTTCAGAGATTATGCGTCAACCAGCTATGTTTTGGGGAGCGTTAGGGGTCTTTATTGGGGCTGCACTTGCGGTATTTCCTTTGCAGGCCGCTCCCTTCGTTTATTTCCAGTTTTAAAGCATCTGTCAGCTAGGGCTGCTCTAGTTTAGGTGCATATAGACAAAAAAAGGCACTCTCTTTTATAAAAGAGAGTGCCTTTTGAATACTTTGGAGCTAAAAATTTTAGCCTAGTTTTTTCAGCAGATCTTCCAGGATCTGGCGTGCTTCAGCACCATGTTCTTTGTTGGCTAATGCATAGCCTGCGACAGCTTGAAGGTACAGCATTTTGTCACCACAATCATAGTCTTGGCCTTCAAAACGTGAGGCGTAGAATTCTTGCTTAGCCATCAAGCGCTCCATAGCGTCTGTAAGCTGAATTTCATTCCCTGCACCAGCGCCTTGCGTTTCTAGGAGGTCGAAGATTTCAGGTTGCAGAATGTAGCGACCTGTAATTTTCAGGTTAGATGGAGCTTCGTCGCGAGGTGGTTTTTCAACCATGCCGTCCATTTTGATCAGCTTGTCTGCTGCATCGGCACCTTTAGCAGGAGCGATAACACCATATTTGTGAACGCGTTCCATTGGTACTTCATCAACAGCAATAATGTTTCCGCCAACTTTATTGTAGCTTTCCATCATTTGCTTCAAGCAGGATGTTTGGCCATTAATCAATACGTCTGGAAGCAAAACAGCAAATGGTTCGTCACCAATAACGGCTTTTGCACACAAAACAGCGTGTCCTAAGCCTTTGGCCGACTGTTGACGAATGAATGAGCAAGAGCCTGCAGGCGGCACAGCAGCTTGAACAGTTTCTAGAACGTCCAATTTGCCTTTTGCTTTTAGAGCATCTTCCAACTCGTACGCAGTGTCGAAGTAATCTTCGATAGCGCCTTTGTTGCGACCTGTAATAAATACAATGTGCTCAATGCCTGCTGCCATGGCTTCTTCGACAACATATTGAATCGCAGGACGATCAAATACAGGCATCATTTCTTTTGGAATTGATTTTGTAGCTGGGAGTACACGTGTTCCAAATCCGGCAACAGGAAGAACTGCTTTGCGCACGGGTTTAATAGCCATTGGTGGTCCTTTAAAATGTTATGTCGCAGCAAAAATGTATCGTTCGGAGACAATAGTCTGAACTTGCAAAGGTAAATCTGCAAGTTCTATGACACCAATCTCATACGTCGCGTTTCTACTTATCGCAGAAAAATTACTCAACCGTAACAGATTTCGCGAGATTTCGAGGCTGATCGACATCTGTCCCTTTTTCGACTGCTATATAATAAGCAAGTAATTGAATAGGCACTGAATATAGGATTGGCGAAATAAAGGGATCACATGCTGGGGCAATTAGAGTTTGCCAAGGAGTATCTGCACCCGTTTTGGCCCCATTTTCATCAGAGATGAGCAAAACTTTACCATGTCGCGCCGCAACTTCCTGCATATTGGAAATGGTTTTTTCCAATAAGTGATCTGTTGGAGCAATCATTACAACCGGAGTATGTTCGTCAATTAAAGCAATAGGGCCGTGCTTCAATTCTCCCGCTGCGTACCCTTCAGCGTGAATGTAGGAGATTTCTTTCAGCTTTAACGCGCCTTCCATTGCAATAGGGAACATGGTTCCGCGTCCCAAATAGAGAACGTCTCTAGCACTAGATAGGTCGACTGCTATCTCTTTTGTTGCATCTTCAATTTTAAGAGCTTGTGTAATTAGGCCTGGTATCTGCATGAGCTGATCTGTAAGTCGCGCTTCGTCCTTCTTGGAAAGAACTTTGCGCGCGCGACCCGCAATAATAGCTATACTCGCGAGTGAACACAATTGAGCAGTAAACGCTTTAGTAGAGGCGACACCTACTTCAGCGCCTGCAAGCGTAGGAAGAACTGCATCCACTTCTCTTGCAATGGTGGAGGTTTGGACGTTTACGACTGCAGCTGTGGTAAGGCCATATTCTTTACAATAACGTAGCGCCGCGAGCGTATCTGCTGTTTCACCTGACTGTGTTACGAAGATTGCCAGTGCATTTTTTGTAAGTGCAGGATCACGATAACGAAATTCAGATGCAATGTCAGTTTCGACAGGTAATTTTGCGTATTTCTCAAACCAGTATTTAGCAACGCAACCGGCGTAATAAGCTGTTCCACACGCCACAATATAAACGCGGTCAAATGCCGCGAAATCTAAAGTTTGCCCATTTGGAAGCGCGGCAGTTTGATTAAGTGCATTTACATAAGCGCCGATTGTGCGAGCAGTAGATTCTGGTTGCTCGAAGATTTCCTTGAGCATGAAGTGTCGATAATTACCCTTATCAACGACATCGGCCACACCTTGAACGGTATCAATTGCATAGGGAACTTGCTCAGATGTCTCGTTGAAAACATTGATTGAGTGACGGGTGAGCGCACACCATTCGCCTTCTTTAAGGTAGATAACTTTGTTTGTGAAAGGTGCAACAGCAAAAGCATCTGAACCAAGGTAGGTTTCGCCTTCACCAACACCAATGATAAGGGGAGACCCTTTGCGAGCTCCAAACATCAAGTCTTCTTCGCCCTTAATAAGGATGGCGATACCAAACGCGCCGCGAAGTTTGGGAAGTGTTGTCTTTACGGCTTCAAAGGGCGTCTTTCCTGCTTCAAGTTCAACTTCAACAAGGTGAGCGATAGCTTCGGAATCTGTCTCGGTGACAAATTTGCGACCTTTAGCTTCCATTTCAGCTCTTAATTCGCGGAAGTTTTCGATAATACCGTTGTGTACGATGGCTACGCGGCCAGCAATATGTGGGTGAGCATTGGTTTCATTTGGCGCACCATGGGTTGCCCAGCGTGTATGACCTATACCTGTATTGCCTGGCGTTGCGACATTCGCCATCACGCCTTCTAAATTCTTTAACTTCCCGGGAGCACGTGCACGAAAAATCTCATTTTGATCGAGTGTTGCAATGCCCGCTGAGTCATATCCGCGATACTCTAAGCGACGAAGTGCTTCAATAACGCGAGGCCCTGCTGGCTCATTTCCCAAAATCCCGATGATACCGCACATGTGTTCAAACCCTACTCAAATATACACAAAGATGGGTCATTAAATTGCCCCGTCTGTTCAATTGCCCAAAAAGCTGAATATGAAAAGCTTTAGCAGTGACACTTTATGATGCAAAATGTTTCATCACGCTAGGAAATTAAGTCGTTGAATACAGTTAAAAAAAAGACGCAGTGTTTTGGGATAAAACACTGCGTCCAAAAAATAAGACTTGGGGAGGAGGGGAGGCCCGACGACAAGGGGCTTGGGGGCTGTTAAGGTTTGCCGTCGGGCTAATGTCAGCAGCGTGACTACCTTTGCCGCCGACAAGTAGATACTGGCTCTCAATTGCGGCGGGTAAAAGGCAGGACGATGGTCATTCGCTGCAAAAGCAAGGAATAAATATGACCCCGTTATAAAAAAAAGAGCACCCAACTGAGTGCTCTTTTAAAGGCTATAAAATTATTAGTTAGATAAACCGCACAGGGAAAACTAACTTTACAATTTTTAAGGCAACTTAGATTTCTTGGTTGTAATCACCAACTTCATCAAATGCAGCTAGACGAGGTTTTACTTCTTCACGGAAGAGCGCGCGCATGTCTTCGTCAGATACCATGCTCTCTACCACAACAACGAGTTCGGGCTTGTTTGAAGATGCACGAACCAGTACCCATGATCCGTCTTCAAGTGTTACACGCGCACCGTTTACCGTGTTTACTTCAACAATCTTGCGGCCAAGAATAGAAGCACCTTCTTTGCCTAGCTTTTCGTAAGCAGCTACAACTTTATCAACCACACCATATTTGATTTCGTCATCACAGTGCGCTGCCATTGTCAAAGATGTGTAAGCTATACCCAGTTCGTCTTTTAATTGAGCGATAGATTTATCAGGATTGCGATCAAGCATCCGCAACACTTCTGCAGCCGCTACAAGTCCACAATCGTAACCATACCCCAGTGGTGGGCGGAAGAAGAAGTGGCCAGATTTTTCAAACCCTGCAAGTGCATCAAGGTCAGTCGTGCGACGCTTAATGTAGGAGTGGCCTGTCTTATAGTAATCAACTGTTGCGTTGTTTTCTTTTAGAATAGGGTCAGTTTTATACAAACCAGTTGATTTCACATCGACAACAAATTTTGCGTTATCATAGTTTTTTGAAAGGTCACGTGCGAGCATTAGACCGATTTTGTCAGCGAAGATTTCTTCACCTGTATTGTCCACAACACCACAACGGTCCCCATCACCATCAAACCCGAGACCCACATCAGCGCCATGTTCTTTAACGGCTTTAGCCATTGCGTGAAGCATTTCTGAGTCTTCTGGGTTTGCATTGTAGTTTGGGAATGAGTGGTCGAGCTCACAGTCAAGCTCGATGACTTCTACACCCATTGCGCGCAATGCGTCAGGAGCAAAGGCACCGGCTGTTCCGTTACCACATGCTGCGATTACTTTAAGCGGGCGTTTAATTTCAATTTTGTCTGATACAGATGCGATGTATTTTTCGCGCATACCGTCCACGCGAATAAATTTACCACCATCACGTGGTTCAAATTTACCGTTCAATACGACATCACGCAATTGACCCATTTCAACAGGACCAAATGTCAATGGCTTGTTTGCGCCCATTTTAACACCTGTCCAACCATTCTCGTTGTGAGAGGCGGTGACCATTGCCACACATGGAATATCAAGTTCAAACTGAGAGTAATAAGCAGTAGGAGATAGCGCGAGGCCGATATCGTGCACTTCCATGCCTGCTTCAAGCAGTCCAACAATCAGCGCTTGTTTAATTGCGATAGAATAAGAGCGGTAGTCGTGTCCAACCACAATTCTTGGCGCGACGCCCATTTGGTGAATGACTGTCCCGAGACCAAGCCCAAGTGCTTGCACACCAAGATAGTTAAGTTCAGGTGCTTTTGCATTGCCATCAATACCAAACCACCAGCGTGCATCATACTCACGAAAGCCGGTAGGCTTTACAAGTGGAGTTGTTTCAAATTCGAGTGTGTTGGCTTGGATGTTGGCTTTTGGAGTCATAGACATTGAAAATTTCCCACTTTTCGGTCCCGCTGAACATACATACGATTAGCTGTCGAACATACAATATATTCGAAGCCTATTCAGCTTTTCATTAGACCTCTAACTTCCAACTGACAACGCAGAGTTAAAGGATAAGGCATTCTTTGCTGCATCTGGTATAAAAATGCTGCTATGTAGGGTGACATAGCCTGAAAAAATGACGCTTTTGTCTCATTTTCGCAAAAACCTGATGATGATACGAGCTTCGTCCGTTTACTGTCGATTATCTCTACGTTTCAATTTGCTGGCATAATTTGGAAACGAATGGATTTTACAATCACTTTGTAAGCTGTACTGTTGGAGCTTGGTCGTATTGCCAAGAAATCATTTCCAATACCATCTCCTGCGCCAGGGGGGCGGTATTGAAAGCTGTATTCTGCAAAATCAGGAGTCAGATCAAATTTTTCCCAACCTGATGTTTCTGATGCGTTTGCCGCATAATTTACCTCAAACTGCATTTTATCGTCAGCATTTTTCGGCTGATAGGCTTTTGAGTGGCGGGCGGTAATTGTGATATTGAGTGTGTTTTTAGCGTAGGTGCGCTCAACATCTGCTTCCAGACGTAGGTGAGGGCCGAAGGTTGGTGCATCATAAAGCTGACCTTCCTGCACGCCAACATCGAGCATGAATGCACCATCTTGCTCTTTGAGCGACACTTTACCAACTTCCCCAGCTTCAAAGCGATTGAGGTCGCGATCTGCGATTAACAAGTCATGCGCATTGAGATTTGCAGCACTCATAGCTCCGGTTGGAAGACGATCGGACCACGGCGATAAAGCCATCAGTACAAGGAATGTACCTAAGAGCACGCATGCGGAGAAAAAATACTTGTCTGACATGGCATCCTCTGCCGCTTTGATGGTCGCTTTAATTGTCTAAATGCCACGTTGAGGCGTTTTGGTTAAGGGATGAAATGAAAATAAACACTTCTTTCTGAAACCCTTTATAAAAATAGGTGTATTTGAATTTGGTAAGTCGTTGGTAACAGTCTACCTTTACAGTCACCAATCAACAATGATCCGCTATTGAGGCGAAATATGGACGCCAAACAATTAGATAAAGCAGAATTGGCTGCCGCTAATATAAACCCTGAAACAGGTTTAGCGACGGATTACTTAAACCATTTCAATGAAGTGGCGATGCTTATTGATATGCTGGAATCCATGCCGGATATGGCAGAGGAAATCTTGGAATGGCAACCATTATCTTATCCTGAACATTTCAATAACACCGGATTTCGCGCAAAAGACCTAGCCATTAAAGCGTACGAATTGTGCGATAAAGACGTAAAGAAACGGTTTGACGAGGCGTGTCAGGCCGTTGAAATTTCAATTGGTGAAATTCAAGTTATTTTGCAAAGCGGTGTTGAAGCCCTTGGCGATCCAACATATTGGTCCAAACAGCTCTATGGATTGATTGCGGCCGTCGGTGGTGTCGTGAACCCAAATGGTTTGGGAGATCACGCTGTAGGGATTGAAGAAGCTGCGGTATCAGGTGAAGATCAGTCAGCTATTGATGCCTTGTTTGATTAGAAAATAAATTTTGACACAGAATAAAGATCCATTTTGGAAATCGAAATCACTTGAGCAATTTTCCACTGATGAATGGGAAAGTCTTTGTGATGGCTGCGGTAAATGTTGCTTACTTAAGTTAGAAGATGAAGACACTGGCGAGATCGCATACACTAAATTGCATTGCCGTCTATTTGACGCATCAACATGCCGGTGTGCAGATTATGAAAACCGTAAAGCTAAAGTGCCTGAGTGTGTAAATCTTACCCCTGATAAAATTCCTGATTTAAAGTGGATGCCGAAATCCTGTTCCTATCGGTTGATATCTGAGGGCAAAGACCTCCCCGATTGGCATCATTTGATCACTGGAGATCGCAATACAATCCATAAACAAGGTCACTCTGTGCTAGGTAAAACAGTGTGTGAAGACACAGTTTTCGAGGGCACTGAATTTGATTGGATTGTGGACTGGGAAGATATGGAATTTTAATGTGCTGCTCAGGAAACCATATCAAAAACGCTGAGAGATAGAGCGTTGGTCTTCAAAATTCTGCATCGATAAATCCTGAATTTTACGCTGCATACCATCTACCAGAATTTGAACAATTTCTTCATCGCGCATGTCTTTTGATGTCCACCGCGTCAGCAGGCCGCGTTTGGGAAGTTCTGCCCATG
Organism: Hirschia litorea; assembly: GCF_042665075.1. Classification (NCBI taxonomy): domain Bacteria; kingdom Pseudomonadati; phylum Pseudomonadota; class Alphaproteobacteria; order Hyphomonadales; family Hyphomonadaceae; genus Hirschia; species Hirschia litorea. Next base: position 270,709 of record NZ_JBHTBR010000004.1, on the reverse strand, counting down.
CGGATGCGAGAGGCGCACCTCCGTTTAAGTCCAGTAAATGCACCTCACCCATTAGATCCATATGGCTCTCACGGTTTTCAATATATGGGGTGTCGGTATATTCCCAATCCCAGAATGCAAGCTTGTGGCGCATGTTTTGGATAAAGGAAGTTGACGGGACCACTTTCTTCTTTTGCTTATACTTTATGCCTTCATTCTTGGGCACAACACCATAAACGACGAGATAATTATAACCCTGAGACTGTGCAGCAAGACGTGCGTTTAAAATTGTTGACCCTAATCCCAAATCTGTTTCCAGCTGCCCACCGGGAATAAGATTGTTATGCGGAATGGGTTCCATACGAGAGACTAAAGCCCCTAAATTCATTGTGAATTGGCTCCACATCCGTCGCTCCAAAGAAGAGGGTGCAACAGCACCGTTTTCATCCAGTCTAAGGAATACCAATGATGCAGGTAGTTTTAGAAGGGGGGCGTTTTTGCGCGTCAGATTTCGTGCAGTTGCGGGCATAGGCATTAATAGGCTCACACCCGCTCCTCCCAAAAGAAGGCGGCGTGAAAGGTGAAAACTAGCTTTGTTTACCGTCATGTGCGTGCTCTACAGTGCAAAAAGTCGAAAAACCTGTCATTTTTATTAGAATGTACGCAATCGCGTTAACGTGAGGTACACAAAAACAAGATGTTCTAGAAAGAACAAAACAAGATTCGCATTTTTGCTATCTTGAAGTCGTCAGTGGGGACATTTCATGTCGCAATCAGTTCGCATTTTAGGTGTCGATCCAGGGTTAAGAAATACAGGGTGGGGTATTATCGATTTGGATGGCCCGCGTTTGTCTTGGGTCGCGCATGGCGTGATCAAGCCTAAAACGACTTTACCCATGTCTGAGCGGCTTTCATACATTATCCGCGAGCTCAATATTGTTATTGATACGCATAAACCTGATGAGTCAGGCATAGAAGAGACCTTCGTCAACAAGAACCCAAAGTCCACGCTTTTGCTGGGGCAGGCGCGCGGAGCTGCGATGGCTGGTCTATCTATGGCGGGTCTAACTGTCGCTGAATTTGCTGCCACCAAAGTTAAGCAATGTGTCGTCGGCACAGGTGCGGCGGATAAAGACCAAGTCGCATTTATGATAAAACGCCTGTTACCTAAAGCTGAAGCGATGACAGCAGATGCGGCGGATGCGCTTGCAATTGCGATTACGACTGCTAACCATCGCAATGTACGTAGTTTTAGGAAATCAGCATGATTGCAAGGTTAAAAGGTCAAGTGGGCGCAGTAGGCGATGGGCAGGCCTTGATCGACGTCAATGGTGTTGGATATGTCGTCTTTTGCGGTAGCCGCACGCTCTCCAAATTTGTAGTGGGGCAGGTTGCAACAGTCTATGTTGAAACACAAATGTCTGAGAATGCCATAAAGTTGTATGGTTTCACTACGGCTGAAGATCGCGCTTGGTTTTCTCGTCTGCAAGATGCACCCGGTGTCGGAGCAAAAGCTGCGCTCAATATTCTGGATGTGCTCGCGCCCGCACAATTGTTGGATGCAATCGTATTGGGAGATGCAGCCTCTGTTCAGCGCGCACATGGTGTTGGGAAAAAGCTTGCAGAACGTGTCGTATCTGAATTTAAAGGCAAGCCGCCTCCAAGTGGTCTTTTCTCCGCAAGTTTTACACCCTCAGAAGGTGTTGAAGGTCTAGCATCGTCTGCATCGACAGGTAGTCGCGCAGCTGCGGCATCTGCTTTGACCAATCTTGGATATCAAAATGTAGAAGCCCAACGCGCTGTGGCTGTTGCCGCAAAAGAGCTTGGCGATGATGCCAGTGAAGGTGCACTCATTAAAGCAGCTCTAAAGGCGCTTGCACCTAGCTAAATCTCTATTTCGCAGGTGGAAGTTCATCAGGGTATTTGGGGAAGGTTAAATGCCATCCCCTTATCATGGCGCACATACGCAATGCCATTGCGAGCACCGTTGCTAAAACGGTTTTGACTTCATTGCTCATCCAGTCGGCAGGCACAAGAACATATATACCTCCACCTAGAAGGGCGGCACTAATATATATTTCCTTGTCGAATAATATGGGTTTGTCACCGCAGATAACATCGCGGATGATACCGCCAAAACTAGCGCTCATAGCGCCAAATAAAATGGCCACAAATGGGTGAGCACCTGCTTCTTGGGCCTTGGCTGCCCCTAGAACGGCAAACAAGGCTAACCCAACAGCATCTGCGTATAAGAGCCATTTTAAGCGCTGGCCAATGATCCAACTATTTAAAAAACACACTACCACTGCGCTGATGATACAGATAGCAATATTGGTCGGATCGTTCACCCAACTCACAGGAGTTGCACCTAGTAGAACATCCCTTAACGTCCCACCACCCACACCTGTAACAGTGGCCAAGAAGGTAACCCCCACAACATCCATTTGCTTACGTAATCCCAGAAGCGCGCCAGATACAGCGAACACAATAATTCCGACATAAGCTATTATCTGAAGGATGTTTTCCAACCTGAACCTCATAAGCAGGGAGTTTGTAGGCAATAGTAAAGTGCATATGTGATGGGTTAATTGCTCAAGGTCAACACGCTTAGTGGGCAAGTGTCTCTTGTGTCAATTATGCCATCCAACTAGAGTGAGCGTGGGGCGATATAAAAACATAAAAATGTTAATTTCAATCTGCAGAAGCCTGCTCAAAGTAAGGTCTCTGCATTGGGGAGAAGTATTGTGAATTTGAAAAATCGCCTTCTAGCATTGGGCTTCACACTTAGCGCAGTAGGATGTGCTATAAATCCACAGATAGAAGCTGCTGGAATATATCCGCACTCGCAGTCAAAAACGTGTCCTTCGGATGAAAATTTTATGTCACGTTTTGCTGCTGACAGTGATTTGCTGATATCCAATTTTGACATAAAACCAGATTTGGACGACGTCCATTCAATCGCCGCAATGGGAACGGTTCTACGTTCTAATCAATACAGTGACTTAAATTATGTTGCCGTTGTCGGGGCGTATGGAAATCAGGATGGAGAATATGTTGATGTGCCAAACCTATTTTCAGCTGCATTTGAGAACAATTGGGTGGATGCACACAATGAGCGTTCAGACGCGCTGAAAACGGTATCTAAAAAAATTCGAGACACACTCGCCAAAGGCGGTCGCGTGTGGTTTCAGGAAGCAGGGCAATCGCATTTCACTTATGATCTAATTTCACCCATAATTGAGGCTGGTGAGATTGATATGAAATCCAAATTCGTTGTTGTTCAACACTCCATCTGGAATGAGCACATGTCGAATTTGTCTCATCTATTATGGTTGAACAGCAATGTGTCATATGTGCGTGTGCAAGATGGAAATATGGCAGGCAATGGCTCACCCGGGTTTGCAACGCAGGACGGTAGAATATGGCCGCGCCTACTTGCTAATCAAGAGGTTGGCCCACTTTGGGCATTAGCAAAGCAGATTGCTGATAAATACAATCCTGAAGCTATTTATGTGAACCACCATATTACTGACGGCGGGTTTGATTTTTCAGATACAGTCGAACTAGCCTATATTTTAGGTTTCGATGGCATGTATGATCAGAACGATTTTTTCCAGTGTTTTGCCGGAATTTCTAAAAACTAGAATAAAAAACGCCAGCTTCTTTCCGGAGCTGGCGTTTTCACATGTGCTTTCGTTAAAGCTTAGAAACGAAGTACTTTCGCATAACGCACTTGGCTGAGTGCATTGATTTTATCCATTGTTTCTTTTGGAATATCTTGATCAATACCAATCATCGCAATCGCATCACCACCTTCTTCTTCACGTCCAAGGTTGAATGTCGCAATATTGATTCCTGCATCGCCAAGGACTGATCCCAAACCACCAATGAAACCAGGTTTATCTGTGTTGTTGATGAAGAGAATGAATGGGCGGAATTTTGCGTCCAATGTCATTTCTTTAACAGCCACAATGCGTGCCTGACCATTTACGATTGACCCTGAAACTGTGCGCCATTTGCCATCAACGCGCACTTTTATGCGGATCAAGCTTTCATATGTTGCGCTTTCTTCAACTGTTGTTTCTTTAAGGTCTATTCCACGATCTTTCAAAATAGACGGTGCGGATACCATATTCACGTCTTTCATTGACGCGCGTAAAATACCTGCCAAAGCGGCTGATGTAAGTGGCTTGCGGTTAAGTTCGCAAACATCACCTTCATAATCGATTTCAACAGCATCAAAGCCTTCGGTAGAAACTTGACCAGCAAACTCACCAAGCTTTTCAGCAAGCTCAGCGAAAGGTTTGAGGCGAGGGGCTTCTTCAGCAGAGATAGACGGCATGTTCAAAGCGTTTGTTACAGCGCCTGTCAGCAGATAGTCCGCCATTTGCTCGGCCACTTGGAAAGCCACATTGTCTTGAGCTTCAACAGTTGAAGCACCAAGGTGTGGCGTAGCGATAAAGCCGGGAGTGCCAAACAATGGGTGTTCTTTTGCTGGTTCTGTTTCAAACACGTCCAGCGCAGCAGCAGACACATGACCATTGTCGAGCAAGTCTTTAAGGGCTTCTTCGTCAACCAATCCACCACGCGCACAGTTCACAATGATCACACCTTTTTTCGTCTTCTCAAGGTTCTCACGTGAAAGAATGTTGCGTGTTTGGTCTGTTAGTGGCGTGTGCAATGTAATTGCATCAGCGCGGGCAAGTAGGGCGTCCAATTCAACTTTTTCAATTCCTAATTCAACAGCGCGTTCTTCTGTTAGGAATGGGTCAAAAGCGATAACCTTCATTTTAATTCCACGTGCGCGTTCAGCCACGAGTGAGCCAATATTACCAGCTCCGATAAGGCCAAGCGTTTTGGAAAATAGCTCTGTTCCAACATAGTCTTTTTTCGGCCATTCACCATTTTGAGTGCGTGCTGATGCTGCCGGAATTTGGCGTGCAGCTGCAAACAACATTGCAATCGCGTGTTCAGCAGTTGTGACGGCATTTCCAAAAGGCGTGTTCATCACAACGACACCTTTTTTAGTAGCAGCTGGAATGTCCACATTGTCCACACCGATACCGGCACGACCAATAACTTTTAGTTTTGTAGCTGCAGCGATTACATCTGCATTTGGCTTACATGCAGAACGCACAGCAAGACCATCATACTCACCAATAATTTCAGCGAGTTCTGGCTGAGAAAGGCCCACTTTAACATCAACTTCGATGCCGCGAGCTTTGAAAATGTCGATAGCTCCAGGAGCTAGGCTGTCACCAATAAGAACTTTAATCGTCATGGGTGTGTTTCCTTTTGCGCTATGGCGCGAATATGTCTGAATAGATGAAGAAGGCTGGCCGAAATCTCGTCTTTGGTTTCGGCCAGTCTATAACTGATTAAAGCTCTGCAACTGTCGCTGCGAATGCCCAATCAAGCCAAGGTCCAAGCTTTTCAAGGTCGGATGTATCAACTGTTGCACCACACCAGATACGCAGTCCTGGAGGTGCATCGCGATATCCCGCAATGTCGTAAGCCACATTCTCTTTATCGAGAAGGCCGGTCATCTTTTTAACGAAAGCTTGCTGTCCATCTGTGTCGAGGCCAGCCACACGCGCATCTGTGATTTTAAGCGTCACAGATGTATTTGAACGCGTCGCTTCGTCTTCACAAAGGAAAGCAGCCCAATCAGAAGTTTCTACGAATTTCGCGATAGCAGCGAGGTTTGCGTCGGCGCGCGCCATTGTTGCTTTTGCGCCGCCAATACCTTCAACCCAGTTGAGGGCGTCAAGACAATCTTCCACAGCAAGCATAGAAGGCGTATTGATTGTTGCGCCTTCAAAAATACCTTCGTTCAACTTACCTTTTTTGGTCATGCGGAATAATTTTGGAAGCGGGCGATCTGGTGTAAATGTCTCTAGACGCTCAACAGCTTTAGGTGACAGTATCAACATACCGTGTGCACCTTCACCACCAAGAACTTTTTGCCAAGAATAAGTTACAACGTCGAGTTTTTCCCATTCTAAGTCTTGGGCGAAAACAGCAGATGTGGCGTCACAAAAAACCAAGCCTTCTTGGTCTGCTGGAATCCAGTCAGCATTCGCAACGCGTACGCCGGATGTTGTACCATTCCATGTGAAGATGACGTCAGCTTCTTTGCGAACCTTACTAAGATCAGGTAATTGACCATAATCGGCAGTGTGTACTTCTGCATCGACTTTTAATTGCTTAGTCACATCGGTGACCCAGTCATTCCCAAAGCTTTCCCAAGCGAACACATCAACTGGGCGAGGGCCAAGCATAGACCACATTGCGGCTTCAATTGCACCTGTGTCTGAACCGGCCATAATACCGATACGGTAACCAGCTGGCAGGCCAAGAAGCTCTGCTGACTTATCAATCAATAATTTAAGTTTGGATTTGCCTATTTTGGCACGGTGTGACCGACCATTAGGTGTATCTTCAAGAGCAGCCGGCGTCCAACCTGGACGTTTGGCACATGGACCTGAAGAAAACTCGGCACGCGCAGGGCGCACGTCTGGTTTCGTGAGTGTCGTCATCTGAATTGTACTCCTATCCTTACAGATAGGCTGAGCGCCGTTGGGGACGCTTGGCCCGCAGTGCTTGTCTCTTAAACTTGCATTTTCGTCAATAGGAATATTTTTCCGCGCTGGTTTGTCCTAAAATATTAAGCGATACGGGGTCGATAATTTGCAATTTGTTCATTAAATCGAGTGATTTATTTAAATGGTATACTGTAGTTATTGCTTTCCCATTTGGAATATTAACCATGAATACCCAGATAAATATTGAGAAGAGACTGAAGTATTTAAAATTTGACACCAATATGCGTGAGGCTTTGAAAGCTGCATCTAGTGTAATTGAAAAAGTGCTTCCATCAATTTTAGACGAATTATATTTGCACTTCAAAACGGATGAGACCGCTTCAAGTTTTTTTCCAAATGATTCAATTAGGAATCATGCAAAAGACAGGCAACTTGACCACTGGAAGCTTATTCTTTCTGGCAAGTTTGATAACAATTATGAGCAGTCTGTGCAAAAAATTGGAGCCGTCCACAGCCGTCTGCAATTGCCAACAGATCTTTATATGGGCAGCTACGCATTCATTCTTGAAAGGATGAACAGTAAACTCGCTGAAGTGTGTTTTGGTCGCAAAGGCGGGGGATATAAAACATTCTCCATCCAATCGGCTGCCGTTACACGTGCAGCGCTATTGGATATGGATATAACTGTGTCCATTATTGAACAGAAAAGACAAGAACAGTTTGATGAGCAGCGTGCAAAATTGGCTGAAGATTTTGAAGCATCCATCTTCGAGTTTGTGGAAAATGTAGCCCAATCAGCTGAGGGCCTCCAAGCCGTTGCACAATCTATGGGACAAATTGCAGATGCCACGTCTTCTCAATCCGTGACAGTGTCTGCGGCCGCTGAAGAAGCTACGGCAAATGTTTCCGTTGTTGCAAACTCAGCAAAAGAAATGGGAATGTCGGTTCAAGAGATAGCCAAGCAAGTTGGATATGCCTCATCAATAGCATCCAATGCTGTAACCACGGCTAAAACAACAGGTGAAACGATACATTCTCTCTCGTCAGCGGCTGAAAAAGTGGGAAGCGTCATCTCTCTTATTTCAGATATCGCCTCACAAACAAATTTGCTTGCATTGAATGCGACAATTGAAAGTGCGCGTGCAGGTGAAGCGGGTAAAGGTTTTGCGGTCGTGGCGTCAGAGGTAAAACAATTAGCGAGTGAAACATCCAAAGCAACGGATGAGATTAGTTTGCAAATCAATGAAATGTTGCGGATCACTCAAGAGGCTGTATCAGCCATAGATCTCATTCAAACAACAATTGACGATATCAGCTCAACGAGCCTTGCCATTAATGCTGCAGTTGAAGAGCAGTCTTCATCAACGCAAGAAATAGCACGCAATACACAAGAGGCGGCTCAAGGCACCCAAGAGGTCAGCTCACACATAATAAGCGTACAGCAGGGGGCATCCAGAACAGAAGAAGAGGCATCACGCGTCGTGGCCTCCTCAGCTAAACTCGGGGAGCAGGCCAATAAGTTACGCGAAGAAGTTAGCATCTTTTTGAGCCGCTTTCGCGCAGCTTAAACACAATCAGGATGTCCAATTTGCAATAAGGCGTGGATTGCATTGGAAATATGTGGAAGGGATAGAGCTGACTTTTCAACCATAAGAGAGTTGCCCTATGCCTTCACTCGGTCTCACCAGTTTACTGCTTTTATGCGCTGCATTTCTTGGCGGCGTGGTTGTGTCTGCGCAAGGCATGGTAAATGGCAAGCTAAATCAAGTGCTTGGCAGCCCCATCCAAGCCGCGTTTATCTCATTCACAGGGGGGTGGCTAATCCTCACCACTCTATTGGTCGTGACAGGACAGGGATTGCCAACCTTTTCAAAGCTTTCGACAGCCCCGTGGTGGGCAATGTTAGGCGGCGTTGCCGGTTCATTTATCGTGGCCTCAACTGCATTTGGTGTCCCTCGTGTGGGAGTAACAGTCTGGTTTGCTGTGCTTCTCGCCGGGCAATTAATTGCCGCGCTTATTTTTGATCACATTGGCGCATTTGACCAAGAAGTTCGGCATATCACTGCGGAAAAAGTTATTGGCGTTATTGCTTTGTTCGGGGGCGCTTGGCTTATTTTAAAGCCTTGAATTTATTAAGAAGATTATCTGCAAGTTCGGGGTGTTTTATAGGCCATTCATGTCCCAAGGGGCCATGTCCCTTGCCGAGCATGGGCGCATATTTTATCGCGTGTGCAACATAAGTTTGCGCACGCTTGAATGCATCCTCCAACTTTAAACTTTGTGCAATCCCAGTAGCTGTTGCCGACGCAAGTGTACACCCTGTACCATGTGTGGACGTGCCGTCAACGCGTTCATGTTCGCAAAAAATCTCACCTTCCGGCGTCGCAATTAGATCAATGATCGTGTCACCTTCAATGTGCCCACCTTTGACGATTGCAGCGTGTGCACCATCCTCAAGCAATCGTTCTGCGGCGCGGCGTTGTCCGTCCAAATTAAAAACGTCGCGTTTGGTTAGCAAGCCTGCTTCTGGTGCGTTGGGTGTGATGATGGCTTTGGGAATTAAGACAGCTCTTAGCGTGTCAATTGCTGCGGGTGGAAGCAGTCGGTCTCCCGCTGTAGACACCATCACAGGGTCTATCACGCGGGGTAATCCCATTGCGTGGTCAGCTAATGTTTGAGCAATAGCTTCGATGAGCTTTTTATCGCCTAACATACCGGTTTTGATAACATCTGCGCCGATATCAGAAAGTATCGCCGTCATTTGTGCTGTTACTGATGGGATTGGTGCAGGCACAATTCCGCTAACACCTTGCGTATTTTGAATGGTCAAAGCGGTGATAGCAGTGGCTGCGTATCCCCCCAGCATAGTGATCGTTTTGATGTCGGCTTGTATACCTGCACCACCACCAGAATCGGATCCAGCTATAACTAATACACGGCCAATGGTGGGTTGTTTTTCGTCGTTCACTTACAGACCTCGATGTTTTCAAAAGACTTCATTTCCCATGTGCAGGCATAAGTGGAATCTGTAAAGCACATCCATTCCCCATTAAATTCCTGACAATCACATTTATCAGCATGATTGATTGTAAGTTGAGGGTTTCGGGAATTTGGGTTGGAAGCAAAATTCTGGCAGAGTTTGTCCACCTGTCGCTCAAAGTTAGATTGCGCCATGAAACAAGCATCCTCACGGCTAGTGAAAACTTGCTTTTCTAAATCATAAACAGACGTATCGGATGTCGCGCGGATCATTTGTCCTGCTGGTTGTGGCACTGGCATCCACTTATCGCGTTGTTCAAAGGAGCAAAAAGGAAGAATATCTTCTCGAATTTTTGTTGCAAAAGCACCTTGGGAATAAATCTTCAAATAATCCAAATAGTCAGCTTTTAGCGTACTGTCTTGCGCTTTTTCAAAGAGAGCTGTTTCAGATTCGCTTGGCGTGGAGTTGTCTTGATTTTTAGTATTGGTAATGATTGTATTTGAGCTAGAACCAGTTCCCGACTTTCCGTCTAACTTGAAGAGCGCATATCCTCCAGCACCTACGACTAGGGCTAAAAGTGCTAGGATGGGCAGCATTTTCACAAATTTGGATGTGTGTTTTACAGGGCGTTCCAACCCGATAACTGGATTCCCCGACAAAGTAGCTTTCGCAGCGGCTAGGAAATGCACCCAGTGTTGATCGTCCTTATCTCCGTCCCAGTCAATGAGGTTTGCCATCTGGATAAGTCCAAACCCAAGAGGAGGGGCAACATCATCTATGCGCACCGGCAGCAAATTCCCGCGTGTCTTACCTACGCCTGCTTCTTCCTTGACCCATGGTGCTGTGACTGACAGGTCAGACCACACAGCCACGACCATCTTAGCCTCATTCAACTCTTTTTGGATGGTCTGGTCCCATTGTGAGCCGGGGGCTATGCCGTGGTCCCACCAAACGCTGAAGCCCTCCGCACGTAGTCCTTCAACGATACGCACGACGCGTCCTGCGTCTTCTTTTTTGTAGGAGATAAAAATATCAGCCATAACCCACCCCATATGCTCACTAAGTTCACGTGGTGAGCATGCCAAGAAGATGCGTTATAATAAAGCCATCTAAGCTTTAATCTTCAAAAATCATCTAATTCAGACGGTATCGACAGTAGGCTATAGACTTTTAAAGCTTGTTGAGTTGCCTGCACATCGTGAACGCGAATGATATCCGCACCAAGTTCAGCAGCGTTTACGGCGGCGGCTATGGAGCCTCCTAATCGTTGTTGGGCATTTTGGGCATTGGTATCTATCTCGGCTATAAACCGTTTTCGAGAAGCACCAAATAAGAGAGGTAGACCCGTTGCTTCAATCAAATTGTCCAAATTGCGCATTAGCTCCAGATTGTGCGCGAGTGTTTTGCCAAAGCCAATACCAGGATCAATCCATATATTGCTCTCTTTAACACCAGCTTTCACAGCAAGGTTCGCACGTTCAATCAAAAAAGCAGCAACTTCGCTTACCACATCTTTATAGCGCGGTGCCACTTGCATAGAGCGTGGTTCGCCAAGCATGTGCATCAGGCAGAGTTTACAGTTGAGTTGAGCGGCGATTTCAAGACTATCATCAGCAAAGCGTCCAGCGCTGACATCATTCCACATATCAGCACCCGCCTGAACCGCTGCGATTGCAACAGAAGGCTTCATTGTGTCGATGGAGATAAGCGCGTCTGTATGCGCACGTATCCCAGTGACAACCGGAATAACCCGAGATATCTCATCTTTAACGTCAACCGGCATAGCGCCGGGGCGTGTGCTTTCTCCGCCTATATCTAGCCAATCAGCACCTTGTGCAATTAAGTTCAACCCGTGCTCTATGGCAATATCCATAGCTGTGAATTGCCCACCGTCTGAAAATGAATCAGGTGTGACATTGATAATGCCCATGATTGAAGGGGAGTTGGACTGCACGTTTAAACACTACCTTGTTTCTCAATGACTAGAATGCGCGCCTCACCAATGGGGCGTGCAATATGTTCATCTCCTAGCTCTGCCATGAAAATATCATTTGGGCCAAGGCTTGCGGTGTGAATTTTTCCGTTGAGTTTATAGTCCATTTCAACCATGCCATCGATAACCATGAAGACTTCATTGCCATCATTGATGTGCCATTTATAGGGTTTATCAGTCCAATGAAGGCGCACGCTGGCACCCTCTATAAGCGCTATGTCTTTGGCTCCCCAAGCTCTATCTGCTGTAAATTTGGTGAGGTTGTTGAAGAGGGTAGGCATGTGTTTCCTCGATCTTATAAAAAAGGTCCGCTTTGGAAAAGCGGACCTTATAATTTTATCTAAACAACTTAGTTTAAACGCCTTCTGGCTCTGAATCACCAATGCCATTATCGGGCTTTTTCTTTGGTTTTACGACAGGCACAGCCGATGTCGGGCCAGCATCAAAGTCATCAGGGCGCTCTGGCGGTTTGCCTTTTAAAAGCTCGTCGATTTCTTTACCTGAAAGTGTCTCATATTCGAGTAGGCCTTCAGACAGGGCGATCCAGTCGTCTCGTTTTTCTGTCAAAATACGACGTGCTGTATCCATACCCGCTTGCACGAGCTTGCGCACTTCTTCTTCGATTTTCTGAGATGTTTCTTCAGAAACGCTAGAAGATTTCATAATTTGTTGGCCAAGGAAAACTTCACCCTGATTTTCAGAATAGTCCACCGGACCGATCGTTTCTGAAAGACCCCAGCTGGTCACCATAGCGCGTGCTAAGCGTGTGGCTTGCTGAATATCCGATGACGCACCTGCTGTGACATAGTCCTCACCAAATTTAAGCTCTTCAGCAACACGTCCACCCATAAGGACAGCTAGGCGTGAGATCATTTCGATCTTAGACATTGAAAGCTTATCGTCAGTTGGCAATTGCATCACCATTCCCAAAGCGCGTCCACGAGGGATAATCGTTGCTTTGTGGATAGGGTCCGTTGCAGGCACATTCAGGCCTACAATTGCGTGACCAGATTCATGGTATGCAGTTAGTTCTTTTTCCTTGTCAGACATGACCATGGATTTGCGCTCAGGACCCATCATCACTTTGTCTTTAGCGTCTTCAAATTCGCGCATAGCAACAACGCGTTTCCCACGGCGAGCTGCAAGTAGGGCAGCTTCGTTCACAAGGTTTGCGAGATCTGCACCTGAGAACCCAGGGGTTCCGCGTGCGATAACTTTCGCTTCAACATCCTTACCAACAGGCACATTGCGCATGTGAACTTTTAGGATTTTTTCGCGACCAATAATATCTGGGTTTCCAACCATAACCTGACGGTCAAAACGGCCTGGACGCAATAGAGCAGGGTCCAACACATCAGGGCGGTTTGTTGCGGCTATCAGAATAATACCTTCATTGGCCTCAAACCCATCCATTTCCACAAGAAGTTGGTTGAGTGTTTGTTCGCGTTCATCATTCCCACCACCAAGGCCAGCTCCACGCGAGCGACCTACAGCATCAATCTCATCAATAAAGATGATACATGGTGCATTCTTTTTGGCTTGCTCAAACATGTCCCGTACGCGGGATGCACCCACACCGACAAACATTTCAACAAAGTCAGAACCTGAAATGGTGAAGAAAGGTACATTCGCTTCACCAGCAACGGCTCGGGCAATCAATGTTTTACCAGTTCCCGGAGGACCAACGAGCAAAGCACCTTTTGGAATTTTACCACCAAGACGCTGGAATTTGCCAGGCTCTTGAAGGAACTCCACAATTTCTTGAAGCTCTTCTTTAGCTTCATCAACACCTGCAACATCGTCGAAAGTGACACGCCCTTGGCGTTCTGTAAGGAGGCGTGCTTTAGATTTCCCAAAGGACATCGCACCGCGACCACCGCCACCACCTTGCATTTGACGCCATAGGAAGAACCAAATTCCAAGAATGATAATAATCGGTAGGAAGTTTCCGATATAACCTAGGACACCACCGCCACGGCTGACAGATTCAGCAGATACATCGACGCCATATTCTTGAGCAAGCTTCTCACCAAGATTGAATTCAATCCCTGGCATAGTGGTCACATATGGTGCATCTGCACTATCTTTTCCGGAAATCTGATCGCCTTTGAATTGGGCTGTTTTAATTTGCCCATTTTGAGCTTTCTCCAAGAAAGCGGAATAGGAGATGTTGCCAGCATTTGCATGTGACTGATTACCTTGCATCAAGGTAACGAAAGCGAAGAGTAAAAGCAGAACGACGCCTAGAAGCGCCAGATTGCGCATGTTCATGCAGCAAACCTTTCAACGGTCGAAAAAACAATATCACTACCCAACATAGGGAAGCTTTTGATAAAAAACGAGATGCAATATTCAAACCTGTATTAAACTTCTGTTGTTTTGTACAGTTTTACGAATAAAAACAGCTGTTTGCTCAATATAGTTAAGCTGAATAACGTGCATTTTTCTCAGTTAGCATGTGCCAATCACGTTTTATAGAGCCAGCAGATGTGTTGAATCGGCGCGATTAGGCTTAGATCAAGATAAATTCTTCGTCGCAGAGGTGGTTTTTCCGCGCTTCATGTAAGCACTTTATGGTGTATTCATGAGGAAGAAGTTGCTGTGGTGTATATTCATCCGATCGCTTTTTACACTGTTCGATATCGGCGTCGATCAACACGGGATATGCGCGGTTGGCGTGTGCATTCGAGCAAATTCGATCTGGATGTTTTCCGTGTTTTATCTGGTGTTTGAAGGTGTTTTCCCATGTGGATACTAGAGCGGGTCGTGCTTCATGGCTCAGACTTACAAGGAAACGTCCCATAAAAATGGCAGATTGACCGGGCGCAATCAAAATAGGGGTGTCCGTCCCTGTCTGGTCCTTAGGTACGGTTTTGTTCTTGGGAGGCATCAAGCTAATTTGCATCTCTTCGATATTGGTATGAATCCAACAATTTCCAAGACAATTAACCTTTGATTTCGTGTTGAGTTCAGAACCGTCAATCGTCTCTAATAGTTTTTTGACACGCGATATATTTACGGGTTTCGGGGTGCCCGACACACAAAGCAAAATGCGCTCCAAAATTCGGTATTTGATTGCATCAGCAAGTTTCAAGAAATGCGATGTGTTGAAACTTGCCCGACCATCTTTATGCCAGATTGTTTGCCTTTCAAGAAAGTCAGAAACGACAGCATTTGTGTCTATCCGTTTCTGAGTAAGCTCATCCAATCGCTTTTTTATCAATGTTCGATTTGTTTCTGACATTGATCTTATTTCTAGGCGCGCGCGAACGCGTTCATATTTTGTGTTCTCATTGGAAGGGTCGCATACCCATTGGATGCCAATATCTTCGAGCACATAGCAAAGATCTTTACGAGATAGGGTGTTTGCAGGACGCAAAATGGATAAGTGGCGACCATCAGGCCAGACCGGACTGGCAGATTTGCTTGGCATTGCAGCAAGTCCGTAATCTGTTGAGCCAGACCTTTCTCGCATCAACATGGTTTCAATTCTGTCATCCAGCGTGTGGCCAACAAGAAGAGCTGAAATGTCTTTGTCGCGGGTCCAGTTTGCCAAAAGTTGATGGCGAGCAGTTCTTGCTGTTGTTTGAGTTGGTTTGGATTGGAGGTTGGTGGGCCATTTGACAGCCAAAATATCGTGATCAATACCGGCGCTATTGCAGAGCTGGTGCACATAGTTAGCTTCCAGGGTAGCAGCAGCGCGCAACCCATGGTCCACCGTACAAGCAGAGACCTTCCACCCATGTAGCAGAGCCCAGTCAGCAGCCAATATAAGCAAGCATAGTGAGTCTGATCCGCCAGATACGGCCACTCCGATATGTTTGTTCTTTGCAAACTGAGAAGTGAGGTGGTCTAAATGTGTGTGTAAAATTCGTCGAGAATTAGCGGCTTTGGTGCTTAATCTGCTAAGAGAATTATAGTCAAATTTGCTATTATCTAGCGGGTGCTTTTGCTGCGAATTCAGTTTCGAAAGTTTCAAGGAGACGCCGCCATATATCTAGTGTGTCTTCGATATTACCAGCAGTTACGCCGCCATCCAAGTTTACATCCATTTGTAAACGCACAACATTTGAAGTCACAGATGCGCGAACATATCTCCAACGCATGTTAAAAGCATTCACTTTTTCCATCGTCATATCTGGAGGGATAGGCGTATCGGCTAGAAACTGGATAGAGTTACAAAACTCCCCATTCTCGCATTCGTAAAATTGAATTGAATAATCAGTGGCTGAGATGCGCCCATTTATCGTAGGGTCCCCAGCAGGGCCGTGCGCCATGTCTGCTTGATAACCCAATGTTGTCATAAACCTTGATAGCCGACTTGCATCGGATGCATCTAAAATTCCGCCTCTCACACTCTCGGCCGATGAGGGGGTGGTTTGTGAAAAAGCACTTTGTGAACAAATAGATACGAGTGCACTTCCTACAATCATTCCGAGTATATTTAGCTTAAAGCCCGGTTGTTTGGAGGCCATCTGAATCTATCCTCTATTAATAATAGAATTATTCAGCACAGCCCGCACGATCGCGTTCTGTTTTCGCTAAACTGCGAGTCATTGGGTTTGTTTGCGGATATAAATTAGCTAACTCTGAAAGTGCACCACAAGCTTGCGTCGTATCGCCCATCATGCGCAATGAGCGCGCAAGTTTTACGAGGCCATCTGGTGCTTTTGTAGAGTCCGGATAGGTGCGTATCAGTGAAACATAAGCTTCCGCTGCTTCAGGAAAGGCTTCCTGAATAAGAAGAGATTCCCCTAACCAATATTGAGCTTCTGCTGCTTCAGGTGCTTCTGGGTGTGTTTCCACTAAGTGAGAAAATGCAGTTTCTGCGGCAGGGTAATCACCTTTTAAGAGGAGGTTTTTTGCCTGACGGAAAAGCTTGCTAGGGTCTGAAGGTAGCTCAGCTGAGAGGGTTTCAGTTGATTTGGAGGCAATTGCTTCATCGTCTATAGTCCGTGCGGCAGCCAAAGCAGCTTTAGTAGACGGGTCTGTTGCGCCAACCAAAGGGATTGTTGTTTCTGCTGGACCATTTGCAGCGTTCGCAGCTGCATTAACGGGGGCATTTATTATGCTTTCCAGTTTTTTCAGTCTGTCGTTTTGGGCTGATAATTCTTGTTTCAAGTCGGCAATTTCGCTGGCTTGCACCTCAATGCGCCGACGTAGTTGATTGACCTGAAATCCAGATTCTTCAACACGACCTGTTGCACGTTGAATATTCTCTTCAATAGTGTCCATTCGGCTTTGCAACCTAGCGGCCATAGGATCAGCACTTACCTGAGCCTGTGCAGGCAAAGTAAAGGCGGTTAACAAAACAACCACAGGCGAAAGCACTGCGGCAGTTGAATATCGAAGAGTACGCATCATGCTCATATTTTGGAGGCTAGCAGGCCTCCGCGCCGAAAATAAGGCGGTGCGGAGGCAAACTGCAGCAGTAATGTTAGCCGTTTACGCCGCTAATAAGTTGCGTGAAGGCATTACGGTTAACTGACCAAGCATCAGTCGTAGAACGAGGGTCTGTTGGACGCTCTTTACCGTAAGAAACTGTTTCAATACGTGACGCAGAAATTCCAAGACCAACTAGATAGTCTTTTGCTGCTGCAGCACGGCGCTCACCAAGAGCGATGTTGTATTCACGTGTTCCACGCTCATCACAGTTACCTGCGATAAGAATAGTCACGGCTGGGTATTGGCTCAACCATGCAGCTTGGCGCGCCAAAATTTGGCGGTCAGCATCATCAAGGTTGTATTGGTCTACATCAAAGTACACTTTGGATCCAACGTTAACATTGAAATCTTCCAAAGAACCAGCAAGCGGTCCTTTTGGAGCTACAGGCACCGGAGTAGGTGTTGGTGCTGGAGCAGGTGCTGCTACAGGAGTAGGTGTTGGAACCGGAGTCGGCTCTTCTACAGTAGAAGCACAACCGGATGCGAGAGCCGCTACTGTGAAGGTCAGAGCAGCGAAGCTTACTTTGTAACTCATTGGTCTTTAAGACTCCCCTTAGGACGCGCACGTCCAGCTTGGACGTGAACGGATTGCGCTTGCTTCATATCGTCAGATTATGACCAAAATACGAAACTTACGCACGATCGATGAACGTATGTTCAACATAATGCGTCTACTCTGTAAACGGCAATACATTCAATCCTACTCTAACGTGATTTTTATTCTCACGTCCAATAGATGGTCAAAATGCTAAGCGGGTTGCTCAACCTTCAGTCGACGAAAATATAAGGTGTTTTAGAGTTAACTCATACAAAGCATTATGAAAATCAAACAATTAAGGCCACTCATAGTTGAGTGGCCTTTGTTTTTTATCTTAAAATTGGTGACCAAGCTGGGTCCGAAGCGTCTCCCGGAGTAGGTACGCGTTTTAGATTACGACCACTTAAATCGATACTCCATAGGCTTGGACGACCACCACGTGCTTCCTTAAAGAAAATTATGATTCGCCCATTTGGGGACCAAGTGGGACCTTCTGCCAAGAAATCAGACGTTAAAGTGCGTTCATCACTGCCATCTGTTTTGATGACACCAATTTCAAAACGTCCTTGAGTTTGTTTTGTGAAGGCAATTAGATCACCACGTGGGGACCAGACGGGGGTGGAATAGATGCCTTTTCCAAAAGTGATTCGACACACTTTGTTACGAGGCCCGTTCTCACAGTTTCTGTCAGACCCGTCAGCATTCATTATATAAAGCTGAGGTGAACCACCGCGGTCAGATGTGAATACGATTTCTTTTCCATCAGGGGAGTAAGAGGGAGATGTGTCAATTGCGAGATTATTTGTAAGACGGGTGCGCTGACGGCGAGCTAGGTCCAAAACATATACGTCAGAGTTTCCGTCTTCCGACAGGCTCATTGCGATATGGCTGCCATCAGGTGAGAAACGAGCAGCAAAAGAAGTGACACCATAGTCACCGATAACTTCTTGGCGGCCTGTCTCGATGTCGAACAAGTAGACGCGACGACGCTCTAGAATTGGGTTGCGAGCATCTGGCACCAAGGCTGTGTAAATGATTGTCTGGGATGAAGGATCAAAGCGCGGAGTCTGCACTTCGATGCGACCGTCAGTAAGATATTGTGGGTTTGCGCCATCTTGATCCATGATCGCAAGCCTGCGGATACGTTTTGTTTTCGGTCCGCTTTCGGCGATATACACAATCCGGCTGTCGAAATATCCGCCATCTGGTGTCAGTTGTTCATATACGTCATCGGCAATGATGTGAGCCATGCGACGCCAGCTGTCAGGAGAAGAGACAGTATATTCCTGGGAGTAAAGTTGTTTCCCTGTAAACACGTCAAATAAGCGGAACTGCGTTGCCATTGTGCCGGAAGGGTCAATGATGGTTTTTCCCACAAGGAGGGCATCCGCGCTAATTACTTTCCAGTCTGCAAATGTTGGAAGGACTGCGATATCAAGATTTTTTTCAACAAAAGCATCTGGGCTAATCATACGAAATAGTCCGGATCCGGCGAGGTCATTCCGGATAACCTCAGCTATATCCGTACCAACAGTGGCTGCTTCTGGTGTGTCTCCAGAAAAATCAGGAACCGCCATTGGCATAGGCTCGAATGTGCCCTTGGTGATATTAACGACATTCCCGTCCTGCGCAAAAGCGGGCAGGCAAAGCAAACTACACAGAAGCGCAGCAAGAAAGCTGACAGCTGTTTTCATGGCGAGGATCTCCTATCCTTCAAAGTCTCGGTTTAGCCAAATATCTAAAACATAGAGTCTCGGCGGAATTATGTCTTCTACTCTCATACGTAGATTCGGAATCATTCTGATCCAAAATTTAACGTAAAGTCCTTCCATTCGTCATAGAGTTCAGGTGGAAAAATGTCACTGTAGGGGGCACACTTTTCAATTGCTCTAGATGCGTTGATGTCAAATACTCGCAATTGTTGATCGCCAGCAGGAATAATTGTGGGCTGAACACGCCGAGGCGCACGCATTAAATTACCATCTCTATTGAAGGTGATTTTGTAAGTTACTTTCAGGCGTTTGGCATTGGCCATATCAGATGGATCGCGGAAACACTTTGTCTCTATTTTTGACCGTAACAAAGTAGACCATGTTGCAGTATCGCGAGAGCGATCACCTGCAGAACGTTTGTTTTCGTTCGCATTCTCTACCTGTTTTAAGTCAGGTGCCGATTTGAATTCGCGTTCGCGTGTTTTCTTTTTGTCTTCTGTTGTCTTAAGCACGCTATTCAAGAAAGAGTTGGTCGTTTCTTTCTTTTCTTCCTGAGGTGGAATTACCTTTGGAGTAGGTGTTGGTTTGGGCTCAGGCTTCTCTTCAGGTTCGGCTTCTTCTGGCTCTATTTCTTCAGGAATAGGTTCGGCTTCTTCGGGCGTAGCTTCCGTATTGCCTTCTTCTTCGGCAAATGGATCTGGCTCGTCGGAAATTTCAGCTTCATCTTCAGGAATGGGCTCATCTGGCTCCGGAGTTGGTTCGGGCTCAGGTTCAGGTTCGGGCTCAAGAACTTTTTCAGGTTCTTTGGGTTTCGATACAGCTAGATTGGTCGTGTCCGAGACTGTCACCAGTTCGATCGGCACAATAACGAGCTCCTCAGACATAGTTGTACTAGCCATCGGAAAGACGACATAGGCTGATCCAAAAATCAGTATGTGTAAGAGAGCAGAGAGGGCAAAACCTGGGCGCACGCCTTAGTTTCCTTTGGCCTTACGGGTTCCAGTTGAATCGGTTACGAGGCCCACATTCGTGAAGCCGGCATCTCGAACCAGTGACAGAGCAGACAACACTTGGCCGTAATCTGCTGCTTTGTCACCGCGCACGAGAACACGATCTTCGTATCCATTCTTGGCGATGGCGATAAGTTGCGCGCCCAATTGTCCTGCTGCCACTGGTTCCGTGTTGCTGCCTATGAACATTTGTCCTGCTGCATTCACCGTTAGCGCGAGGGATTGCTGTTCACTTGGGGGGAGAGGTTTGGAATTTGTCTTTGCTAAATTCACTGGCTCGCCAGTCACAACCATAGGAGCTGTTACCATAAAAATAACGAGTAACACCAGCATCACATCCACCATTGGAGTCACGTTGATATCAGCATTTTGCGAACGACGGCGACCTCGGCCACCACCTGAAGAGGGGGACATCATAGCCATGGTCTATTCATCCAATCTTTCAGCGAGACGGCGAGAAATGCGAACTGTAAATTCTTCTGCAAAGGTATCCATGTGCTCAACGAATTTATTCACATCGCCGGAAAACTTGTTGTAAAAAATCATGGCTGGAATAGCTGCAAGCAGACCTAGTGCTGTTGCGAAAAGTGCTTCAGCCATACCCGGCGCAACAACTGCAAGATTTGTTTCACCAGCCATGCCGATATCACGGAAGGCGGTCATAATTCCCCAAACAGTTCCAAATAGTCCGATAAAGGGTGCCGAAGAGGCAATGATTGCTAGTGTTGATAAACCTGCTTCCATTTTGCTCGCTTCGCGGTTTACAGCGACCCCCATTTGAGAACGTGCGCGTTGAAGAAGCGATGTTGCAACGCTGTCATTTAGGGAGCGGAGGCGACGGGCTTCGCGCCATTCACGTGAGCCGGCTGAATACACTCGGGCTAACGCGTCCGATGGTTTGTCTCCAACACGATCATCCATTTCATCGAGAGGTTGGCCTGACCAAAAAGCTTCCTCAAACTTCTTACCTTTTGATCGAGTTGCAGCCATGCCGGTCCATTTGTTGAATGTCACCATCCAGGACCACACGGACATAATGACAAGCACAAGCATAACTATTTTTACAACTGGTCCAGCTTGTAAAATAAGAGAGACAAAAGAGAAGTCATCATGTGATGCAATTTCTGCGATTTCGGCCGGTCCGTTACTTGCCACGCTATCTGTGACCACCTGCATAAGTGGGAGAGCAGCAAGTGTATCGCTTCCGCTCGTAATCAAAAGTTCTAGCGACATCATCAGGACCTCAGTGCTTATTGATCAGTCTAACCGGAGGTCAGACAATCTGACTCCGTAGTTTGTTTCCTTATTCATAGCCTGCATGGAATGCAAATTGGGCGAGATGAAGGAGACAAGTGTCAATTACACACGCAAAATGCATTTGTGCAGTCAGTCAACGCATGAAATTTTTGAAATGCAGCAAGAAAAAGCACTTATACGAGAAGACGCGTAAGAATTTTGGGCGTTTTGGGTATCGATCCTAATACGATGTCTGCCTTCCTTGATCGAATGCAGAATGTCTTACTTTGTAAATTGAAATTGCCCCCAAGCTTTTAAAAGAGATTCGGTAGGGCGGATCAAAGCGCCATCCATGTTAATTTGAACTATGGTAACTTTAGCCGCGCAAAGGAGAGTTTGATCCCTAAATATGTTTTGATCAAAAATGAGGCGTGCACCTTTAGCGCCTAAAAAACGGGTGTGCACTTTTAGCGCATCATCAATTTTAGCCGGGCGTTTGAAATCAATCTCCATGCGGGCAACGGCAAAAGCCAGCGGATTTTCTTCTTGTGAGAGCTTTTCGTGGCTCATGCCAACAAACCGCAAGAAGTCCGAGCGTCCGCGTTCGAAGAACTTCAAATAATTGGCGTGATATACAACACCCGTGAAATCGGTGTCTTCATAATAAACGCGGACTGGTAGTATATGTTCATCCGCTTCGATGCGTCCGGTTTCAGGTTGATCAGTCATTGTGCAAGTCCTGAATAGTAATCTCTGCCTATGTGTAGATGCTCGTCCGCATGTTCAAGATGTACAGCATGAAGAATAGAATCAATAAAAAGGAAGTTTGTATCGAACCCATCTCTAAAAGTAAAATATTTTGCACGCTAGGGTTGATTATTTTTCGTTAAACATATCTGGTTGCGTTGTATTCTGGGGTGGCACCATTCCAAGGCGTTTATATGCGCCGGGAGCAGCGACACGGCCGCGAGGGGTGCGCATAATCAAGCCTTGCTGCATCAAATAGGGTTCTATGACTTCTTCTATTGCATCTCGTGCTTCTGACAATGCAGCTGCTAAGGTATCAGCGCCTACAGGTCCACCTGAATACGTTTTTACAAGTGCGTTTAAATAACGTCTATCTAGTGCGTCTAAACCGTCAGCATCAACTTCCAGTCTTGCAAGTCCTTTTGCTGCTGAATTTTTGTTGATTTGTACGCCTTCAGCCTCAGCGAAATCACGAACGCGGCGCAACAGGCGGATAGCAATACGGGGAGTGCCGCGTGCGCGTCGGGCAATTTCGATTGCGCCGTCTTGGGTCAATGCCGCACCCATTTTGATGCCAGCTCGGTAAACAATACCGCCCAGTTCTTCTGGTGTGTAAAACTCTAAACGCACTGGAATGCCAAAACGGTCGCGCAGAGGCGTAGACAAAAGGCCAGCGCGAGTTGTGGCACCAACCAATGTGAATGGAGGGAGGTCAATTTTTACTGAACGCGCGGATGGACCATCACCAATCATAATGTCGAGTGTGTGATCTTCCATTGCTGGATAAAGTATCTCTTCAACGATTGGAGATAAGCGGTGAATTTCATCAATAAAAAGAACGTCATTCTCTTCTAAATTCGTTAAAAGTGCAGCTAGATCTCCTGCCTTGCCGATAACAGGCCCAGATGTTGACCTAAAGCCAACCCCCATCTCTTTCGACATGATTTGAGCGAGCGTCGTTTTTCCTAATCCGGGGGGGCCAAACAGGAGGACGTGATCCAGAGCATCACCCCGATTACGGGCTGCTTGCACAAACACTTTTAAATTGGCCTTAGCGGTTTCTTGTCCCGTAAAGTCGTCAAATGAGAGGGGCCGCAGCGCACGGTCTTGAGATTCACCAGCTTGCTGTGTGGGATCTGTAATGTCGCCTTCTCTACCCATAAGTACAGTCATTTCTTTTTAGAGAAGTCAGGCAATCCGACTTCTGTTTGTTGGCATTTTTAAAGTGAAAACACATGAAAAAGCAAAACAAAATGTGAACGTGATTAATTTCATTAATCATAGGTGCGATGATTGTTCCACTTTTAAAAGTAGCTAATTGGGGTAAATTTAAGTGTGGTTGGAGAATCAAAGGCATAATATAATTGTCAGAAAGTGACCTCGATGAATAAGGCTTTGATAGCTTTTGCTACGATTGGCGCTGGAACATTTAATATGACTGCTCAGGCCGATATCGTCGATAGTGTGCGGCTGGGAGTAATGGACCACAATGTAAAAGTGCTAACGCCTAAAAACGCGAATAAAGAAGATGGTTTCAATTTATCCGCGGATGTTCGGTTTTCCAAATGGAATTTGTCGAGTGAAACATGGTCACCACACCCTTATTTAATGGCATCTGTGAATTCCGAAGATAGAACATCTTATATTGCAGTGGGATTGGAATGGGACTTTGAGTTTCTAGAGGGGTGGCATTTTCAACCAAGTTTTGGATATGCGCTGCATAGCGGAAAACTAGAAAGTCAGGGAGCCACCGCGCAGGAGCGTGCAGTTTTTGATTCAAAGCACTTATTGTTGGGCTCGCGTGATTTGTTTCGAACAAGTTTTGCAATAACCAAGGATATCAATGAGACATGGGCGCTGCAGCTTATTTATGATCATTTATCGCATGGTCAGATATTAGGAAACGGACGCAATCAAGGTTTGGACGATGTTGGGGTGAGGGTAGCTTATTCGTTTTAAAATCTCTAAATTGCCGATTTAGAGGCCGATGCTTTAAGCCGAGCACGCCTTTTTCTGCGACTTATGTGTCCAAATAGCTATCCTAAGGAGATTCCCCCTTGCCATAAGTGACAGTTTAATGTCCTTTGCGCGCGGCTTTCACTTAAAATGGAGAAGCACATGTCCGGTGTGGTGGTTGTCGGAGCCCAGTGGGGTGACGAAGGTAAAGGTAAGATTGTTGATTGGCTATCCAGCCGCGCAGATGTGATTGTGCGTTTCCAAGGTGGTCATAATGCGGGCCATACACTTGTTATTGATGGTAAGGTCTTCAAACTCAACCTCCTTCCGTCTGGTGTTGTGCGTGGTGGTAAGCTGTCAGTTATTGGCAATGGCGTAGTTGTGGACCCGTGGCAGTTGTTGTCTGAAGTAGAAGCGATGGGGCAACAAGGCGTAGAGCTTGGGCCAGATGATCTCGTGCTTGCTGATAATGCCTGTTTGATCCTTCCTTGGCACAAAGATATTGATGCTGCTCGTGAAGGTGCGCTTGGCGATGCTAAAATTGGTACAACAAAGCGTGGAATTGGTCCGGCATATGAAGATAAAGTAGGCCGTCGCGCTATTCGTGTCGCAGACCTTAAAGACCCTGCAGCATTGGATTTGAAGCTTGAGCGTTTGCTTGCACACCACCGTCCACTCCGTGTGGGACTGGGATTGGGTGAGCCAGATGCAGCGCAGTTGAAGGCGGATCTTCTTGAAATCGCAGATAAAATCTTAGCCTACGCACAACCCGTGTGGAAGCGTTTGGACGAAAGTGTTAAGCTGGGTCGCCGTATTCTTTTTGAAGGTGCGCAAGGTGTAATGCTTGATGTTGATCACGGTACTTATCCGTTTGTAACTTCTTCGAATGTGGTTGCTGGGCAGGCATCTGCAGGATCTGGAATTGGTCCAAATGCAGTGAATTATGTGCTTGGACTAGCCAAGGCGTATACAACGCGCGTCGGCTCTGGGCCTTTCCCAACTGAGCAAGATAATGAAGTCGGTAAGCGTCTTGGAACTGTGGGACATGAATTTGGTACGGTGACAGGTCGTGCGCGTCGGTGTGGTTGGTTTGATAGTGTTATGGTGCGTCAAGCATGTGCCACATCGGGCGTGACTGGGCTGGCTGTTACGAAGCTGGATGTGCTTGATGGACTTGATGAAATTAAAGTTTGTGTTGGTTATAAATTGAATGGTGAAGTGATTGATTATTTCCCAGCGGGCATGACTGACCAAGCAGCAGTTGAGCCGATTTATGAGACGCTAAAGGGTTGGAAAGGTTCAACAAAAGGCGCGCGTTCCTGGACACAGCTTCCTGGTGAGGCAGTGAAATATGTTCGTCGTTTAGAAGAGTTAGTGGGTAAACCGGTCGCTCTACTTTCTACATCGCCTGAGCGTGAAGATGTTATTTTGGTACGCGACCCATTCGTCGCTTAAGTCCAAAAAAGTGATGTAGTAGAGTAACTTACTCTGCGGCAAGGCCGGAAGTGGGGGAGCCCCCATTTGCGGCCTTTTCTTTATGTGCGGCAGGCATTTGGTTTAAATGCCACGCTACATTTTCACGTAATCCCATCAACAAATTCTGTTTTGCGTGCCAGCCTAATTTAGTTTCTGCGGGAGTAGAGTCTAATGCGCACCTTAAAGGTGGGAGCGAATTTTCTTCCTGCAAACGGGTGCGATAGCTCTCGCCTTGAGATGTAGGGAGTAATCCATCAAGAATTGTCGCAACATTGTTGGCAATATCGATATTTCTTCGTTCAGAACGTGCTGAAAATAAATAAGTTTTGTTTTGTTCGCCCTTGATTGCAGTTTGGAGTAATCCATTGGCGAAATCATCTATATGAAGCCAATCCAGCGTGTCTTGTGCACGTGGGATGCTGATGCTCTGGTGATTGAGTGCTTGGCGTATGGTGGAGGGGATGTAGGCTTCTGCTTGTTGCCAGCTGCCATAGAGGGCAGAGGCTCCTGCGTATATGATGGGAATGTGCGTTTCATTAGCCCATCCTTGTATCAAAGCGATGTCGAGTGCGGCCCGTCCGCCTAAAATAGTTTGAGGGTTAATGGGGTGCATGCCAGAAAATTCAGCTTTGTGAATATCCAGAGAACCAAACACGCTGGTATCAAAAGGAATGATGAACCGAAATTCCTTTTTTGCCTCATCAGTTAGGTTGGCGAAATAACTTTGGACGGCATCAAGCACGCCAATAGTTGCGGTTGCACCTTGGGTAGTGGTGGTCCCTTTTTTTTGTTGGATTCCGCCAGCACAATGGATAAGTGCGTGGGGTTTAAATTCACGAAGCAGCGCACTTAACATAATGCTGTCTGTTACATCGCCAATGAGTTGAGAATAGCATTTGGCATTATTTGACCCCTCCAATTGAGGGGCACCTTGAGGGGTGTTGCGTGTGTCTACGTTGAATATGTTTATGCCTAAGGAAACAGCTTGGCGCACAAGAGATGAGCCAACAAACCCGCATCCACCAGAAACAAATAACCGCATATTATCAAACTAACAAAATATAGAATCTTTGCGTAAACAATACACTATCTTGGTAAAGATTGGTTAACACTTGGGAGTTTTGTCAGTAAAATTTCTCTAGATAACATAAAGCCCCCCGATTTACGTAGAAATCAGGGGGCTTGGCTGCATGCGGGGGTGTTTTAAGTTTAGAGAATGCCTTTTTCTTCTGCGGCATCTTTCATTGCGTTTTGGAGTTTCTCAAAAGCACGTACTTCGATTTGACGAATACGTTCTCTGGAAACGTTGTACACAACTGAAAGTTCTTCGAGTGTTGAAGGCTCATCTTTCAAACGGCGTTCTGAAATAATGTGTCTTTCTCGCTCGTTTAAGTTTGTCATTGCCATTTCTAGCAATTCCATACGTGAGGAGTATTCGTCATTTTGTTCATACTCTTCAGCTTGGTTTTGTTGGTCGTCATCTGCCAACCAGTCCATCCATTCGCCATCACCTTCGGTGCCGCCGATAGGGGCATTCAAAGATGCATCACCACCCGTCATGCGGCGGTTCATAGAGATAACTTCGTCTTCTGTAACGTTTAGGCGTGTCGCAATTTCTGCAACGTTTTCAGGACGTAGATCACCTTCTTCAAGCGCTTGAATTTCACCTTTGATACGACGCAAATTAAAGAAGAGTTTCTTCTGTGCGGCGGTCGTACCGAGTTTGACGAGGCTCCAAGAGCGCAGGATGTATTCTTGGATAGAGGCGCGTATCCACCACATTGCATATGTAGCAAGGCGGAAGCCTTTATCTGGATCAAACTTTTTGACCGCTTGCATTAGGCCGACATTTCCCTCGGAGATAACTTCACCGATTGGAAGGCCATAACCTCGATACCCCATCGCGATTTTTGCGACGAGACGAAGGTGGGATGTCACCATCTTCTCAGCAGCTTCAGTGTCTTCATGGTCGCGCCAGCGGTTGGCGAGCATAAATTCCTGTTCTTTTTCAAGAAGAGGGTATTTGCGAATTTCTGTCAGATAGCGCGATAGCCCTTGTTCGGGTGAGAGCGCGATAGAAGTTGATAACTGCGCCATGGTCGGCCTCCGTGTTTTACCATCTGATGAGAGCAATGCTCATCTGTGAACCTTGTGTGGGGTCAACATGCAGAAGTTTTTAAAACTCGTCTGCCCCGATATTGTCTATATGTTCCATAAGTTTCGTGAATAATGGGCGGTATGCTTATATAAAACACCCATCATGCTTAACTTATAAAAAGACGTATAACGCCTGATTTAGTTGCGTATAAGTTTAACGTAGGAATTGTTCAGCGACTTATAAGAGGCTGATTTCATATATTTTTATACTCTATTTGCGGCAAAATTTAGATGCGGAATGCCGGATAAGTTAGCGTTTTGAATTTAGAATGATTATTCTAAAAAAGCACATGCAGCTTTGCGTGTAATTTTTTATTTTTAAAGAGATCACATAATGTTGATCGCCTCAAAAAATGCTTTTTGAGGCGGACACAAGCCGCATTATCGCAGGTTTTGACTGAATTTAACTCGGTAATTGGCGCAATGCCTCAAGCAAATCTAGCATGTCTTGAGGTGGTGGTGTTTCAAAACGCATATTTTCACCAGTGACGGGATGTTCAAATCCCAAAATAGCTGCATGCAATGCTTGGCGTTTGAAGTTTTTGCAGACTTCCGTCGTGGCTTCAAAGGTGGGGCCTGAGCCAAAAGCTTTCAAACCGCGATAACGCCCATATGTTTGATCCCCAATAAGGGGAGCACCAATATGTGCCATGTGCACGCGGATCTGATGGGTGCGTCCTGTTTCAAGTCTGCATTCGGTCAGAGTTGCGGCTGGTAGGCCAGATGTAGCATCGACGCGGCCAAATTGCTCAAGCACTTTATAGTTTGTGATCGCGTGCTTGCCTTTTTGTTCGTAATCATCTTCGGATTCGCCATGCCATTCTGCAGAAGCTGCAAAATGAGCTTCTCTGACGACAGACATTTTTTTGCGATCGGTTGTTGATCTCGCAATTCGGTTTTCGATGCGGCCAACAAGCGGGCGCGGTGCGCCGCGCGTGACGGCAAGATAAGCACGCTCCATAAAGTGAGCTTGAAAGAGGGATGACAATCCTGTGTGCGCAAATTCGGTTTTAGCGGCGACCATAACACCGGATGTGTCTTTATCTAATCTATGTACAATTCCTGGGCGAGCAACGCCGCCAATTCCAGATAATTGTCCTGCGCAATGATGTAGCAAAGCATTGACCAAAGTGCCCGAACTCGCACCCGGGGCGGGGTGGACGACCATGCCAACAGGTTTGTTGATGATGATGAGATGCTCATCTTCAAACAAAACATCCAGCGGAATATCTTCGGGTAACGGTTCTGCATCTAAAGGCGGCGGCATGCGAATGACATAACGGCCTTCAGCAACAACTTTATGCTTTGCGCTGGTTATGGCGACATCATTTAAGAACACATCTCCAGCTTCAATTACAGCTTTTGCCCGTGAACGAGATAATTCAGGCTGAGCAATTGGCAGCCATTTATCTAATCGTTCGCCAGCAAATTCACTTGGCGCAATAATGACCAATGAATCAGCACGCGCATCTTGGGCGGCATTTGTAGAGTTTTGTGAAGATGAGTTTGTGTCGTTTGAATATGTCATGAAATGACGAGTGCAGCGCAAGTGCGATCTTGTCAAACCTCAGTAGCAAATAAATTAGATAGTTTATGCGTTTCTATTCTCGAAAGTGCGAAGTTTAACCAATTGGCGGGAAGGTGCGTAGCTGGTTCCACACATCATAGAGGGCGACGAAATCAAAATTTTGGTCGGCAATACCATCTGCATCAAGGTCAGCGGGTGAATTGCGCGTGATTAAAATACCCAAAATCACATTGCTATTCGCATCATACACAACACCGCCGGACATCCCCACCACAACAGGCTCTGATGGATTGGAGATTGTCGCAATCCAGTCGGTTGTTTGGGGACGCTGCATGTATACCTCACCCTCTCGCAAAGAGGGCGTGTTTGAACCGGCGGGGTAGCCCGCGACGATTATTTTCTGTCCAACAGTTGGAGGCGCGGGTTGTTGATCGGGAAGTTGGCATCCGATCAAAGAGGCATCTAATTGTCCGGGATATAAAATCTGCTGCCCACTTGTGAAAGGCGGTGATGTGCGCAGCATTTGTTGTATGACGTGACCGGCCGTAATCCAGCCGCCCCAGCATTGAAAAAAGCTACCATAAACTTGCACACCGCGCTCATCAAAGAAGTGCCGCTTTAAAGATATGTTTGCTGGCAATTGAGACTCTGGTGCTAGTTGTAGTTCTGTGGAGGTGTCTTCGGATGGTGTTTCAGGGGTAGGTGTAGGCGGCGTCGCTATCGCGTTTCGTGTCTCTGAGAGGATTGTATTGGCTGCACGTGCGCCTGAGACGAGGCGTCTTGCCCAACCTAATCCGAATGTTGTGAATGTTTTGAGGCTTCCGTAAAAAACACCGCGACGGACCACAAATTCATTAAGCAGTTTTTCTTCATCTACGCTGCGTGCTGCGCGTAGCGTATTTGGACCAATTGCACCATCAACGCTGATCCGTTTACCTAATGCGCCCACAGCGCGTTGCAGTGTTTTAACGGCAGTACCCGGACCAGAGTTAACCGCAGCGTCCATCATTAGAAGAGCGATAGAGGGAGGAAGTTCATCCCCCATAATTTTATTCCAATAGTTTGCACGATAAATTTCGGCGGCTTCTTGGATCGTCAGCTCTTTAACCGCCTGCTTGGAGAGTGAGGGTTGGCCGCGCCATTCTGCCAAGACTTTGCGTGTGATACCAAAATTAGTTGCACCGCCCGGGTCGTTTGGGTGATCTACATAACCACCTTCCCATGTGAAGATGTGGTTCATTGTTCTTTCGTAAACGCTTGGACCCGACATCAAAACCATCCCCTGAGTTCGACGCAAATATGAGCTTTCCTGCATCATATAAGGTGTTTTATGGCTTAACCATAATGTGTTCGGGCCATTTTACATGCTTGTGAAACTGCGACAAGAAGGAAAACGACCCTAGGTCACGTATTGCTGGTCGCCTTGCCTTAAAAGGAAATCATGCTTTAGGGCGTTTGGATGTCAGATTGAGTGTCGAAGTATCGGTTATTTGACGATAAAAACAGGACACACGGCCAGTGTGGCATGCGCCATCAGTTTGGCGTACTTTGAGCAAGATGGCATCTTGGTCACAGTCCGTAAAAATCGCTTCAACATGCTGATATGCACCAGATGTATCGCCTTTGCGCCATAATTCTTGACGTGAGCGCGACCAATATACTGCGCGTCCACCCTCGATGGTGAGTTTTAGCGCTTCAGCATTCATCCATGCTAACATCAAAATTTCACCAGATTTGGCATCTTGTGCGATTGCCGCGACCAATCCGTCCTCGTTAAAGCGGGGGCGAAGTGTGGTCGTTTCATCTTGCGCTTTACCAGAAAGCGGGGAAGCGAAAATATCTGTGTTTTGTGTATCGGTCATACTGCCTTTTAAAGGGAATAGTCGCCTCTCGCTAGGGAGTGCAAGTAAAAAATAGTAGACATTTTGTGTAAATAATATTTGACATGTAAAATATATTAGACATATATGGGTGTATATTATTTTTTACATTTGGAGCGGGAAATGTCTTTCAGAGAGAAGAGTGCGTGGGTCTGTATGGTCGGCTTACTGGCGGTATATGGCTATTATTTTGTGGACTCAGGTTTTCGTATTCGAGACACGACATCGGGTGATGCGTTTATGATGACTCAATTGGGATTGATGATTTCAATTGTGGTGGTGATGATTGTGGGACATATAATTGCAGCGGTTTCGTCTCCCAAAGGTGCGGATGCTCAATGTGATGAACGTGATGTGCTTATAGCTGCGAAAGCTGGTGCGTTAGGCGGAAATATCGCGATCGGCGGAGCGCTATTAGCAGCGGCAACAGCGTTTAGAGGTGCCAATGGTGTTGAGGTTGGAAATTGGGTGATTTTGGCTGTCGTTGTCGGCGAGCTGGTGCGTTATGGAATGCAAATCGCTAAATATCGTCACTGGCTATAAGAAGGGGAGCTGATATGGCAAAAGCCCTTCCATTTTCAAACGCGATCCTTGAGTTACGCAAAGAAAAGAAAATAACCCAGCAAGAATTAGCGGATGCGATAGGTATGACGCGTCAAACCATCGTTGCCATAGAGAAGGGGAAATATTCACCTTCTCTGGAGGCAGCGTTTAAAATTTCGCATGTTTTAGGCGTTGGTATAACAGATGTTTTTGTGTGGACGGATTAGACAAGTGACAATAAAAAAAGTCCCGAACTGCTCTCGCGGTCGGGACTTTTTAGGTTCTAATTTTAAATTAAATCAACGCTCGCTAAGACGAAGGAAGCGGTCACGTAGATCTTTGTCTGTTTTAAAGACACCCGTAAATTGGGTGGTAATTGTAGAGACGTTTGGGTGGTGAACACCGCGTGTCGTCATACATTGGTGAACAGCATCAATCATTACCGCAACCCCTGCAGGCTTTAGGCTTTCATTGATTGCATCACAAATTTGCGATGTCATTGTTTCTTGGGTTTGCAAACGCTTGGCGTAAATTTCAACAACGCGCGCAAGTTTAGAAATACCAACAACTGAATCTGTTGGCATATAAGCGACGTAGGCTTTCCCCATGAAAGGTGCCATGTGGTGTTCGCAGTGGCTTTCGACATCAATGTCGCGAAGCATCACTATGTCGTCATAGCCTTGCACGTCTTCAAAAGTCCTTGATAGGTATTTTACAGGGTCGTCGCGATAGCCAGAGAACCATTCTTCATAGGCTTTTACGACACGTTTGGGAGTATCCAAAAGACCTTCACGTTCTGGATCATCACCAGCCCAAGCCAATAGGGTTTTTACAGCTTTTTCAGCTTCTTCGCGCGTAGGGCGCTTATCATCTGTATCGCGCGTCACAGCACCATCTTTTACTATAGCGTCCACTTGATGGACCTTTCCATGTCTGAGGGACGGGGGTCGAGCCGGGGCTCAATTGGCATAGAGTGTGTCCATTTGCCAAAGCCCGGACTTAACGCCCGCCCGAAAATAATCCCCTCAGGGTGAGCTGTAGAGATAGTCTTCAAATCAAGATTGTCAAATTGGATCACCTTGACGATTGCGCGATTCACATGGCTACAAGGTGAAAATACTCCCTCTAGGGCGTAAATGTCGCAATTAAACAGGAAACATAAGCTGATTTTGAGGAACGCAAACTGATTGTGGTTGTGGTACGCGTGCAATCGGCTAGAAGGTGTTTGGATCATTTTTAAATTAGGAAGATAAGACTCGTGGAAATCAAACTTACAAACTCACTGACGCGCAAAAAAGAGGTGTTTGTACCTCAGGACGAAAAGCGGGTGACAATGTATGTGTGTGGACCCACAGTGTATTCCTACGCACACATTGGGAATTTTCGTCCCCCTGTTGCGTTTGATGTCTTATATCGTCTTTTGCGCTCGCGTTACGGGGATGAAGCTGTTCTCTATGCGTCCAATCTTACAGATGTTGATGATAAGATAATCGCGGCTTCAAACGAAACTGGCGAACCTATTTCTGCGATTACTGAGAAATATACAGAGGCTTATCTGGAAGATTCCGCAGCACTAAATATCCTTGAACCTAATTTCCGACCAACGGCTGTATCTCACATCCCGCAAATGATTAAGATGATGGAAAAGCTAGAGCGTAAGAAATACGCATATAGAACAAAGTCAGGTTTGTGGTTCCATGTGAAGTCTATGGATGAATATGGAAAATTATCAGGGCGCAATCTTGACGATATGCTTGCGGGTTCACGCGTCGATACTTCGGATGAGAAACGTGATCAGGCTGATTTCGCGCTCTGGAAAGTAGCAAAGCCGGGTGAACCAGAAGATGCGATTTGGGATAGCCCATGGGGAAGAGGTCGTCCTGGTTGGCACATTGAGTGTTCGGCGATGATTGCTGCTGTTTTAGGCAAAACGATTGATATTCACGGCGGAGGGATAGACCTTCAATTTCCCCACCATGAAAACGAGATCGCACAATCTGAATGTGCGCATGGGGAGCCAATGGCGAACTATTGGTTGCACAATGGTTTTCTCGATATTGAATCAGAAAAAATGTCTAAAAGCATTGGGAATGTGAAACTGCCGCACGAGATGCTGAAAACGACGCATGGTGAAGTGCTGCGTATGGCTTTGCTATCGGCGCAATATCGTCAACCTCTCGACTGGACGCAAGCCTTGCTGGACCAGTGTAAAGCGACCTTGGATCGCGCTTATGGGGCTTTGCGCCGCGTCTGGGATTTTGCCGATCTAGAGGTAGAAGATATTGGCGTTCTTGAAGCGCTATGTGACGATCTTAATACCCCTCAAGCGTTAGCAGAAATGTCGCGTCTCTCAGGAGAGGCCAATAGAGCAGCAGATGCTGGAGACCAAGAAGCTATGGCTCAGGCACGTGCTGACCTCATCTTCGCAGGAGACATGTTGGGCTTGTTGCAATTAACGCCTGAAGAGTGGGAAAAAGGCGATGATAGTGATGATGCAGCACGTATTGATGCGTTAGTTCAGGCGCGCTTGGATGCGCGTGCGAATAAGGATTGGGCTGAGGCTGACCGTATTCGTGATGAATTAGCAGCGCAGGGCATTGAGATCATGGACAAAGCGCAGGCATCTACTTGGCGGCGTGTATGATTCAGCGTTAATATCAACAAAGATGAATAACTGAGAGCTGCATCTGATTCTCACGGGGAAGACTAAATGACGTTGAAACTTTTTAATGCCAATCGTCTTGCTTTCGTTGGAGCATTGGGGCTTTCGGTTTTTTTAACGGGGTGTTTTGAAAAAGAAATAGATGAGTCTGTGGTGTTTAAACCGCGTCCCATTGAAACGCCCGCTATCAACGCCTCACAAATGCGTCTTGAGAATGAAGAGAGCTTGACCCAGCCATCTGCTGACGAGCTGGTTGAGGCGCGGGGGTATGCTTCCCATATGCCAGCTACCCTCACGCATGGCTTCTGGGGTGAGGGTGATAGCCGTATTGCATGGACGTTGGTTAGCTCTGTTACAAGTGCGGAAAAACAGGCGAAGCGGCCTTTGATTGTCAATTGTTTTGGCAATGCTTCGGACCGTATTCGAGATGGGGTATGGGCCGCGAAAAAGAGTTTTATGTGGGGAGATGTGCTTCTGTTTGATTATCCAGGTTATGGAGATTCAGGCGGAGTTGCGACTACAGAAAGCATGCACGACATGCAGCTTTTGGTTTCAGATAATGTAGATGAGCTTGGCGCTGATCGTCCTGTTATAATGTGGGGGCATTCTTTGGGCGGGTTTGTGTGTTCAGAGCTGGCGCGTACAGCACGTGAAACGGATGCGGTTGTGCTGGAAGCAACAGCATTGAACGTGAAAGAGGTCGCAGAAGCGTGGACACCGTGGTATTTGCCATTTGTTGGTGTAGATATCAAAGATAGCCTCAATGATTATGATAATGCGCGTGCACTTGCACACTTTGATGGGCCGATCATCGTTTTGGGTGCAAAAAAGGATGAAACCCTGCCGGTAGGTCTAGCGCGTTCACTGCACAAGGCGCTGAAAAAACGTGACTTGAATGTAAGTTATTTTGAGTTTCGTAAAGCGGAACATTCAACGATTACAGATCAATTTGACTTTCAAAAACGTATCAATCCATTGTTGGAAGACGTGAGAGATCTAAAAAATAAATAAATTGGTGAACCAACTCCTCTTAAGCTTCGTATAGTCTTATACAGGCAAAAGAGGGTGTGGGTGATGACTTATAATTTTAAGAAAATTGGTGTGGGCGTGATGGCACTGCTAGGCAGTGCGGGGTGCACAATCACAATGTCGGACGATGCAATTTTTAATCCTCCTAAATGGAAAGATATTGCACTAACTGCTGATGAATTGAAATTTGTTGATGAAGCAAAGCTTACATCAGAAGCATCTAAGTTGCTCCAACAGTCTCAGTTCAAGAATATACTTCCCGCGACTATCAAACACGGTTTTATTGATGCGGAGGATGAGCGCATTGCTTATTCTTTGATTTCAGCAAATGAGAAAAGTGGATACAGTGATCGTCCGCTTATTTTAAGCTGTTATGGTTCAGGCGGTGATAGGCCCAATCACGGTGTGTATTACGCAGAAAAATTGCTGCCATGGGGCGATGTGTTGCAATTTGATTATCCTGGCTATGGCGATAGTTCAGGAGAGCCATCAATTGCTGCTGTTAAAAAGATTACACCTGCCATTGTAGAGCTTGCGAATGAGTTTTCGGGGGACCGCCAGTTGATTTTCTGGGGGCATTCCTTGGGCGGATTTGTATGTCCACACATGGCGGCGATTTCACCTAAGTTTGATGGTTTTGTTTATGAGACGACTGCACTAAGCGCAGAAGAAGCTGCGAAGGTTTGGAAGCCTTGGTTTTTGAGAATGATACCATTTATCAAGCTTGAGCCAGCTCAATCGGATCAAGAAGGCGACAACGCGACGCCTTTGGCTGGGTTTGCCGCGCCTATACTCGTTTTGTCTGGAGGGAAAGATAAAATCCTTCCTGCTTGGTTGTCTCAATCTCTTGCGGATGCTTTGGAGCGTCAGGGCAATGACGTGACCTATCTTCACTTTGAAAAGGGTACACATATTAATGTGCCTTTACAGCCTGACTTTGTGGAGCGGGCTGCGCCTTTCTTTGACAGAGTGAAATCTACGAGAGGTGGGGCGGTGGCAGCTGAGTAAGCTGAAATATGCAACGTTTTGTGCTGTTATGCATTATATTCGCAGGGATATTGCACAATTGATGCAGATTGAGCGGGAATATAATGAGCGAAGAACAAGCCTCTTCTGAAGTTAAAGAGTCCAACCACACGTTTGCAACCTTGCTGGAAAAAATAAAAGACGGGACGAAAGGCGATAAGGTCACAGTTCGTGATCTTTTGGATGTGGTCGGTCGGCGTGCCTATGGGCCTGTCATTCTGTTGCTCGGGTTTATTTCAATTTCCCCGCTTACAATTGTGCCGGGGGCGAATTGGATTTTCGCGACAGTGACTTGGATTATAGCGATACAAATCGTGTTTGGGCGACCATATCCGTGGGTTCCAAAGCGAGTGTTGGATTCAGATTTTCCGCGCGAATATCTAGTGTCCGGTTTAGATAAAATTGAGCCTTGGGCCAAGCGTATTGATAAAATTACCAAACCTAGAATCGTCGCTTTATCAAAACCACCTTTCGTGAATTTTGTCGCGCTGATTTGTGTTGCAGCTGCTTTCTTGACCTATCCTTTGGGCTTGGTGCCTCTTGGGCCTTTACTGCCTAGTCTTGCGATCTTGATGATTGGTTTGGGGCTGGCTTCCAGAGATGGAGTTTTGCTTATTGTTGCGGGCGTGACTTTTGGGGGGAGCATCTTTTTAATGACACGATTGGCTGGGCGTATACTGGGCATGGTTGGATTAAGTTAAATTGCCCTCTTGACGAAATCGGTGATCGCGCCGACCTAAAGCCTTATGTTTGATGAAATCTATCATAATCGTGTGCTTGAGCTGGCCGCCAATATTCCGAATGCAGAGCGTTTGGAAAATCCGCATGGTTCAGCCAAGAAGGTATCGCGTGTATGTGGCTCAGTTATAACTGCTGACGTTATACTGGATGAAGCTGGCAAAATTTCAGATATTGGGTTTGAGCCTGAAGCCTGTGTATTAGGGCAAACATCGTGTTCGGTGTTGTCCGCTCATGCTAAGGGCAAGACACGGGCTGATATCATAGCTGTAAGAGATGCATTCCGCGCGATGCTTAAAGAGGGCGCACCTCCGCCAGAGGGTGATTTTTGGGAATTACGGCATTTGGAAGGGGTGAGAGATTACCCCCAGCGCCATACATCTACTTTGTTGGCGTTTGAAGCGCTGATTGCTGCAATTGATAATGCGCTTGAAAATCAGGCAGATACGACGGATTAAGCCTTAAAGCGGCGGCATTTGTTACTAAAAGTTACAAAACGGTCATTTTTGTCATTTGTCAGCTACAAGAACTGCGGTTAGCTTTTTATAAATGGGAAGGTGAAACACTACCTTCAGTTTAGTTTGCTAAGGTAGAGTCTTCTCCATGCGTAGCCTTCTTGAAGTGACTTCCTGTGCGTGTATAGCGCTTTTTGCGCTATGTACTTCAGCACAGGCCCAAACACCTTTCACATCTATTCCTGCTTATGAAGTGAATGATCTTGCTTATGAATATGATCGTTCCTTTGGTGTGAAAATGGTTATTCCGTTTGGGCAAGAAACAGCACGTAGTGATTATGCCTCCCAGCCAAGAGTGGGTTTATACACAGAACGCCAATATTGGGGCCCAGTTCGTGAGCTCAGCAATACACGCTCGGTAAGTGTTGGAATGACATTTTCGGGCAATCGTTACGGTCATTTTGCGGGTGAAACATTCGCATTTGGTGGCGCGGAACCAAACCTCATCAACAATGGCCAATATTCACAGGCATATAAAAATGACTATGGTAAGTTGGGATTTGTATTGAGAAGTGCTGCGGCTGTGGGTGCGATAGTGATGCAAGACCTAAGTCAGGATGTTGCACAGGATTTTATGACTGAACATCCAACTATCGAATTGACAGAATGCGCGTTTGCACGTGGATGTGACGTCGAATAATCAACATATTCAATAGTCTAACGCTAAAAAGGTGCCGGACTTTCAAATGTGATAGGTTCGCCCCCAATCGGATGACGCATTGTTATTGATGCAGCATGAAGCTGTAAGCGATCAGCTAAAACAAAAGCCTCCTCATGCGCATAAATACGATCTGCAAGGATGGGGTGTCCTATATGCTGCATGTGGACGCGCAATTGATGTGTACGTCCTGTGATGGGCGTCAGCTCTACGCGTGTTGTGCCATTGCTTCGCTCTAGCACGCGCCAATGTGTTTGGGATGGTTTGCCATTTTCGTAACACACCATTTGTTTAGGGCGGTTGGGCCAATCGCAGATGAGAGGTTCGTCGATAAAGCCTTCATCTTTTTCAATCTCCCCCCATACGCGCGCAATATAAGTTTTTGATGTGTGGCGGCGTTCAAATTGAAGTCCTAAATGACGCATCATTTCCCGTTTGCGGGCCATAACCCATACACCCGATGTTGCCATGTCTAAACGATGAACAGTACGTGCTTCGGGATATTCAGATTGGGCGCGTGTTTCTAGACAATCAGCATGTTCAGGCAAGCGGCCGGGAACGCTCAATAGTCCAGACGGCTTATCCAGCACCAGGAAGGCTTCGTCTTCATAAATGACGACAATATTGGGATGTTTGGCGGGGGCGTAGATAAACTCACGTTTCATGAGCAGGGAAGTGCCACTTTGCTGGCGCGCTGGCAAGCCTTCTCAATCAAGCTTTGCATTTAACGCGCAACACTCTAACAAGGGGATCGCGCTTTGCGCTTTTGATTTTTTTCTAGCCGGACACTTACCCATGAATGATGTTTCTCAGCGTGTAGCAATTATAGGTGCGGGACCAGCTGGACTAATGGCGGCGCAAGTGCTGACGCAAAATGGCGTTGGCGTCGATATATTTGATGCAATGCCAAGCATGGGACGTAAGTTTTTGATGGCAGGGAAAAGCGGCCTCAACATTACACATGCTGAAGACACACAAGATTTTCTCTCCCGTTATGGCGAGAATACGCGCCTGCAAGATATGGTTGCTAACTTTGGAGCACAAGACATCATTGCATGGATGCAGGAGTTGGGCATTGAGCCGCATACTGGTCCGACGGGGCGTGTTTTCCCCAGCATGATGAAATCATCACCTTTATTGCGGGCATGGTTGGTGCGTTTGCAGGAAAAGGGGGCTCAATTGCATGCGCGTCATCAATGGCAGGGCTGGAATAATGCGGGGGAGCTTGTCTTTAAAACGCCAACAGGTGTTGTGAATTTGAAGCCAGCGGCAAGTGTGTTTGCGCTTGGCGGCGGAAGCTGGAAACGCTTGGGGTCTGACGGTGCGTGGCTGGATAAATTTATGGAACAGGGCGTTTCATCTGCTCCTTTCGCGCCTTCAAATAACGGGTTTATCGTAGACTGGTCGGACCGCATCCGTGATGAGTTTGCAGGGCACCCGATAAAGTCTGTTCAGGTGAGTGTAGGGCAGCAAGCAACGCGGGGTGAGTTTGTCATCACGCGTAAAGGCGTTGAGAGCGGTGCTATTTACACCGTGTCTGCGTCATTGCGTGAACAACTCAATGCTTATGGCACAGCGACGCTATTATTGGACCTTCTTCCAGATATTTCTGAGGGTGTTTTGGGTGAAAAATTGCAGAAACCACGCGGGAAATTATCGCTCTCAAATTATCTTCGCAAAGTGACAGGCTTAAAGGGCGTAAAAATGGCGCTAGTGTATGAGGGCGCAGACAAGGCAGCACTTAACGATAACGACTATCTTGTGCGCCGTTTAAAAGCCCTGCCGCTAAAAGTTACTAGCGCAGCTCCGCTTGATGAGGCCATATCCACAATTGGCGGTGTGCAATGGTCGGCGCTGGATGACGGGTTGATGGTAAAAGAAAAGCCGGGTGTTTTTTGTGCGGGTGAGATGATTGATTGGGATGCGCCAACGGGTGGCTATCTCATCACAGCATGTATGGCGACTGGGCGTGCCGCAGGCTTGGGCGTCGCAAATTGGCTAAAAGCGACCTCTCAAATAGAGGCGTAAAAAGAGGCGATATAAATGGGATGCCTTTATGTAATTTAAATGCCTGTTGGAAAAAATAAACACCGTTTTCCTGCGCTGATAAGCCTGCAATTTCAATAGACTTTTTTGCGCATTCAATTGATACTTCACGTACATGCCGCATGTGTGTCATGACCTGTTTAGGACGTATCAATGATTTATGTGTTCTTGCTTTCTGGTCTAATATTGCTCGTTGCGGGCGGTGAAGTCTTGGTGCGTGGAGCGGTCTCTATCGCACAGACTTTTAAAGTCTCTCCGCTTGTTATTGGGCTGACTCTCGTCGGGTTTGGTACATCCACGCCTGAGCTTGTCACCAGCCTTCAAGCTGCTTTTGCTGGTGCCCCTGGAATCGCTGTGGGGAATGTGGTGGGCAGTAATATTGCCAATATTCTTTTCATTCTCGGCCTGTCGGCGCTGATCTTTCCTGTCGCTGTTGCGTCTAGCAGTTTCCGCAGGGATGGATTGGTGCTTTCAGCCGCTACGCTATTGTGTGTGGGTGTTATATTTTTAGGCGCACTCACACGCTGGATGGGGGTGGTTCTCGTCGCGGGCCTCATTGCATATATTGCTTATGCATTTCTCAAAGAGCGCAGCCCAGCAACGGCAAATGCCGCCGAACTTCCAGATGAAAGCAGCAAGCCAAATTCTCTTTTGCTGAATGCTGTTTTCGTCGTAGCTGGTTTGGTGATGACAATTTTCGGTGCGCGCTTTCTTGTTATGTCGGCCACCGATATTGCGACATCCTTTGGTGTCTCTGAAACCATTATTGGACTTACAATTGTTGCTGTTGGAACGTCACTTCCAGAGTTAGTCACGTCGCTTATGGCAGCTTTGCGCAAGCAGGGTGATCTCGCCTTTGGAAACATTGTGGGCAGCAATATCTATAATATCTTGGGTATATTGGGCGTGACAGCCATAGTGAAACCTATCCCAATCCCGCCGCAAATCGCTAGCTTTGATGTGTGGGTGCTATTGGGCGCAACTTTGCTTCTTATCATTGCTGCGATCACGCATTGGAAAGTCACACGCTTAGAAGGTGGTATTATGCTGGCAGGATATGTGGCCTATATCGCGATGCTTGTGGGCTTTGCGGTTTAGGGGCAAGCATTAGTTCACATTCGAAAAATAGGTGGATTTATAAAGTATCTCCATGTTATTGAATGTTGGCACTATAAAAGCGGGTGGGGGATTATTTCAGTGAAAAACAACATTATTCAAACGATGGTGGCGGCCATTTTGTTCTTGCAAGGTTGTGCCAGCACAGGAGAAGTGTTGCCAAGTTTAGTTGGGCAACCTCAAACAGACCATCGTCATATAATAACAGTTGCTAGGTTAGATAATGTGAACGCTATTCGAACCACAAGTCTTATTGACTCGAGCCGAGCGGGTGCAAATATCTTATATTCAAAAGCTTTTGTTTCTACTTATGTCGCTGAAGAGGATATATTTATCCGAAATGAAGAAGGCGAACCTCATTTAAAATTTCCTAAAGGACGAAAGTTGGCAGCATTCGTTGCAAAAGAGGAAATGTTGTCATTTGGCTCTAAATTAAATGGTGGAGAGCCTGTGAGCTATTATTGCGGTGCGATGGATAGAGATCACGTGAGGGTTGATGAAGATTCTAGTCCTCGTCGAACAGTATCAGGATGCTTTCGAGATAGCGACTTTGACGGTATTATTGATCAGTATTTTAAGTCCGGCCATACGGCCCGTATTATAAATACTGATAATGAGAAAATACTCACATTGGACAAAAGCTCAGATCAGTACAAAGAAGAACTGAAGGAAATATTAGTAACCCAAAACCCTGATTTGGTTATTGTTCCCGCGTATGGCCCTTTCGAGACGAAAGCTCAGTTTGTTCCTTTCACGTTGAGAATGGTTGAGGATGAAGACAGAATGTATTTTCAACAATGGATTTCTGTGAGGCGCATCAAAGATAACCTCTCTTTGATGCTGCTAAGCAATCCAAGTCCGGTTCTGAATGTTCAGACAAAAATTCCCTACGCTCAAAGGAAAATTTTCAGTAAATTTGAGAAAGATATCTTCTCTCAAGGAAATGACACTTTCAGTTTTACGTTTTTAGGTAACGAAATAACAGTTGAAAACAAAGGGGACAATTGGGGTGTGTCATCTCAAGTAAAGGAAGATGGGGTGCCAGAAGAATTATATATGCGAACACCGAAATTTAATGGGAAGAGTTTCCATCTTCACTATAAGAATAACTAAGGACCGAGAGCCTTTTGCCGGCCAACAAGGCTCGGCTCCTTAGGAAATGTTATTGTTCTCTAAGCTCCGCATTCACAGCCATTAGTTCTTTTATGCCGGCTATGTCTTTCTGGGTAATATCTTGGGAGACGCCATAACCAAATATGGGGGCGGGGCCTA
Source organism: Hirschia litorea (assembly GCF_042665075.1). Taxonomy (NCBI): domain Bacteria; kingdom Pseudomonadati; phylum Pseudomonadota; class Alphaproteobacteria; order Hyphomonadales; family Hyphomonadaceae; genus Hirschia; species Hirschia litorea. The sequence continues at coordinate 227,922 of NZ_JBHTBR010000004.1, read as the reverse complement.
CGCCGTCTTGGCGGATGACTTCATCATACAAAACCCATGCGCGGGTTTTGTCAGCATCTGCGCAGGGGAGTTCCAGCCATAGGTCTACTTGGGATGTTTGACCTGCATCATTTATATCAGAAACACTATGCAATTCTTGCTCGTCTATTTGATATTCCGTGCCTTGGTATTTGATAATAGCAAACCCTTCACCAAGGTAGCGAAGATAAGAGAGGGTGTCGCCTGATTTGAGCCTAAGGTCGATGTCTTTAAACCCCTGCAAATCTTTGGGATCAGGTACTTTTATATTTAAGTCGTCTTGCATGGTGATTGTAAAAATCTTCGTTGCGACAACAAAATCTAAATCATCCGCTTCCGCACGCGTATGGTTCCATTGCTGGTAGGTTGCAAATTTGGGAACGGGACAATCAATATTGGCTTCTGTCAGCGGGTTCATGTGCGGGTGCGCCTTAAGAACGATATTGTCCTTTAGGATAGAGAAGCCTGCTGGATATTCACCCGGCCAGCCGCCAGTCACAGCCCAGTCATCACCGTAATGGTCAGCTATTGAGGGCACATCATTGGCAGGCGGTGTGGTGCTTGCAATCTCTTCAATTGCGTCGATAGCCTCTTCCTCAGAAATATCCTCTGATTGAGGCTCTTGGTTTTTGGGGGCGGTGTCGGGCGGTGAACACGCAGATAGACCCAGCAAAGAAAGAGCAATAATGACAGAGGCTGAACGAAGCAAATGAGTGCGCATGTGTATTCTCCTTATCGGGGGAGTTTTCGTGCCTTAAAGGCTAAAGTGAGACTAGCGTGTGTGCTCCAATTCCAACATCTGACTTAATTCATCAGGCGCTGTCACCATCGCATCATGGCCAGTATCTATGATTCTATAGCGCCATTCTGCATTATTTTCAGCCAATGTCTTTATGGGGTCGTCTTTGAAGCGTGGATTGCCGGTGCAGCGTATATAGGTTTTGGGGAGACCATCTGGACCATTCTGGGTGTAGTGAACTTTCTCCAGAAAACAGCCTAGAGGGTGAGGCGTTAAGTTTTCCAACACCCAATCTACCTTGGGGTGGTCTTCTGGAATGCCTAGAAATTCAAGACTGCCAATTGGTAGAACGTAATCATCTTGATAAAGTTTGAGAAATTCATCTTGCTGGGGTTGAGGGAAAAAGGCTTTGCCGTCTTCGGGAATAACGGCGTCCACATAGATAAGATGATCAATTTTGGATTTTATTTTGTCGGCTACAAGGCTGACAACCACGCCTGCATATGAATGTCCCACGAGGGTTACATTACTGAGGTTTTCCGTTTCAATTAGCGAGACGATATCTTGCACGTGTGTCGTCAAATTAATGTGTGTGGGGCGAGGCGTGAAATTTTCGCCAAGTCCGCTTAGTGTGGGGGTATAAACGCGATGCCCGTCACGCTCTAAATTGCTTTTTACATCTTTCCAACACCATCCCCCATGCCATGCGCCATGCACGAGAATATATGTTCTTCGTGGAGCGTTCGGCATGGTTTGGCACCCAGATATCATGGTGAAAGATAGCGCGCTAACGCCACTTAAAAAGACTCGACGATCAAACATATGGCACCCCTTTTTTGAATAAAGGTATATCTTTTGTGTCGCTGTGAGAAGGTCGTTGCATAAATTAGGATATGTATTCTGGCTAAGACTGGGTATAGTTGAGCAATGAACCATCCGCCCAAATATACTTCTCCTGAATATGGTCCGATTATGGGGCTATTGCTGAAAACGTATAAACTGACTTTGTCAGTCGTTTTTCAAGCGGTTGGTATCCAGTGTCGTCATCACCCAACTTGTTCTGAATATTGTGCTCAAGCTGTCACTCGATTTGGAGTATGGCCGGGAAGTTGGATGGGGTTGGCGCGTTTTTGTCGATGTCGCCCGGGCGGCACAAAAGGATTTGATCCTGTGTTGGATGAAATACCGTTGAATGCGCGCTTTTTTTTGCCATGGCGCTATGGGCAATGGGGCAGGCAGCGGTCAGATGGTCAGCAGATAGACGACAACTAGCTATCAGGAGATGTGCGCAACGCCGCCACGGTGGTAGCAGTCAGTAAGCTGAGGGTTAGCAAGTGGGAAACGGGCGCATAGCATAAAGGGCCTTCCCTTGCGGTAGAATTGCCAAATTCTCATTTTGAGGGCTAAGCTTCACCTAAATAAATTAGGGAGGAGAGGCATGCCGAATTCATCAGAGACCGAGCAAGAATCCGACGCTCGTATTCAGACTTATGCGCAATTTTGGCCATTTTATTTGCGCCAACATGCGGCCCCAAAAACCAGACTTATCCATTATGTTGGCACATTGTTGGGCTTTATCCCGATTATATTGGGAATTGTAAGTGACCCTATCTGGTTTTTAGCGTGGCCCGTCGTGTGTTATGGGTTTGCATGGTCAGCCCATTTTTTCGTGGAGCACAACAAGCCAGCAACTTTCACATATCCATTTTGGTCTTTGGTGAGCGATTATCGTATGTTGTTTCAATGGCTGACGGGCACGTTGGAGAAGGAACTTGAGGCGGCGGGTATTCCCTCAAAGGCAGCTTAAGTCTGGCACAAATAAGAAAAGTCTACATAATTTCGCTATTCAGGGGTTCATTCTACTAAAATATGCTCTAGGAATGCTTGCGTTTGGGAATTAACCTCAAACGTTCGATGTTTACCACTTGAAGAAATACCTATGATCCAGATTACTTTGCCAGACGGCTCGACACGTGACATTGCAGACGGTTCTTCTCCGCGCGATGTTGCCGAGAGTATCTCTAAATCTCTCTCCAAGCGTTCTATCGTGGCAACGGTGAATGGTGAATTATGGGATATGGCGCGCCCGCTTGAGGGGGACAGCAAACTTGCTTTGCACTCAAAAGATGACCCTGAAGGTCTAGAACTTATCCGACATGATGCGGCGCATATTCTAGCCCAAGCTGTACAGAAACTTTTCCCTGGTACACAGGTCACGATTGGTCCTGTGATTGATGACGGCTTCTACTATGATTTCGCGCGTAAAGACGCGTTTTCATCAGATGACTTCGCTGCCATCGAAAAAGAAATGAACAACATCATTGATGCTGACTACCCCATCGTCCGCGAAGTGTGGGACAGAGATGAAGCAATCAAGATGTTCAAAGATATTGGTGAGCTTTACAAAGCTGAATTGATTGAAGATTTGCCATCCAATGAAACAATCACAATCTACCGACAGGGGGATTGGTTTGATTTATGTCGTGGTCCGCACTTACCATCGACAGGCAAGCTACCTAAAGCTTTCAAACTGATGAAATTAGCGGGTGCTTATTGGCGTGGTGATAGCAATAACGCAATGCTTCAGCGCATGTATGGAACAGCATGGGCATCCGAAAAAGACCTCAATGCCTATCTTGTCCGTTTGGAAGAAGCAGAGAAGCGTGATCACCGCAAGTTAGGGAATCAATTGGATTTATTCCACTTGCAACCTGAAGCTCAAGGCTCCGTTTTCTGGCATCCAAATGGCTTTATGATCTGGCGTCAGCTTGAAGCTTATATTCGCCGCCGTCAGGATGATGATGGATATGTTGAGGTGAAAACACCGCAACTATTGAATTCGGTTTTCTGGGAACAATCAGGTCACTGGTCTAAATTCCGTGAAAATATGTTTGTCGTCCCAGACGAAATTCCGTCTGTGGAAGATGACGGTCCAGTTCTTTCTGGAGAAGGGGAGTTGATGGCCCTGAAACCGATGAACTGTCCTGCTCACGTGCAGATATTCAAGCAAGGGACACGCTCATACCGCGACCTGCCTATGCGTATGGCTGAGTTTGGGTGTTGTCATCGGAATGAACCGCATGGAGCATTGCATGGTATCATGCGTGTGCGTCAGATGACGCAAGATGATGCGCACATTTTCTGTCGTGAAGATCAAGTGGCTTCTGAAACCCTACGTTTCTTGAACCTTTTCAAGCGTGTATATGGTGATTTTGGTCTTACACAGATCAGCTATAAGCTTGCAACACGCCCTGAGCAACGTGCTGGAAATGATGAGACATGGGATCAAGCTGAGGGTGCGCTTGCCACTGCTTTGAATGAAGCCGGGCTCGATTTTGAATATGCTGAGGGTGAGGGTGCCTTTTATGGCCCTAAACTTGAATTCCACTTAACGGATGCGATTGGCCGTACTTGGCAGTGCGGTACTTTGCAGCTCGATTATGTGCTTCCTGAACGCTTGGATGCCACTTATGTAGGAGATGATGGAGAGAAGCATCGTCCTGTTATGCTGCACCGCGCCGTATTTGGAACTTTTGAGCGCTTTATGGGGATTCTCATCGAAAACTATGCAGGTGCATTCCCAATGTGGCTTGCGCCTACTCAGGTTGTGATTGCTACAATTACAGGCAAAGCTGATGAATATGCGACGAAAGCCGCAGAAAAATTGCGCGCCAAAGGCATTCGCGTTGAACTAGATCTTCGCAATGAAAAAATTAATTACAAAGTGCGTGAACATTCTCACCAAAAAATTCCGGTGATTGCAGTTGTAGGTATGCAGGAAGCAGAAGAAGAAAAGCTTGCACTCAGACGGTTTGGTGCGGGCAATGGCCGTCCAGAAGTTATTTCATTGGAAGAGGCTTGCCAACTGCTTTCCACTGAAGCCACAGCGCCAGATTTACGCTAACGTATGAATTCGCAAACCTTGCTAATTGGCAGGGTTTGCGTGTTAAGTATTGGAGGGGGAGTACAACATTCTTGTTGTGCATCGGTTAGTAAAGTGAAGTAGATGTCGGCCATTCCTTGGTTATTTGCTGCTATTGTGTGGTTGCCAGTCTCATTCGCTGGGGCATTGGGATTTGTGCCACTTGTTGGAATTATTGGAATTTCAGCGCTGTTTTGTAAAAAAGAACTGCAATTCTATCCCTATATAGGTGTGCTGATCGTTGCAATTATCTATGCTGCGATCACTTCTCTTTGGTCCCCATATACAACTCCGCTGGTGGATATTAATTTCGCGAAAGGTGATTTTAATGTTCGCTCTGCCGTTCTGCGAATAGCATTGATTGCTATTTTTGGGGGAATTGCTTTGGCGGGGGTACAGAAGATTGCATCAAAACCATCGCAATGGGCGATAAATACGCTCATTGTGAGTTTGGTATTGCAGGGGCTTAGTTTGGTTATCATTATGCATAACCGAGAGGCCGTTTATGATCTGTTTGAGCCCTTAATCACAGATGAAGCATCCGCAATCTTAAATCTCAGTAGGAATGCCACCACTTTCGGGATCGGTGCGATTATCCTTATGAGTTTAATTCATAATTCTAAGCAATATCTTGGAGCATTCAGGGGCTTGGTTTCTGCCGTGTTTTGTTTTTCAACGGCTTATTACTTGAATTCTTTAAGTGCTACGGCGGCGGCAGTTGCAATCGTGATTGCGTGGTTATTTATGTTCTTGCCTCAGGTGTGTGGAAAATATACATTTCGCGTAATAGGATATGGAACTGGTGTTTTTGTCATTCTCTCACCAGTAATTTTTAGCGTTTTAATAGCAGTATTAGGAGATAGAAAAGAAGCGTTGGAATTGTCTTTCCTTTGGCGCGTTGAAATCTGGAGTGATGTTATTCGTCAGACCTCAGATGCTCCTATTTGGGGCAGAGGTCTGGATGCGCTGAGGACATTTGATGCAGTTTTCCAAGAAGGTGTATGGAAAGGTGAGCGGATAATTCCGTGGCATGCCCATAATATGTTTTTACACATTTGGGTCGAAACAGGGTATGTCGGAGTTTGTTTAGTTGCACTGGCAGTGTTTTTGTTGGGACGCAGGCTGCCAGCACCATCAGAAATAGGGCCGAATGCTGCATCAGCCGCATGTGGTCTGTGGGCAGGGTGTTTAGCCATATGCACTTTTTCTTTCAGTCTGTGGAATGACTGGTGGTGGGCGTTAGTCGTTGTGGCGGTGGGGTTCGTGATTTTGTTGCGAAATGCGTGGGTCGATGAATAGTATAGTATTAGTAAAAGGGCGGAATACATGATTAACCAAGCAAAAACACGTTCCATATGGGCGTTGGTAAATCAGTCTATTGAAAATCTTCCGTCAGTCTCTGCAATCATTGTTTCTTATCACACCGGACCAGCGCTGCGTGATTGCCTTGACGCTTTGATAACTGACCCTCAAATCGATGAAATTGTGATCGTTAATAACGGTAATCCACCGCGCGATTTAGGTTTTTTGAACAGGTTTGCCGATAGATACAGAAGTCGAGTTCAGCTCATTAGTGGTCATGGAAATGTTGGCTTCGCCAGAGGTTCTAATCTGGGAGCGCGGCAAGCGACAGGTGATCGCATGCTATTTTTAAACCCAGATGCTATATTGAGAAGAGGGTCGGTTGCTGCTTTGGAAGAGGCTGCTGAAAATCGTGCTGAACCTTGGATCGTAGGGGGACGTATCTTTGATTCAAAAGGTCGAGAGCAGCGGGGCGGACGTCGTCGTATGTTGCGCCTTACATCAGCAATGGTGACCTATACCGGGCTAAGTCTGTTTGAACGTCTTCATCCGATTTTCGCCGATGTGAACCGTTTGCGTGATGCGCCACCTGTTGGCCCAGTGGAAATGCCCGTCGTTTCTGGTGCTTTGATGTATATGTCACGAAATGGCTTTGAATTACTGGATGGCTTTGATGAAGACTATTTCTTACATGTAGAAGACATCGATATTTGTCGACGGGCTCAAGAAACGGCCAATGGCGGGGTGTACTACACGCCCTTAGCGGGGGCGCTGCATCATGGAGGAACAAGTGATGCGCCCAATTATAAGATTGAGTGGCAGAAAGCGTGGGGACTGGGGCTGTATTTCCGTAAGTTTGCAAAGGCACACCCAGAACGCATTTTGGCCTGTATGCTGATTCCGTTGTTTGCAATCTTGTTGATTGGACGCAGCCTTGGTCGCTCCACAATAGGCGGTGCCAAGCGAGGATTGCGTAGCGGGCGCTGGAAACTGTTTAAACCTGCACGCGCTTGAGGCTGCTTTCATTTTATTGGCGACAGCGAAGCGGGTGCAGCTAAATTAACTCGATGAATCTGCGCAATTTGTTGGATTTACAGCGATTGCGACAAGTTCGGACGCATCATTGTTTGAGTAATTTTTCACAAACTCACGAGATATCTGTACGCAACGGTCGGCAGATGCAGCTTGAGAAATAATTTCTCTAAATGCTTGTAAACCAACAGGTTTATTAATGTTGATTAGCCAAACAGGGCGCGCATCTTCAGCAATTGGCGGCAGAGTAGAGTTCGCTTTGGGCGGAAGCAATATTTTCCCATTCAACGAAAAAACGAAACTCGGCTCTGCATAAGTTATCGCGCGTACTTTGCTGGGGGGCGTTGCGTAGGCGCATTCTATAAGGGTGCGTTTGTGGGCTGCGCTGTCTTTAGGGAAGCCGCAGACACCTTCTAGCGCTTTCATCGCTGCGTCTGTTGCAATCACCCATGTTTGATTTGGCAAAATGACTGTGCGCAGGCTAACGCCAACGACGAGTGCACATACGACAAGGCTGATCAATGCCGCATCAAACTGTTGTTTTATAAAGAAATAAGCTGTGGATACAGTCACAATTATCGCCAATGCGAAAGGCCATATAGGAGCGCCAACTGCCTGCCAATCAGCATTCCAAACGCTCATCACTCGAAGGGCTTCACCGCCAAAATCACTGGCAGCGTCATTGCGCAATGCGGCCAGCCCCCATGGAGATAGAATGGCCAGAAGGACAAGTGATCCGATCCCAAACAGCGCGAGAGATAGCCAGCGGCTCCAAGCTGGAGGGGCATTTTTATTGTTTGAGAGGAAGTAATCTAAGGCTATACCTGCCATCATTGCCAATGCTGGGTATGTGGGCATTGGATAATGGGCGAGTTTCGTTGGCATGGCCTCAAAAACGATCCAAGTTGGGATTGCCCAAGCAAGCAAAAATTTCCAAGCAGATAGTGGAATTGGCTTGTTCTTGGTTGTCTTAACTGGTTGAAATGCTTGTTTAAATGTTAAAGCTAGCCCGGGTATAAGGAAGAGTATGGAGGGCCACATCATGAGGGGAAGGCCAAGCAAATGCGTGCCTGGAGGGGCGCTGTGACCTTCTGCACCGGAGACGAGTTTGGGGCCAAGGTCTACTTCTACAGATTCATGCAAGAATGCCCCATCTGTCGCAAAGTGGACCGCGATGAACCAAGGCAAAGCTATCCATATAAATAAGATTGGGCCGGGCCAAAATATCAATGGTTTCAGCCAGTTGTATCTGCGTTCCCAAAGTGCCAGCCCTGCTATAGCAAGCCCTACGACCATAGGGGCGACGGGACCTTTGATGAGTACCCCCCAAGCAAGGGCAAACCAAAACACGATTGCAAGCACTTTATTGCCAACAGCATAGGGCTTGCTCCCCCCCTTGCTTGTGGCCTGCTGTGTGTTTGCTCTTACTCTGAACTGCGCCAGACATGCCATTGCTAGGGCTATGAAACCCACCATCGCAGCGTCTGTCTTAGCGATGTGTGCTTCTGACGACAAAAGAAGCGTCGCGCCAAGCAATATGGATGATATGAGCGCACCACGTCGTGAAAACATACAAGAGGCTGCCCAGAAAGTTGAAAGAGCAGCTAGGATTGCACCTAAAAATGAGGGGACACGAAAAGCCCAAATTTGACGATCATCCACATCAGAAAGACTTGCGACACTCGCGGCCTGGAGCCAATGGATCCCGACAGGTTTTTTATTGCGTAAGCCATCGTGAAATCGGATCACAACATAATCATCTGTTTCCAGCATTTGCGAAGATGCTTGCGTGAAACGGGCCTCATCGCGATCCATCACGGGCATTGAGAAAACACCGGGGAGTGACAACACAGCGAGTAAGAGAGGGATCACGATATAGGGGCGAACCCCTTTGGCGAGCGTGTCGAAAATTTGCATCGGCGTATCCTGAAACTTTCTGTCTGGGACAAGTGTGCAGACGAAAGGTGTGTTTGGCAAATCAGTATTTGGTGTCTTTGAACATGCTATGGCTTTTGACGCCATAAAAAATTGCAATTAGCACTCATGCAGACGTCACATTATTTGTGAGGAGGCCTAAGGGCGTGGTATGTAATTTTCGCATGTTTTTTATTTCGTTGTCTAGGCAAATGCCTATAAACACGATTTAAGCCCCTTGTAATCCCTGCGTGGGAATGTCTGGATGGGTCAAATATAGTGTTAGTGTATCGGGAAAAGGCGTAGAAATTGTCTGAATTAAGCCAATCAAAAGAAGTCGCACAGGGCGCTCTTGAAATTTCTGTTGTTATTCCTGTTCACAATGAATCGGGGAATGTGGAAATTCTTGTTGCTGAAATTGCAGAAGCACTTGATGGGCGCGCCTATGAGATGATTTTGGTAGATGATGCATCTACTGATGATACCCGCGCAAAATTAGTGGCTATGAAAGATAAATTCCCAGCATTGCGTGTTGTTGGACACCGCTCGAATGCAGGTCAAAGCCGTGCTATTCGAACAGGTGTATTAGTTGCAAAAGCCCCCGTGATAGCGACACTTGATGGAGATGGACAAAATCCTCCAGTAGATATCCCTGCATTGGTAGCAAAACTCACGCGCTCTGATGGTCCAAGCAATCTCGCACTTGTTCAAGGTGTACGTGCCAAGCGCCAAGATTCTTCATGGAAAAAATTCGGTTCACGTCTTGCAAACCAAGTACGTCAGAAGCTTCTTAAAGATGAGCATAGTGATTCAGGGTGTGGTGCGAAGGCATTTAAACGCGACGCCTTTATGATGCTCCCTTATTTTGATCACATGCACCGCTATATGCCTGCTTTGATGAAGGCGGAGGGCTATGAGGTGGAAGCTGTGCCTGTGAGCCATAAACAACGCGAGTTTGGTATTTCTAAATATACGAATCTTGGTCGGTTAGCTGTGGCCTTTTCCGATTTGCGCGGTGTGTTATGGTTGAGAAAACGTCGTCGTCACCCAGGGGGGATGGACGAACTTTAATAGAATTTCCTTTGCGTCACCTTGCATCATAGCGGCGTATAGGTGAGCTTGGGACTTTCAAATGTTTGATTTTTTGGTTACGGGTGCTGCTGGACGTTTGGATGACAAATCCTCAAAATCGTCTAAGCAAAAGACAAAACCATCTGACAGGGGACAAGGCATGCGCGCACTTTTTGGAATTTTTCCGCTGCTTTCTATTCCAATCATTATTTATAACCTGCTTGCTTTTTCACGCAGTGCGGATGATCCAGCGGTTCAGGTTGTTGATGGTGCGGCAGTGGCATTAGATAAAACGCCTCACATGTTGAAGCTATTGAATGCGCCTGTGTGGAATATTCCGATGGTTGCCGACAATACAGAATGGGCCATTTCATCTGGTGACATATTGCTTATTCTTGGACTTGCATTCTTGTTTATGGAAGTTTTGAAATCCACAAGCACAGGCGCAGCAACAATCATGAACCACGCCGTGTCGATGTTACTGTTTATTGTGGCGCTCGTTGAGTTTTTGCTGTTCAAAAATTTCGCAACCTCTGTATTCTTCATCCTATCGATCATGTGTCTCTTGGATGTATTGGCCGGTGTTGTTGTAACAATTGTATCAGCCCGTCGTGACTTTGCGGTCGGTGAAGGGTTTGGAAGGTAGAGTAGGTGTCCTCAATGGCGCTCTTTTTTGACTATGACTGGTTTGACGATCGGTTGAAGTCGCTTGGACTTGGACGTGATAGTCTTGCACGCAATTCAGGCATGTCGATTGATGAAGTCGATATGATTTTTGATGATCGTCGTGCAATTAGTGTTTCTGAAATTTATTCATTTGCTGACACATTGTCTGTAAATCCAGAAATCGTCGCGAAATATTGCGGCGTGGGCGATCTTGCGCAGGAAACCAAGCGACAAGATAAAGCTGACAGCTTCAATCAACCAGATGAAAATGGTGGTGGTGTAAGCCGTGAAATGATTATGGGACTGCACGAGCGTATAGATCGCATAGAAGGCTTGTTGGAGATGGTGTTGACCAAGCTCGACAAAAACGGCCGCTAGGAAGAGTTTTATTTAGACTTTATCTCAAACGTAACAATGAACGCTATGCGCTATGTGAGTGCAGCGGACGCAGATATGGGTTGACGATTTTGTCATAAGCCTTCTCTGCAGCGATATCATTGCTTTTAAAATTTTTATTAAGCTGATTTTCTTGTTGCCCGATAATGTGGGCAACGAAGATTGCACTTGGTAGCGTTGTGGGTGTGCTTGTATTTGTTGCATCCGCATGACCGCTTGTGTGCTGAGCACGTTGTTGGGAATTTGTGCGTGCTTGCTTGCGGCGATCATATTGACGACGCTCTTGTGCTCTCACACGACGATCTTGTGTGTGTTCCGTATAACGGCGTGTGGTGGAGTTCACCGGAGAGAGAGAAGAGATTCGCATAACCAATATCTAGCAAAAAGCTTGCCACCTGTTGAGGGTGGATTGGGTAGCCAGATGATTGTTGTCGCGAATAAGTGTTAGTTGTTCTTCGCCAATTGTTCGATCTGGCGCTGCATATCTGCCATTTGTTGTTGCAGCGCACTCAAAGCAGCAGATGTTTCTTCACTTTTCTCAGTGTGCGCCTTGTTTTTACCGACGTTGGGCGCACTTTCTGGGTGAGTTTTTTCTTGTGAAGGTGTGGATTCGGCACTCGAATTTTGAGCTTTGAGAGGTGCGGTAAACATACGCATCGTCTCTTCAAAGAGCGAAATATTGTGCCTAATCTGGGTTTCGAACACAGAAGACCCACTTGAACTGGGGGCTGTTTTCTCCATCTGCTCACGCCATTTTTCTTGTTGGCTTATGAAGGTATTCATTGAGAGCTCAAGATAGGACGGCAAAATTGATTGCATACTTTCGCCGTAAAGTTGGATAACTTGGCGCAAGAAACTGATGGGCAAGACGCCTTCTTCTCTGTTTTCTTGTTCGAATATAATTTGAGTAAGTACGCTGCGGGTTAAATCTTCTCCCGTTTTTGCATCTTGAACAATAAAATCCCGCTTTTCTCTGACGAGTCGGGCTAAGTGTTCTAGTGTTACATAGGCGCTTGCATTCGTATCATAGAGACGACGATTGGCGTATTTTTTGATAATGATCTTATCGGCGTTCCCAGTGGACGTCGTCATATCGGTTTCTTCCAAAACTATAGGGGCATACAGGCTTGCCCGGATCGTTCGTGCGTTTTATCTCGAATCGTCTTTCTTGATGACAGGCTTACTATTGCTCTGCACAAATCGCAAATGGACCTACCATTCATAGCCTATAAGTAGATATCTTCAATTACTATCATAATATGACTTGTGCTGCGGTGCAACATGGTATTTCCTATGGAGACTGACCTGCTGCTAATTGGCGCGATAAATAATGAGCATTGCAAAAGATAATGCCGATCGCGACCGAGGCTGGGGATGACAAAGAATGTCAGTTACGGGAGAGGCATAATGAGCAAAATAGCATTGGTGACAGGAGGTACGCGCGGGATAGGGCGTGCAATTTCTGAACATTTATTGAAAGATGGATTTACGGTTGCTGCAAATTATTGCGGCAATGACGCAGCTGCAAATGCGTGTGCTGAGGCGTTGGGAATTCACGTGTTTAAATTTGATGTGGGCGATTATGATGCGTGTCAGGCTGGCGTGAAAGCAATAGAAGATACGCTGGGGCCGATTGATGTGTTGGTAAATAATGCAGGCATCACCCGCGATGCAATGCTGCACAAAATGAGCAGATCCCAATGGGATGATGTGATCCGTGTGGATTTAACATCTGCCTTCAACCTGTCGCAGGCTGTTATAAATGGTATGCGTGAAAAAGGGTGGGGGCGCATTGTCAATATATCGTCGATCAACGGGCAAAAAGGGCAAATGGGGCAAACAAATTATTCAGCTGCAAAAGCTGGATTGATAGGTTTTTCTAAAGCTCTGGCTTTGGAAAGTGCGCGTAAAGGGATCACGGTGAACACGATATGCCCAGGATATACGGACACTGAAATGGTAAGCGCGGTGCCTGAAAAGGTGTTGGAAGGCATTGTTTCATCAATCCCTGTTGGGCGACTCGGGAAGGCTTCTGAAATTGCGTCTTGTGTGTCTTTTTTAGCATCAGATGGTGCTGCATTCGTCACAGGGGCGACTTTGGCGGCGAATGGTGGGCAATATATTCCATCATAGAAACAATCATAAGGCCCGATTTTCGATATAAATTTAGGGTTAATAACTTAGGCTCACTATTGAGAAAGAAAGAAGCGGTATTGGCAAACATGTCTGCTTCTTTCTAAATTGATAGCAATTCTGCCTAAAATCTGCCCCAGTCGAAGGGCCTTATGAGACTCATGAAACACCCAAGTCGAAACATCTCTCGGATTATTGTGGTCGGTGCAGCTTTGACGACATGTTTAAATGCGCCTGCTATTGCTTATAATCCGCCACGTGCATCTAGTGCTGATCTTGTCTCCATGTTGAATGCGCAACTGGCTCCCAATACGCGGCCGGCTTATTATCTGGATTCGTCGTCGGGAAAGCGGTTTTTGTTCGATAGGACCGGACCGCATGCATTGCTTCAGTATGAAGATGATGGCGAAGTGTATGCTTTGAATACAAGTAATGGGCCGCGTGGAGATCAGTTTTATCGTACGGATACGGGACGGTTGTTTTTGCGTGTAACTGAGTTGGGCAATGTCATCGTATTCCCTATGGGGGATCGACAAGGTGCTCCTACATCGCTTGATGCAGGATCTGGTGCGATCATACCACCGCCACACCCCGCTGATTTCATCGCTGAGCTGGAATTGCTGTCTGAGCAGATGACGGATGTGTTGGGGGTAGCGCCCACCATTACAGTGAATGCGGACCTTACTAATTATGCCGATTGGACGCTTGAAGCTGTGCAAACAGCATCTAAAGGGTTGGCGCGCGCGAAGGCTCGTAAAGACATTCGCGTAAATGCAATATCGCTACGTTTAGGTGAAAAAGCAGGGCTTTCCATAGAAGGGGAGCAGCTTCTTATAGCTGTTGCACCTGCTGATGGTTTTGCTGGGCGTCCTTCATCTGAGGCAATAGTTCGTGCTTTGGCGTCCGCGCGATAAAGGCAAGAATTTAAAAGTCGTCTTTCATTTTTCGTAGTAAAGCGAATGTTTCTACACTATCCGATTTGGTGCCAAGTTGGGTTTGTAAGAGGCTGTCGTCTGAACGTAAAAACGGATTGCATGCTTTTTCTGCGGACATAAGAGTGGGAATTGTTGGCTTATCTTGCTGACGTAAGGCGCGTGCGGTGCGCGCGTATGCTTTTAAATCTTCGTTATTTGGTTCAACTGATTCAGCAAATTTAAGATTGCTGAGTGTGTATTCGTGCGCGCAATATATTTTGGTATTGTCGGGGAGGGCGCGAAGCTTTTGTAAGCTATCCCAGAACATTGTTGGATTTCCCTCAAACATGCGTCCACATCCGAGCGCGAATAATGTATCGCCTACGAAAGCCGAGGAAATTGCAGGAATATAGTAGCTGATGTGTTGAAGAGTATGCCCGGGCGTAGCCAGAACAAATACATCCAGTTCACCTAGTTTAAGTGTTTCACCTCCACTTAAAACAGTGTCTAATGGAGCTGTGAGGCGGGATTTTACTTCTTGGGGGCCCCATATGTCGCATCCAGTTTCTGATTGAATTTTTGCGTTTCCACCCGCATGATCGGGATGCCAATGCGTGTTCCAAATTTGAGTAATTTTCCAGTTGAGGGACTTTGCTTTTGCGAGGATTAAGTCTGCATCAGGAGAATCAATACAAATCGTCTGTTTTGAGGCAGGGTGATGAATTAAGTACCCATAATTGTCGCTTAAGCACTCAAACATGCACACAATTGGAGCAGTTGACGGTGAATCTATCATTTTTTGAGTACCTATATTCAGTTATGAGAGTGAGATAAGGTTAGATAGTATGCAATTATTCTTGGAGGGAAAAGCGTTTGCGCGTTGAAGTTGGGCGTTTGAAGGCATTTTATGGAACGCCGCTTGGAAAAGCAGCGCATAATATGATTCTGCGCCGCATTGAGGCTATATGGCCGCACGCAGATGATCTTGACGTTCTTAGCTTTGGCTATGGTCAAGATTTCCTCAATACATATTCTCAAGACACCCGCCGCGCTATCAGTGCCGCCCCTGCTGCACAAGGGGCGGTCTGTTGGCCATCTGCCGAGCAAAGCTCCACAACTCTCGTGGAAGAGGACCGTTTACCCTTTGCGGATGCTGTGTTTGACCGCATTTTGGTGATTCATGGGTTGGAGGACGCAGACAATCCCGATCGGTTAATGCGTGAATTATGGCGGGTTGCAGCACCTGAGGCACGCATCTTAATGGTAGCTGCAAACCGATCTGGATTATGGTCTCAAGCTGAAGCGACGCCATTTGGACATGGGCGTCCGTACACGAAGAAGCAGTTAGATGGTTTGCTGCAGAATGCAATGTTTCAACCTACAGCGTGGACACGTGCACTATACGCACCGCCGCTAAGTTGGAAATTTGTGACGTCTGCAGCGGAGGCGTGGGAAAAGACTGGCGAGATTGCTTGGTCGGGTTTTGGCGGCGTGTTGATGGTTGAAGCTATCAAGCAGCTGTATATCGATCCCAAACAGCCAAATGCCCAGCATTCTCATGTAAGGAAACATTCAACTGTAAGTGTTGTTCAATCAGAGGCGTTACGTTCAAAATGTAACGCCGATGAGGAAAATGAGACGCATGTTGCTTGAGTTGAGTAATTTAGACGGACTGAGGAGAGCAAATACTCCAAAGTTCTATTTTTTTAAGAAGGAGAGACGCTATGAAACTCATTACTGCAGTTTTTAAACCAAGTCGTTTGGATGCCGTTCTTGATGCGGTCACAGAGGTGGGTGCATCTGGTGTGACTGTTTCTGAAGTACGTGGATATGGTCGTCAGCATGGTAAAACAGAAGTATACCGTGGTGCGGAATATGAAGTTCGCTTATTGCCAAAAGTGAAAATCGAAATTGCTACATCAACTGATCTTGTTGAGAAGGTTGTGGAAGCTATTTCTGGCGCTGCGAACACGAACAAGATCGGTGATGGTAAGATTTTTGTATCAGACCTTGATAGCGTTCTGCGTATCCGTACTGGTGAGCGCGATGCGGCAGCACTCGTAGGTTAAGCTAGACTGATATCTCTCTCTGAAGCGCCAAATGCGGATTGCACTTGGCGCTTTGGGGGCTGTTGCTTACGTAAGTAAGTAATATTATTCGAGCACCAATATGGCTTCTTTGGCAAATAAGTTTAGCCATTTCAGGTTGCCCAATTCCGAACCATTATTAGGCAGGCTGCAAGCATCCGTTATGGTGAGGCCCAGTGATTGAGTAAGATCAGTCATGTCCAAGAGTGTACATGGACGCCGTGCGCCTTCTTCATACCAACTTGAAACCCGGCCAGGGGTGGGCATGCGCCCCGTTGTAAGCAGGGTGAGGCGCGTTCTCCAATATCCATAATTGCGGAATGAAATGACAATCCGTTTTGAGATCCGAGATAGTTCTTTGATAACTAAATCTGGATTCCCAAGTTCCTGAACTGTTTTTGATAAAATTGCGCAATCAAAGGCTTTATCAGGGTAGACAGCAAGATCGACATTCGCATCACCTTGAACAACTGATAACCCCTTTGAAACACAAAGGTTTACCCCAGATTGAGAGTACTCAAGGCCTTGGCATCGTGCAGATTTTTCTGCTCTGAGCAGTTGTAGCAATTGGCCATCGCCACAACCAACATCCAAGACGCGGTCACCTGTATTAATGTATTTGGCAATGGCTTGGTGGTCATCACGCCGGTATCGAGGTGCCCCTGTGTTAATCCCCATTAATTGGCTCCACCATTTTCAGAATTTGAAGGTTTGGCAATATTGTGTGTATCGGCTGCTGAGGAAATAAACCCAGCTAAAGCCGCTTCAAATTCTGGTTCTTCAAGCAAGAAAGCGTCATGCCCCTTCGTTGTTTCCAGTGAGACATAAGATGTTTCTATGTCTGCAGCGTTCAGGGCGCGCACCAAAGCTTTGGATTCGTCGGGGGTGTAATGCCAATCTGAAGAGAATGAGAAAACACATATACGGGCTTTGATATTGGAGAGGGCGTTTTCGGTATCCAATAGATCAAAATAGTCCATTGCGCGGGTGATATAGAGGTATGAATTTGCATCAAAGCGATCAACAAATGTTGCACCTTGATAGCGTAGATAGCTCTCAATTTGGAAATCGGCGTCAAATCCAAAAGTGAATTTGTCTCTGTTTTGTAAGCGACGATCGAATTTCTGTTTCAACGCTTCTTCAGACACATAGGTGATGTGTGCAGCCATGCGAGCCACGCCAAGACCTCGATCTGGGCGGGTTCCTTTGGCAAGGTAGGCACCGTCACACCAATTAGGGTCCGCCATAATTGCTTGGCGTCCAACTTCGTAAAAGCCGATATTCTGCGCTGACTGACGCGCGGATGTGGCGATTGGAATAGCTGTTTGTACGCGATCTCCAGCTTGACGGGCCCATTCGAGTACTTGCATGCCACCCATAGAGCCACCCATGACGCAGAATATCTTGTCGATGCCAAGATTATCTAGCAATGCGATTTGGGCGCGCACCATGTCTGCTATGGTAATGGTTGGGAAGCGCAATCCATATGGTTCTCCATCGGGAGCAAGGGAGGCGGGGCCTGTGGAGCCCATGCATCCCCCCAGCACGTTCGTTGCTATAACGTAAAACCGATTTGTATCGACGGGTAGGCCGGGGCCAATCATTCGGGGCCACCATGCGGGACGTTCTGTAATTGGATTGGAGCCAGCAGGGAACTGATCGCCCGTTAGTGCGTGACATACAACAATTACATTATCTTTATTGGGCGATAGCGTGCCCCATGTTTCAAAGGCTATGTCCACGGGCGCAAGTGTTTCACCACTATCAAGTTGTAGTGGCTTATCGGGGTGAGTAATCCTGCGTCGGCGAAGCGTAGAGGCTCCGTCTATATTTTTTAACTGTTGCATAGGCACTCAAGTAGTGGGATTTTTGATAAAAGCGAGAGGAAGGGATGGGGCTGGGCTAAAAAAAGAGTCGTTTAGCTATAAAACCTATATTTTCTGTTCGATCTACCCCTGATCTTTGATGTGCAATGCCTATACTCGTGTGAAGTTGTTGCTGAATTTGCGATACTGGAGGTCTAAATGATTTTCCCCAATGTTTTGTTCGATGCCATTTTTATGGCTGTGATGGCAGGTGCTGCGAGCATGCTTGGCGGCGCATTGGGACAAGTCAGTTTTATAAAGAGAGACTGGATAAATAGCGAGCTTCGACATGGAATCCTAGCTGTGGGCGGAGGTGCGTTGGTAGCGGCGGTTGCGTTGGTGTTGGTGCCGGACGGGATGGAGTTGTTGCCGGCTTGGGCGGCGGTGTTGAGTTTCTTGCTGGGTGCTTTTGCTTTTATGCAGCTTGATCTCTATCTGGCACGCAAAGGGACACCTATCGCGCAGCTTATTGCATTGTTGTTGGATTATATCCCCGAAACCATTGTTTTGGGTGCGATTATTACTGAAAACTATAGCAAGGCTGTTTTCATTTCTGTGATTATGATGGTGCAGAATGTGCCTGAAGGGTTCAATGCTTACCGCGAATTGAAGGGGAATAAATCGGGTGTATTGGCCAAGCACATATACCTTACCTTTGCGGCTGTTATAGCTCTGGGGATCGTCTCCGCATGGGTAGGTGTGCGTGTGATAGAGGACAGCAGTAGCCTATTGGGCGTGGTGATGTTGTTCTGCTCTGGCGGTATTCTCTATTTGGTTTTTCAAGATATCGCACCAGAGTTAAAACTGGAGAATAGTCACTATCCAGCTTACGGAGCTGTGCTTGGATTTGCGGTTGGGCTAATCGGGCATAGCTTTGTGTGATTGCTAAGGGGGCTGAATGTCAGAATGAAAGTTCCTAAGCTGACAACATCTCTTTGCTTTTCAAGAGATAGGGAATTTATCTGGTGATAGTAAGAAAATGGTGGAGCCAGACGGAATCGAACCGACGACCTCTTGCATGCCATGCAAGCGCTCTCCCAACTGAGCTATGGCCCCATATTCTACGCAAAGCATAGTAAACTTTCGTAGTAGGAAGCGCGTTTGTTATACTGCGTTTCAGGCTGGATCAAGTGTTTTTTATCCCGAAGGGGATCAAGAATGACTTTCATTTGAAATATCACTTACAAAGAAGCCCGCATCTTATTAAAAGATACGGGCTTCAATGTGAATTTATTTAATGAATATTCTAGTTGAGTTTTGAATCGTCAACATCGTCATCAAGGTCTAGATCAACATCATCATCTAGATCTGGAATATCATCATCGTCATCATCTACGATAGACATACCAGCTTCATCATCATCGTCGATTTCGTCTTCGACTGTTGGTTCAGCTTTGCGCGGCTTACCGCCTGGTGTGTCATCTTCTTCATCATCCGTGAGGTTGATGTCGTCAGCTTCAGCGTCGATTTCTGGCACGTCTGATGTGTCATCATCATCATCATCGTCGTCATCATCATCCGGTGAGCGCGCTTTTTTCTTCTTGTTGTCGTCTAGGTCGTCATCTAGATCGTCATCTGAATCATCTGCGTCCTCTGCCTCTTTCCCCTTACGGCGTTTGCTAGTAGTAGCGGCTATAATCGGGTCATAGGTATGACCGCACTTTGGACAAATGGCTGGACTTTTTTTTAGGTCATAAAATTTGGCTTCGCATTCCGGACAGGTTTGCTTTTCACCGAGATCTGCTTTTGACACGTTGGAAACCCTCTAAAAATCTTTGTTTGCGGGCGGTTGCCATGTTAATGCGCTGGTGTAAAGCGCTAGATGACAATCTAAGTAGATTCTTTTCTGATATGACAGTGATTAATACAATACCAACAGGAGCATTCTTTTATGCGCGCTACTTCTAAACCAATTGCCCGCCTTGATGGCGCTTTGCGTGCTCCTGGGGACAAATCTTGTTCACACAGAGCGCTTATGTTCGCTGGATTGGCGGAAGGTACAAGTGTGATTGAGGGGCTTCTTGAAGGAGAAGATGTTAAGGATACTGCCAAAGCTATGGCGGCTTGTGGGGCGCATGTAGAGCGTTTATCCCTGCGCCGCTGGAAAGTTACGGGTGTGGGCGCAGCAGGATTGAAAAATCCAGAAGGTGTTCTGGATATGGGAAATTCTGGAACAGGCGCACGCCTTATGATGGGACTTGTTGCGGGGCAAAAATTAAAAGCAACTTTTGATGGTGATGTGAGTTTGCGGTCACGTCCAATGGGTCGCGTATTGGACCCATTATCTGAAATGGGGGCTAAAAACGAATCAAATGGTGGTAAATTACCTTTGACGCTAGAAGGTGCGCCTTTAACAGCTATTGAATACACACCTCCACACGCTTCTGCACAGGTGAAATCCTGTGTCATGCTGGCAGGACTTGGCGCGACTGGTACGACAATCGTGAATGAGCCACGCAAAACCCGTGATCACACTGAGCGTATGTTACGTGCTTTTGGCGTGACAGTGGACGTAGAAGAGAAAGATGGCGGTACGCGTGTTTCACTTGAAGGCGGGCAGAAGCTTGTAGCGACGAATGTCGATATTCCGGGCGATCCTTCTTCTGCGACATTCCTATGGGCTGCTGGTCTGCTTGTGCAGGAGGGGAGTGTGTCAGTTCTGAATGTGATGGAAAATCCAACACGTGATGGACTCGTTCATGCTGCTAAGGCGATGGGTGCTGACCTAGAAGTGACTAAGACGGGCGAGTCCGGTGGGGAAGTGATTACAAGAATCACATCTAACCCTTCCAGCTTGAGCGCAAAATCACCGGATATGG
Source organism: Hirschia litorea (assembly GCF_042665075.1). NCBI lineage: Bacteria > Pseudomonadati > Pseudomonadota > Alphaproteobacteria > Hyphomonadales > Hyphomonadaceae > Hirschia > Hirschia litorea. The sequence continues at coordinate 207,044 of NZ_JBHTBR010000004.1, read as the reverse complement.
CGATCGTGCCAGCGATGATTGATGAATTTCCCTTATTTGGTGTGCTGGCAGCTTTTGCAGATGGCGATACATTAGTGACAGGTGCGGAAGAGTTGCGTGTAAAAGAATCTGACCGGATTACAGCGACTGTAAACATGCTCAAAGCTAATGGTGTGCATGCTGAAGAACGTCCTGATGGTTTCCTTGTTAAAGGGTGTGGACGCGGCGGTGTACCGGGGGGCGGCGTTGTGAATGCTTGTCACGACCACCGTATAGCAATGTCTGCTTTAGTGATGGGATGTGCGGCGAAGGCACCTGTGAGTGTGGATGATATTTCTGCAGTTGCGACAAGCTATCCTGACTTTTTTGCGCACATGCAGGCGTTGGGCGCGGATATTGAGCAGGGTTAAAGCAAATGATAATTGCGATTGATGGGACGCTTGCGTCTGGTAAAGGCACATTAGCGAAACGTCTCGCGGCGCATTTCGATTTGCCGCATATGGATACGGGCGCGCTTTATCGTGCGACTGGCCTAGCGGCAAGTTTGGCTGGCGTTGCATTGGATGATGAAACTGCGTGTGCTGAGATTGCAGCAAAATTGGATCTAAGCGCTTATGCTGATGCAGACCTTCGGACAGCGCAGGCAGGACAGGCTGCTTCAAAAGTCGCGGCATTGCCGACTGTACGCACGGCATTGTTCAATTTGCAACGTGACTTTGCGAACCAAAAAGGCGGGGCTGTGCTTGATGGTCGGGATATCGGCACGGTTGTTTGTCCTGAAGCGAATGTTAAATTTTGGGTAGATGCGACTGTTGAAGAAAGAGCGCGTCGCAGATGTCTTGAATTGGAAAAGGCTGGTAAGCCAATTTCAATTGAACAGATGACGATTGAGCTGAAAGAGCGCGATATCAGAGATAAAACGCGGGAAGTGGCCCCCATGAAAGCAGCGGAGGATGCGCTGCATATAGACACAACGCACATGACGCCTGATCTGGTTATGCAGGCCGCGTTAAAGCATATTGCGCAGAAGCTGTAGAATTTGCTTTGTGTTTGTCGAGTTTGAGTATGCGGGATAAGCAATAAAAAAGGGCAGTTGAAATCGGAACGTTTCAACTGCCCTTCATCTGTTTAGATATGAGTGTTTACAGGCCAGCTTCGTCCAATTGCTTATCTAAGTCTTCAAGGAAGATCCCGAAGGCTCGTTTGTAAGCCAATCTCCAATTTGCATCACTTGCAATTTGCGCCTTGTTCATGCTTCTTGCAGAGGGGGAGATGGTTTGATCTACGCTGCCGGAGAAGTTCAGTTCACTTCCAACTATAGCTTCAAATTTGACGACGAAAGCACCGGGCGTAAACCATGCCCAGAAGTCGGATATATTGACTGCTAGCTGTATTGGCGCAGAAGGGTTATCAGTGACGGTGTAGCCACGGCTTTCGAGTCCTTCTACCAATAGTTTGCGCATTTCGTTTTGAATTGTGCCGCCCTCGGGGAGTGCGACCATTCCCATACCTTTGCCGTAAGAATTGCGTTGTCGACCAATGAGTTTCGACAAGTCATCTTTCGACATGTCCTCAAGTGTTCCCTTTACTGAAGGCGTTGAGGGTTCTTTTGGTTTTTGCTCGAAAGTGCGTTCATCTGAAATGCTGGCAATATAGATTTCTCCACTTGCCGTCTTGTCATTGGTGTAGCTGTCCATAGCAAGATCGACGGAGCGCGTTCCTGTAACGCAGCCTCCAAGTAACAGTGCAAAAGCTGCTACGATAATGTTCAACTTCATGAAGTCCCCCTAGAGTTGTGTTGAGGGTTTTGTTGAGCATTTGTTGCTGCGAAATGCAACTTAAAACATGAATATACGTGATGGAAACGTGGCTGTGTACTTCAATAGTTGTTGCTTGAGGTGTATGTGTGTATCTTGAGAGAAGATAATTTTGCGAATATCGACGTGAAATTGGGCAAAACTTACTAATTTTGTTGTGATGCAAAGAAGTTGGCTTTCGCATTAAAATGCTTTATTGGCCTTCAATTCTAGCGCTAAGCCTTGACTCACGGGCGATAGAGCGGGATACCGCCCGCTTCTCCATTGGAGAATGAATGCTGAAGCTACATGGTGTAGCGAGACCGCCGGGGCAACCGGCTGGCCTGTAACGACGATATATTTTGGAGTGTTGATGTCTGACTTAGACTCGATGAACCCGAGCACCGACGATTTCGCCGCGATGTTCGAAGACAGTTTTTCCGGCAGCCAGATGATGGAAGGCCGGGTTATCCCAGCTACTGTCACAGCTGTAGATAGCGACTTTGTTGTTGTTGATGTCGGATTGAAAACTGAAGGCCGTATTCCGGCTCGTGAATTTTCCCAAGATGAAAAACGCCCTGAAGTTGGTGCGTTGGTTGAAGTTTTCCTTGAGCGCATCGAAAACGCGCTCGGAGATGCTGTTCTTTCACGTGATAAAGCACGCCGTGAAGAAGCATGGAACCGTCTTGAAGGGCAGTACGCTGCTAAAGAAACTATCAAGGGTGCAATTGTTGGCCGTGTTAAAGGTGGTTTCACCGTTGACCTTGGCGGCGTAAACGCATTCCTACCTGGTTCTCAAGTTGATATCCGTCCAATCCGCGATGTTGGTCCTTTGATGAACCAAGAGCAGCCATTTGCTATTCTTAAAATGGACCGCCCACGCGGAAACATTGTTGTATCTCGTCGTGCGGTTCTCGAAGAATCACGTGCTGAGCAACGTGCTGAGATCGTGGGTAACATGGGTGAGGGCGAGCAGCGTCGTGGTGTGATCAAAAACATCACTGATTACGGTGCATTCGTTGACCTTGGCGGAATTGATGGTCTTCTCCACGTCACAGACATGTCTTGGAAGCGCGTATCGCACCCAAGCCAAGTTGTGGAAGTTGGTCAAGAAGTTGAAGTTCAGATCATCAAGATCAACCCAGACACACAACGTATCTCTCTTGGTATGAAGCAATTGATGTCAGACCCATGGGATGGCGTTGCAGCGAAATACCCATTGGGCTCTAAATTGAACGGTAAAGTGACAAACATCACTGACTACGGTGCGTTCGTTGAGCTTGAAGATGGTGTTGAAGGTCTTATCCACGTTTCTGAAATGAGCTGGACGAAGAAAAACCTACACCCAGGCAAAATCATCTCTTCTTCTCAAGAAGTAGAAGTTATGGTTCTTGATGTAGACAGCGACAAGCGTCGTATCTCTCTTGGTCTGAAACAAACTCAAAACAACCCATGGGAAGCTTTCATTGCAGAGCACCCAACTGGTACTGATGTTGAGGGTGAAGTTCGCGGTATCACTGAGTTCGGTATGTTTATCGGTCTTGGCCCTGAGCTTGACGGTATGGTTCACATCAACGATATCGACTGGAACCGTTCTGGTGAAGAAGCAATTCAAGACTTCAACAAAGGCGACACTGTTAAAGCACGTGTTCTTGATGTTGATGTTGAGAAAGAGCGTATCTCTCTAGGTATCAAGCAGCTTTCTGGTGACCCGATTGAATCTTCAGACGTTCGTAAGAACAAAACAGTGACTGTAACTGTGACTGAAGTGACAACTGGCGGTATCGAAGTTTCCTTCGGTGATGAAGGTCAGGAAATGACTGCATTCATCCGTAAGTCTGACCTATCTCGTGACCGTGCTGAGCAACGCCCAGAGCGTTTCAAAGTTGGTGACAAGATGGACGCTCTTATCACTCAGTTCGACAAAGCATCACGCCGCGTTGGTCTGTCAGTGAAAGCGCTTGAGATTCGCGAAGAGAAAGAAGCTGTAGAGCAATATGGTTCAGCCGAATCAGGTGCGTCTCTTGGTGATATTTTGAGCGCGGCTTTCAACACAAGCGAAGAAAAAGAATAGTTCACCCGCTAAAAAGGTGGTCGGAATCGCGATTCCGATAAAAAATTAACGATAAGGCCCGAGAAGTACTTGCTTTTTGGGCCTTTTTCATTTCAACATAACGTCATGCTCCGTTCAGAACTCATATTACGTCTATCCGAAGAACGTCCCGAAGTACGCCCACGTGAAGTGGAACGTATTGTGGATGTTATTCTTGATGACATCGCGGCGGCCCTGGAAGCAGGAGACCGCGTGGAACTTCGTGGCTTTGGTGCTTTTTCGGTTCGCAAGCGTGATGCGCGCGCCGGACGCAATCCACGAACAGGTCAATCCGTTAGCGTGGAACAAAAATTCGTACCCTTTTTTAAGGCGGGTAAAGAATTGCGTGCACGCTTAAATAATGGTGAAGACCCAGAAGACAGATAACGATACCTGATGTTGCTTTATTAGCAATTAGGTGCCTAAATGAGCCTCTGCAAAGTTGGAGGTTCATTGTGCTTTATCGTTCGAAAAATATATTCAGAAATTCAATTTGTGTTTTTGGCCTTCTCTTCGCGGGATGCGCAGCAGGCAATTCCGGTAACGATGAACATAAATCCCGGAGTGTATCCTCTGATGACGCCAATTCGGCAGTATTGGGGGTGGCTGTCCTGGGGCATGATGAGAATGGGAATATAGAATATGAGCTTTCCTATGATGGCTTAGAGCGAAGTTATATTGTTCATATTCCGCCAAATTATACTCCTAACGAAAAATCAGCACTCGTAATGTCTCTTCATGGGCGCCCCGGCACCAATCATTCACTGATGAAGAGCCAGCGTTGGGAGGAGGTAGGTGATCGAGAAAATTTTGTTGTCGTTTATCCTCAAGGGGCCAGCGTTGAATGGAGGGGGAAAGCGGTAACCCATTGGAACGCTTTGAATATGGAGACCGGTGTGGATGATGTCGGCTTTCTAAAGCATGTTGTTGATAGGGTTCATGCAGATTACGGTACTGATCCAAAACGTGTTTATGTAGCGGGCTTCTCGAATGGTGGTATGATGGTGTCTCGTTTGGTTTGTGAGGCGGGGGATGTTTTCACTGCGATGGCATCTGTTGCAGGTGTCGGCTCTACTGCTCACACAGACTGTGTTCCTTCAGACGTCACGCCAATTGCTTTCATTCACGGTGAGAAAGATGAACTCCCACCTGAGCAGGGGCGAACTAATAATTCCCGTCCTGTGCAGGAAACGCTTGATATGTTTATAAATGCGTATGCGTGTTCAGTGCAGCCTGAGGTTCGCCAGCTTGCGGATGTTGATAAGGCTGATCAAACACGTACAACGCACTATAAGTATTCGGGTTGTCGCAACGGGGCGAGCGTTGAATATTATTTTATCGAAAATGGTGGGCATACTTGGCCGGGAAATAAACCTGCGCCGCGATTGGGAAATACATCTCAGGATTTTAAGGCGACCGAAGAATTATGGTCGTTCTTCAAGCAATATAGAATGGAATAATGAAAGTGTAGAGGCTTCGCCTTCCTCAGAAGCCTCTGCATAGGAGTGTTGCGGTGGAATTTCAAATGTGTAGTTTGAGGTTACAAATGATTCGAACAATGGCGTTAGAGTCATAGTTTTAGGGGTAAAATTATGGGCATGATTTCCGAATTTAAAGAATTTGCGATGAAGGGCAACCTTGTCGATATGGCTGTTGGTTTCATCATGGGTGGCGCATTCGCAACTGTGGTGAAGTCATTTGTGACTGACATCATCATGCCGCCAATTGGTTTGCTATTGGGCGGCGTTGATTTTGCTAACTTGAAATACATATTGAAGCCAGCCGATGCGGAAGCAGGAACAGAAGCCGTTGCAATGAGCTATGGTGTGTTCATTAACAACACTATTTCATTCTTGATCGTAGCTTTGGCAGTGTTCTTTGTGATCAAGGGTATGAACAACCTCAAGAAAAAAGAGGAAGAAGCACCAGCTGAGCCGGAAGCACCGCCTGCTCAAGAGGTTCTTCTTACTGAAATCAGAGACTTGCTTCGCGCGAAATAGTCGTTTATAGATTAACTCATGTAGAGTCATGAGTAGATTACGAAAGGGCGGCCTGAATGGTCGCCTTTTCTGTTTTATACGCGTAGTATTCTTTGTGTACTGTATATATATTTGGTCAAAATTTTCTGTCGGTGATGTAAGTCTATGAATACAGTGAAAATTTGTGGCCTAAAGCAAGAAGCGATGATTGAAACCGCTATCGATGCGGGTGCCGATCATGTTGGCTTTGTACATTTTCCTAAAAGTCCGCGCCATTTGGAGTTAGCCCGTATAGAGGAGCTGGCCCATTTTGTCGGGAAGAAGGCTTTTTCTTGGGTCGTGTTAGCAAAGCCAAGCGTGGAATTACTTCTAAAGATAGCGCAAGATCTGCCTAGCGTTGCGGGCATTCAAGTACATGGCGCTTTGGATGCAGATATGCTGGCTCAGGTCCGAGCTGTGAGGCATGATCTAAAAATCATGCGTGCTTACTCCGTATCGCTCACAGGTGATCTTCCTACGCAAGAAGAAATGCGCTGCTATGATTATGTGTTGTTTGATGCAAAACCAAAGGCAGATGATAAATTGCCCGGCGGGAATGGAACGCGCTTCAACTGGGAAATAATGCAGGGCTTTCGCGCGCCTGTGCCTTGGTTTTTGGCGGGTGGATTGGATGCTGAAAATGTGCAAATTGCAATTTCTCAATCTGGTGCAAAAATGGTAGACGTCTCGTCTGGCGTTGAGGCTCAACCCGGCGTAAAAGATGAGAAGAAAGTCGAAGCATTCATCAAAGCTGCTAGATTTGAATAAATGCCGCACAATGTGTGGCTGTACCTAGTGGCAGATGTTTTTTACAAGAATTTTGCTTTAAGCGTAGCGCATTGGCTGTGATCACGCTAACTGACAACAGATTATTGGTTTAGAAGGAAGTTTCGTCATGGACACGCGCAATACTTGGGATAAATGGCCAGACGAAAGCGGGCGCTTTGGTGAGTTTGGTGGACGTTATGTTGCCGAAACACTTATGCCGCTTATTCTGGACCTCGAAAAAGAATATAATGCCGCTAAAGCTGATCCTGAGTTTGAGAAACTCTATCGTGGTTTGATGCAGGATTATGTGGGCCGTCCGTCAGCAATGTATTATGCTGAACGTTTGACCGAGCATTTTGATGGCGCGAAAATTTACTTCAAGAGAGATGAGCTAAACCACACGGGTTCGCACAAGGTAAACAATTGCCTTGGGCAGGTGCTGTTAGCTCTGCGTATGGGGAAGACACGCATTATTGCTGAGACGGGTGCGGGACAGCACGGCGTGGCCACAGCGACGATCTGTGCGCGTTTTGGGCTACCCTGTACTGTGTTTATGGGTGCAACAGACGTTGAGCGCCAAAAACCCAATGTTTTCCGGATGAAATTGTTGGGTGCTGAGATTGTTCCTGTGTCATCGGGAACGGGGACGTTGAAAGACGCAATGAATGAAGCGCTGCGTGATTGGGTAACCAATGTCCATGATACATTCTATGTTATTGGAACGGCGGCTGGTCCACATCCTTACCCAGAAATGGTACGTGATTTTCAATCTGTTATTGGGCGTGAAGCCAAAGCACAAATTCTAGAACGCGAAGGGCGTCTTCCAGATGTTGTAATGGCGTGTATTGGTGGGGGGTCAAATGCTATTGGCTTGTTCCATCCATTCCTAGAGGATGAGAGCGTGCGTATGATAGGTGTGGAAGCATCGGGCCATGGAATTGAGACAGGTGAACATGCCGCTGCATTGAATGGTGGTGAGCCGGGTATTTTACACGGAAATCGTACATATCTTCTGCAAGATGATGACGGTCAGATTATAGATGCGCACTCAATCTCTGCTGGGTTGGACTATCCGGGCATTGGACCCGAGCATTCATTCCTTAAAGATACCGGTCGTGCCGAGTACCTGACTTGTACTGACAAGGAAGCGCTTGATGCTTTCCAGCTCTGTACACGTCTAGAAGGTATTATCCCAGCTCTTGAGCCAGCGCATGCGATTGCGCGGGTGGGGGATGTTGCCAAAGAGCTTGGAAAAGATGGTCTTATCATCATGAACCTATGTGGTCGCGGTGATAAAGATGTATTTTCCGTCGCGGGTCACCTTGGGATTGATATTGATTAGATGGCAAACATTCTTCTCATTCGTATTAATTGCCCAGATGACCGATGCGCTGCCGCTATTGGTGAAACGCTGATTGTCAAGAAATTGGCTGGTTGCGTAAATATCGATGGACCTGTTGAGGCGGTCTATATGTGGGAGGATGAGCTTGTTCGAGAAGACGAATGGGTCGTTTGGGCAAAAGCACCACAAGATAATTATAGCAAAATCGAAGCAGAAGTGATCGATATGCATCCGCACGAAATTCCCGCAATACTTGCATTGCCTTGCATTGAATCAAATGCGCGCTATGCAGATTGGCTAACCACAAACACGAAGTCATAGAATTTATGCCTATTTCACGTATTTCTGCAGCTTTTGAAAAAGCAAAAACACAAAACCGCGCAGCGTTTGTGGCGTATATGATGTGTGGTGATCCTGATCTTGAAACATCCTTTGAAGCTGTAAAGGCGCTGGCTGCAAATGGTGCGGATATAATTGAGCTGGGAGCACCTTTTACGGACCCAATGGCAGATGGACCTGCAATTCAAAAAGCAGCGCAACGTTCGCTTAAAGCGGGAACAAAGCTGGCGGACGTTCTAAGCGTTGCGAAGCGTTTTCGTGAAACGAACCAAGACACGCCGATTATTATTATGGGGTATGCAAACCCAATTCATAAAATGGGCTATCAAGCTTTCGCGGAAGCGGCCGCAGATGTTGGCGTTGATGGTGTGATTACTGTGGATTTGCCGCCTGAGGAAGACGCTGAACTCCGCACCGCATTGGGTGATTTACAGCTTGCTGTGATTCGTCTTGCGACACCGACAACGACGCAAGACCGCATGAAAGTGGTTGCGGATGGATCGTCTGGATTCGTCTATTATGTTTCTGTTGCCGGAATCACGGGCGCGGGAACGGGTGTTCAAACCGATATTAAAGCAGGTGTTGACCGTGCCAAAGGGGCATCTGGACTGCCTGTAGCTGTTGGTTTTGGTGTGAAGACGCCCGAGCAGGCTGCTGAATTTTCCCGTCTAGCAGATGGGGTTGTCGTTGGATCGGCTATTGTGGAAGAAGTACGCGCGGCGATTGAGGCGGGCGTACCTTCAGATGCTCCTAAACGTATGGGCGCACTTGTGAAAACCCTTGCTGAAGCTATTGCTGAGGGACGATCTTAATATGAGTATTTATAGAGTACAGGGAGTGTCCAGATGAGCTGGCTGACCAATCTGCCACCGGGCCTGAAAAACGTTTTCGGTAAAAAAGATACGCCGGAAAATCTTTGGATTAAATGTCCTAAATCTGGTGACCTTGTTTACAAGGATGACCTAGAAAATTCGTTGTATGTAACGCCAGCTGGTGCGCATTTGCGTATCGGTCCAGATATGCGTTTTAAAAGCATGTTTGACGAAGGTTCCTACACAGAGCTTGAATTGCCAGAAGTGGTTAAAGACCCACTAAAGTTCAAAGATGACCGCAAGTATGTCGATCGTTTGAAATCATCACGTGCGAAAACAGGCCGTGAAGATTGTATGTCTGCTGCTGCTGGTAAAGTAGGTGGCAAGAACGCCGTTATCCTTGTGCAAGACTTTGCATTTATGGGTGGATCACTTGGTATGGCAGCAGGGGAAGCTTTCCTGACCGCTGCTGAAGAGGCACTGAAAACGCGTTCAGCTTTGATCGTATTCACGGCATCTGGTGGTGCACGCATGCAGGAGGGAGCATTATCCCTTATGCAAATGCCACGCACAACGATCGCCATTTCAGAGCTTAAAGATGCGGGTTTGCCGTATATTGTGGTGTTGACCGACCCAACAACAGGTGGTGTGGCTGCGTCATATGCGATGCTTGGCGATATTCACATTGGTGAGCCAGAAGCTATGATCGCTTTTGCCGGTGCGCGTGTGATTGAGCAAACTATCCGTGAAAAACTTCCTGAAGGTTTCCAACGTTCAGAGTTTTTGCGTGAGCGTGGCATGGTAGATATGGTGGTTGATCGCCGTGAACTACCTGAAACACTTGGTAAAATTCTATCTATGCTGATGAATGGCAAAGAGGATGTGAAGCCTGTAGAGGCGGAAATTACACCAGAAAAAGAGAAAGCTCCAAAAGCTTCAGCACCGAAAGCCAAGGCTAAAACCAAAGCGAAGCCGGAAGCAGAATAACCTTGAGCGGCGGCGACGATCATACGGTAAAAGCTGCTTTGGCAGCCTTTACAGATCCGCGCGGCCGTGTGGATATCCGGTTTGGCCTAGACAGGATCAAACAGGCGCTCGCGATATTGGGTGATCCACAAAATAAATTACCGCCGACAATCCATATTGCTGGCACAAATGGTAAAGGGTCTGTAGCTGCATTTTTGCGAGCTATGGGAGAAGCATCTGATTTAGGGGTGCATGTCTTTACGTCACCTCATCTCATTCGCGTCAATGAGCGTATTCGTTTGAATGGGCGGCTTGTGACGGATGATGAATTGGTAGCTGCTCTTGAACGCGTGGAAGATACAGGCGTTGATTTAACCTATTTTGAGGCACTTACTGCGGCTGCATTTTTATTATTCAGCCAAATCCAGGCTGATTTTTGCATTATAGAGACTGGTGCTGGTGGAGAGCTTGATTCGACAAACGTTATGGTGCGACCAGATGCTTGTATTATCACGAGTATTGGACGGGATCATGAGAAAATGTTTGGGGTGTCTGACATATCCTCAATTGCCCGCACCAAAGCTGGTATTATGCGATCTGACACACCAGTCATTATTGGTGAGCAAGCTGAGGAAGACGCAACTCAGTCTTTACTTGAAGCAGCACGTGATAAAGCAGCGAATGTGATTCTGGCGGGGCGAGATTGGAAAGATTGGCTTGAAGGTGAAGCTTTTGTTTTTGAAGATAGTGCGGGTCAGATAAAAGCTCCGTGGCTTGGTTTAGCTGGCCCACATCAACGTCTGAATGCTGCCTGCGCTTGCGCTGCTATGCGTGTGCTTGGTTTGCGCGGCGTGGATGCAACCTCAATGGGGGCAGGGTTGCGGGAGGCTGTATGGCCAGCGCGTATGCAGTCCTTAAAGCGTGGTCCATTCCAGCAATCAATTGGCGCGCAAATTGTAATTGATGGGGCGCACAATCCTGCTGGTGCGAAAGCTTTTGCGGATGCGATTGCTAAACGCCACCACGATGATGATGTTTTGCCTGTTATTTTGATGGCAATGCAAAATAACAAGGATGCAGAAAAAATTATTGCCGCGATTGCACCTTATGTGTCGAGGTTTGTAATGATGCCTCTGCCAGCGGATGCTGGGCAAGAAGGTGGATCGGGTGCCGAGCCTCAACGATTAGCTGAGATTGCGCGCAATAACAAAGCAAAGGCTGATGCAGTCTCTTCACTTGAAGATGCGGTGGAGCGCCTCAAGGAACTGGCCCCTGAAATGGTGTATGTGTGTGGTTCACTATATCTTGCGGGCGCAATTTTAGCATTGAATGAAGAGAGCGTTCTCTAATACTCCCACTATTAGGGCTTGGGTGCTAAGCCGTAATCTATCAAACTTTGAGTCATTGCGGTTATAGCGTCTGGAACAGGTGTTGGTGCGCTGCCCATAAGGGAAATCGCATCGCTATTGTCTATGGTTTTGTAGACTCCAAGCTCACATAAATTACCCCTAATATCCCGATCAAAGAGTGCGAGTATTCGCACAAGAAAATCTGGTGCAGATCGGGTGGGAATTGATTTTGCGTAAGCTGGGAATGCATCTCGCAAAATATCGGCTAGTTCTTTAAATGTGAGGCTTCCTGAAGAGATTGGAATGCGTTTGCCTGCAAATTGTGTCGTGGTGAGGGCTGCAATGTGGGCTTTGGATACGTCACGCACATCAGTGGTAATAAGTGACATATTTGGAATGGCGGGCATGTCGCCTTTCAGAAAACGCAATAAAATTGTGCCAGACGTGCCGGGGTCGGTATTGTGCAGAGGCCCAGTTATGAAACCGGGATTGATAACGACTAGATCCTCACTGCGGCCGGCGTTTTTCATGAGGTCCCATGCAGCCATTTCTGCGCGTGTTTTGGACTCTGGATAGGGCATCACGTCAGCTGATTGTAAATTCGTCCAGTCCTTGCCGCTAAAATGTGCTTGGGCTGTTTTAGGGTGTCCCTGTGTGATTGCTACAGTGGAGGAGGTTAGCACGATACGTTTGATATCTGCTTTCAGGGCAGCACTTATTGCCCGCACCGTACCGTTTACTGCCGGTTCTATGAGTTCATTTTTATCTTTAGGGATTTGGGTTACGAAGGGAGATGCAACGTGAATGAGATGGTGGCAATTTTTGAGGGCGTCGTCCCAACCAGCATCTTTGAGTAGATCTAGCGTAACAAATTCTAGCCTCGATATGTCTTTTCCTAGAGATTTGAAATTTTCTCGTATAGAATTTTCTTTTTGGGGATTCCTAATACTACCCCGAACATGATAGCCCGCATCTAGCAAATCCATAGTGATTTGCCCTCCCAAGAAGCCAGATACTCCAGTGACGAAAACTATCTCAGTCATTTGCGGTAGGGTCCTGTTTTTTGAATTTGTAGATTAGAAGTGGAAGGAAACTATTAATTCTGAACGAATTGTACTAATATAGTTCAATATGTTTTGATTTAAAGTATGAAAATGTCAAAAGAGTCAGAAATATTAGTGCAAAGGCGAAATCGGATCGTCATTGCAGCGCGGAAGGTTTTTCTAGAGCGCGGCCATCGCGCCACCACTATGGAGGCGATTGCGAAAGCGGCTGGAATCGCGAAGCCAACCCTGTATGGATATTTTCCAGATAAGGATGCTGTTTTTAAATCGGTTGTGAGCACCATTGTAGAAGAAATGAAAGCAGCTTTCCTAGAAAACCTGCCCAGTGAAGGAACGCCTTCAGAGCGTATTTTTCATGCGTTGGCCTGCAAATTTCTGGTTATGCATAAAGTGTTTCATGGTTCTCCGCACAAAGCAGAATTGCTAAGTGAAGAAGGGCGTCTTTCTGCCGATGATATCCATTCATTCAAAAAATGGTTGCATAAACAAGTGGAAGATATTCTTGAAGACGCGGGATATGAAGAACCGGAGTTTATAACGAAAATCATGCTTGCAAGCATTATGGGCGTTCATTTGGAAGAGTTTGATCCGCCTACTTTTGCGCGGGGTGCACAATTGATTATCCATAAATTGTTACACTAGCCTGCATAAAAAAGCCTCGCTAGATTATCCAGCGAGGCTTTTGATTGATTAAAGGCATAAAGCATTTAGCTTTAAGCAGATTCAGCGATCCACTCTTCAATACGGCTTTTAGACATTGCGCCAAGGTGAGTTGCTGCAACTTTACCTTCTTTGAAGATCATCAATGTTGGCATTCCGCGCACACCAAAGCGGCCAGAAGTCATTGGGTTTTCATCAACATTGACTTTTACAATCTTGATTTCGCCTTCTTTTTCTTTTGCTAAAGCCTCAAGGTGAGGGCTCACTTGTTTACAAGGTCCACACCATTCCGCCCAGAAGTCGACAATGATTGTGCCTTCTGATTGGATTACGTCTTCGTCAAATTTGTCGTCTGTCGTGTTAATCACGCTCATATTCATGTCTCCGTTCGAAACTCATTGCTAATGAGATAGTGTGTTTTGAAAGAAATTACACCTAGCTTTTCTGTAAACCGCGTTGAAGTTTGCTCACAACACCGTGAGTGCCTTTAAAGCATCATCCATGCGCTGCTGATCTAGCTCCATCAATTTAGGGCCGTCCGTCCATACAAGGGCACACCGGACCTTTTTATCTGGGTAGGCTGATTCGAGGACGGCGCGATATGCGGCCATCTGCGCGGTATAGGCATCTCCTACATCTTTCTCGCGTGCGGGCGCTGGACGGTCGGTTTTGAAATCAACGATTAAGACGGCGTCCTGCGTGATGACGAGACGGTCAACTCGTCCGTTTATCATGAGACCTTTAGGTAATTTCTTGGAATTGCCGCCTACTATAGGTGCCTCAGCTCGTCCATTGGCTCCAAATATTGGATCAAACAATGGATCATTGAGGACGCTGGTTGCCCGATCAAACATTTCTTGTCGTTGATCTTCTGTCAGCTCTGAATCGCGCCGCAAGAAATGCATGGCATGTCTATGCCAATCTTCTTGAGGAATGTCAGGCAGGGTTTGCAGAAGCGTGTGGATGAGGCGTCCACGTTTTAGGCGTTCATCATTGGATTTTACGAAGGGGGGTAATACAGGAGGGTCATCTCCCAAAAGCGATGACGGCGCTGCATAGCGAACACCAGTGGATTCATGAGGCACCATTTTATGGACCCAGTCGGGCATGAAATCGAGCGCGTCTTCAGCCTTTACAGGTGCTATCTCTGGGTTCTGAGGCGCACCATATTGATAGAAAAATGGTTTTTCTTCGCCGTCATCCTCATCCTCATCTGTGTCGGGCGCTTCTATAATTTGCGCGAGATCTTTATCGACAAGGCGCCGCATGGCCTTATCGCATATTGCATACCATGAAGTGTCTGGGTGTCCTGTTTTGCTCTTTGCGCCGCCAGACCATGGACCGCATATGAGGAGGCGGTCTTGCGCGCGTGTCAGTGCCACATAGAGCAAGCGCCGATGTTCGCGTGTTGCGCGTGCCTCTGCGAGTTGGCGCAATTTTGCGGCGACAGGCGTATCATTTTTCGCTGAACCGCTCCAGATGGGCATGCCAGCGCGGCATTCGGTGCCGTCATCTTCACTGGTGAGGAGTAAATTATTATCGACACCTGATTTCGATGCGGAGCATGTGTCGGGGACGATGACGATAGGTGCTTCCAGTCCCTTAGAACCGTGAACTGTCATCACGCGCACTTCATCTTGGGGACCAGAGAGTTCACGTTTAACCTCGCCGCCTGATTTTTCAATCGTGGCAAGGAAAAGCTGCATAGAAGATGGGCCTTTGGCATCAAATCCAGCAGCGCGGTCCATAAGCGCTGTCATGGGTTCGCGGGCAGGAGCACCTAGACGTGTTTGTATGCGAGTCCAGCCATCTAGCCCATCGGCGCGGGTTGTTTCCAAGATGGCAGTGAGGAACTCATAGGGCTGTAAATGTTTGCGCTCTAAGCATTCCACCAAAAACTGACGGACAGGCTCAATGGCGGGCATCTCGCTCTCTAATACGCGCGACCAAAGGCTTGCTTGTTTTCGGTTATGAGCGAGCGGGAAAAGGTGTTCATCTTCATTGAGGCCGCCAAATGGTCCGGTTAGGATTTCAGCCAGCGTGAGATCATCTTGGGGACAAAGGACAAAACGGATCAGGTTGAGCAAATCTTGTACAGGAAGCGAGTCGAGTAGTTCGATCCTGTCTGCACCCGCAACAGGGATGTTGTGGGTTTTAAGAGATTTGATTATCGCGTCAAACAAACCGCCTTTACGGCCGCGCACAAGAATAAGCACATCGCCTGGGCGAGCGGGACGCATTTTTCCTTCATCAAAAATTGCTTGCTTTGTATCGATGATATTTTTAACCCATTCTGCGATGCGGTCTGCGAGTTCGCCTTTAGGGTTTGACTCAAGGTCTTGGCCCAATGGCGCATCCCAAGGTGTCGTTTCCTCGCTAATTTTGGGGCGCTGCAACGGCCATAACTCAACGCATCCAGTGTGATTTTTGCGGAAAGGGAGGTGGCGCATCACATTGCCATCTTCTGGCGGTTTGAGCGAGAAAGGTGCATCGCCATCAAATGCGCCCATGTCGAAAACTTCATCCACGAATGCAAGCACTTGTGGCGCTGAACGGAATGACATCAGAATGTCGGGCGTTTTGTTATCTTGCTTTGCTTTGGCGCTATCCGTGATAAATTCTTGGCGTTTTGAGAGAAATTTTTCGGGGTCGGCACCTTGGAAGGAGTAGATGGATTGTTTCTCATCGCCCACGACGAACATGGTGCGGGGTGTTTCGTGCTCTATACCTTCACCAGAGAAAAACTCTGAGGTGAGTGCTTGTAGTAATCGCCATTGATCAGGGCTGGTGTCTTGGGCTTCATCTAGCAATATATGAGACAAGCCGCCCTCCAGCTTCCACAACACCCATTGCGCCATTGAGCGTGTGGTGAGTAGGCCTGCGGCGCTTTCGATAAGGTCGTCAAAATCCATGGCGGCGCGGCGGCGTTTTTGGCGGGCATAGTCGGAAAACACGATGTTGGACAAGGTAAGTAAAGCGGCAGATCGCTCATAGGTTTCACGGGCGTTTATTTGCTCCAGCAAATTGCGCATCCGGTAAACTTCTTCGCCCTCGGGGATGGATTTGATCTGAAACAAATCTTCGATCTCAGGTGAAGATTTTGCGATTTTTACGGTGTAGGGATTGGATTTCCTGAAGACGTCTGAAGATGTCAGGAACAAGCCCTTATAGTGTGTAAATGCCTCGTGAGGTGTTTTGGCGAGGACGGTTTTTTCGAGAATTTCTGCGCTTGTCTGGTCCGTTTTAGCGCCATCATACAATGGTGCGATGAAGGGGCGGATTTTTTCTTTTGGAAAAGCAGGCCCCATCGCATATGTGATGAGGCTATCCACGCTTTCATCACCAGCGCCGACAGCTTGTTTTAAGGCTGCAAGGGCGTTATCCATGCCGCCGTGTTGCTTGATGAAGCCGGTAATTTCAGCTTGCTTGAAAAGCAATGAACGCAGCGGTCCCGCAAGGCCATTTCCACCCGCTGCAAGTGCTGCAGTTTGTAGGGCAGCTTTAATTTCGTCACTATTTTCTGGGTTCTCGTAGGCAGCATCGGCAGCTAATTTTGCCATTGCAATATCCCACAAACGTGTGGCGTCGGTGTCGTCTAATTCTTGAAATCCGGGGGCGATATTTGCTTCCAGTGGAAAGCGGCGCAATAGGCGACCACAAAACGCGTGAATAGTTTCAATGCGCAAACCGCCGGGTGTCTCAAGCGCTAAGGCAAAAAGTTCACGGGCTTTACCGAGATCTTCAGAATTGTATTCTCTTACATCGCGTTTTTGAAGATCTGCTAGCTCTTTAGCCAATTCCTTATCTGTGGCCACACACCAACCGCCCAGGCGCTTAAAAAGGCGGGCTTGCATCTCTGATGCAGCGGCTTTGGTGTAGGTCACACACATGATGGCATCAGGCTGTACACCATTGAGCAAAAGCCGCGCAACGCGGTCAATCAGGACTTTGGTTTTCCCTGATCCAGCATTTGCTGACACCCATGCGGAATGGGTTGGAGTTGCAGCATCAAATTGACCTTGAATCGTGCGTTCGTAATCTGGCCATGAAGTTGAATTGCTCATGCGTCAGCTCCTGCATCCAATGTCCATTCGTCGCGGCGGGCAAGGCGGTCATAATCTGAGACGGCCCATGTAAATTCGGCGCGGGGTTTGGAGTAATACGCCTGTGAAAGTGTAGAGTAGGAATGGATGAGTCTTAGAAATCCGTCCCGCGCTTTTTGCGCTTCTGCCATTGGTCCCTCATCCAATTTAACGGGTTTGCCATTATCTGCTTTTGTGCTGGCTGCCCCTGGTGCGAGGGATACGTAGATGAGTTCAGATGTGTCTGCTGCGGGCAATTTTTCAAAACCGCCACCATGTGCAATTAAAGCTTCCAGAGGCAATTGTGGTTCAAGCCCTGTTTCCAATTGCTTCTTGGTTTTGGGTGTTCCGGTTTTAAAATCGATAATGGCGAAGGTGTTGTCTTTCAAAAG
Source organism: Hirschia litorea (assembly GCF_042665075.1). Classification (NCBI taxonomy): domain Bacteria; kingdom Pseudomonadati; phylum Pseudomonadota; class Alphaproteobacteria; order Hyphomonadales; family Hyphomonadaceae; genus Hirschia; species Hirschia litorea. The sequence continues at coordinate 189,385 of NZ_JBHTBR010000004.1, read as the reverse complement.
GTCAATACGGTCGGCCTTGGCGTGAAGTATGTATTTGCGACCGGAAACTTCAAAGGTGATACTTCCTTTGATTTCCAGTTTTTTCTCACGCACGCGGGGTTCACGTTCATTTCGCCAAACAAGATAGGCGTCTGCTGCCCGAGACCATAGCGGGCGGTTCAATTCTATTGCTGTGGTTGTTTCACCTGCTGCCTTTAGCTCTTCATTGATTAGGCGCATGATATCACCGCCTTCAATTTCATAGCGTTCGACGGCTGCGTGAATTGCGGTACCGCGTCCAGCAGGGCCAGAGTCAGCACCCACAGGCGCGAGAGGCTTAAGTTTAAGCACGTCAGATGCGTAAACAGCGTAGGGGTCTCGGATAAGTGTTGCTACACGCGAAACGGAGAAAACAGTCGGGCGCGCATCAATGGGCGGTTTGGGGGCGGGCGGTTGAGCAGGCGCATAAGTACGTGCTTTACGCATTGCTCTGGCCCAAACGAGCGGATCATTTTGAGGTGTGGGATGGAGAGCTTCATCAACAGCTTCGGGCGAGCCAAGACCACCGGCTGAAAGTGTGCGTAGGCGCCATAACCAGCGCGATGCGACGGCGGGTTTATCGTCTACACGTTTGGAGCGCAAAAGCTTTACATCTGGCGCACAAGCAAGTTGTGCAAAGTCGTGCGCAGATAGTCCCAAGCGCTCTTCTGGATCAGGTAGACCCAATTTTTTACGCAAACGGCGCGGAAGGAAACTATCTGCAGCCGCAGCAGCAGGCCATGCGCCTTCATTCAGACTGGCGAGGACTATCACGTCGCGCATTTGTTGGCGCGCTTCCAGTGGTCCCCAAATAGCAAGCCTTGGGTGTTCACCGCCGCGTGGTGGTATGGCGCGTTCGGAGGCAATGGCTTCGGCAAATTCACCCCAAAGGTCGGGGGCGACCTCGCCTAACTCTTGAGAGATTTCGGCCAATGCTTCCAGATAACGCGCTGCCTCTGCGCCAACGCTTCCGCGCCAGAGGCGGGTTGAGCCTGTTTCTGCGGGTGTTGTAACTAATCGTTCTGCAAGGCGCGCAATAGAACGTGCAAAACTATTCCCATCAATTGGCTTTTGCATTGTGGAGGGGCGGATTTCACACTGGCGGGTCGCGCTGACTAGATCGCGGATCAGTTGGGCTGATTGTGCGCGTTTATTCATGCCAAGCTTGTCGGCTAATTCTTCAAGTGAATCGTGGCGGCGAGGCCCGCGCATGATGCTGTCTTTACCAAATTCATCGGCGTGGGCTTCTAGTTCGATGAGGGCAGATTGGTAATTTTCTTCATCCCACCCAATGCGCACAAGGGGATGTTTTAGCAAGGAGAGCATTTGCACTGGATCGCCTTCATCGCGAAGCCATTGAAACATGAGTGCGAATAATGCCCCGTGTGGCGTTTGCAAAAACGGCGTTCCACTGGAAGGGTCTATTTCAACGCCCCAGCGGGTTAGTAAGGCAGAAACGCGGCGTACAAGTGATCCATCAGGTGATACGAGTGCAGCGGTTTTTCCCTTTGTTTCCAATGCTTCGCGAAGCAGTAATGCAGCTGCTAATGCTTCTTCTGATTCATCTTCTGCTTCGATGAGTGTGAGGCCTTTAAGTCCTGATTCCACAAGGTGTTTTGGGCTTTCTGCGCCTGATAATACTTTGAGGCGGTCGGTCCAGTCTTTAGTAGTTGAGGCGGGGGCAAGGGCTTCGTTTATTAGCTTGCGGCGGGCTTCATTATTGGGTGTTTCAACCGCGCCGGGCCATTTGATAACATGGGATTTATCCACGCCAAGTTTGCCAAGAGCGCGTTGCAATGTGTGTTGTGGATGGCTGGGGCTGGATGCGATGGCTGACCATGCATCTTCTGAGACATCAGGGTCTAATCCGGGTAGAACAACCGCGCCTTGAGGCAAATTCATTGCAGCTTGCATGAGCAAGCGCGTGGCGGGGGTTGCCCCTGTGGACCCCGCTATGATGATGGGGTGTTTAGGTGGTTTATTGTGCCAGTTGTTAGCCAGCGCTTGCGCTGCAGCTACCCTGCGGGCCATGGGGTCGGTTGCACCTTCTTCGTCGAGGTGAGCGGGCCAATATTCTCCAACGATTTCTAGAAATTTGGCTGATAATTGCCAATGTTTAGCTAGATCGGCATCGTCAACGAGGGTCTCTAATTTGCTCCAGTCTACGCCTTCTCCCATTGCAGCTTGATCAAGCAAGCTACCCAACTGATCTGCAACAGTTAGTGCTGAGCTTGGTGGGAGAGGGTCCTCGGCTCTGAATTTTTGTACTAGATTCGCAAGTGCGCCGCGTCGTTTGGACGGGGAGAGCGGCGGTCCTAATTCTAACTCAGAAACCCCAATAGGTGCGATGGTGTGGTCATCTTCCAAATCCCCCAATACGCGGATTTCAGGTGCAATAAGGGCTTTGTGCCCGTATTTTTCCGTTGCGAGAACATGGAAAGCTTGCGCAATGGCGCGAGAGGAACGTTTGTTTGGACAAAATATTACCGCATCGGCCAATGCAGCAGGATCATCTTGCAGGTTCAGTGTTTCACTGAGAGTTCTGGCGAGTGAATCAAGAAAGCTTGTTGCGGGGGGAATCGTGAAGATACGCGGCGTGGGAAGCGTGAAGATATCTTTTGCAGCAACTAGACCCGTATTCATGTGCTATACCTTGCCTTCTTGAATTAATTTTTCTGCTTCATCTCGAGCATCTGGATCACCCACATGCATCCAGAATGGGGCTAAGACATGCCCAAAAAGGCGATTTTTCGCAGCGCTTTCATTCCAATACACATTGGCAGAGAAGCAGGAGGTTTCCATGTGGGAAATTGTTTTGGGGTTAAATGCATACATGCCAGCAAAGACATAGGGCGCAGAAGGTGCATCGCCTCGTCGGATCAGTTCGCCCGTGTCAGCAAGGTCAAAGTCACCCTTGCCGTGATATCCCATTGAATGATCGCGTTTAGCTAACAGCAATAAGCTATCCATTTGAGCGGGATTATAGGCGTTGATCAGGCTGTGAATTGTCGCGCCATTATCATTGAGCCAGAAAGCATCTGTATTACAAATGAGCACAGGGTCATCGCCAAGCAGGGGGCGTGCCTTCACGACACCGCCGCCTGTTTCTAGAAGTTCGTTGCGTTCATCTGAAATGAGAATTTCAATATCGGTGCGGTTTTTAAAATGCGTCTCTACTTGGTCTGCGAGGTAGTGCACATTAATGACGGCACGCTCTATGCCTGCGGCTATGAGATTATCAAGCGTGTGATCAATCAAACTTTTGCCTGCCACTTTGATGAGCGGTTTGGGGCAAGTATCGGTGAGGGGGCGCATGCGTGTACCTTTGCCGGCAGCCATCAGCATGGCAGTCTTGATCGTCATGGCCTAATTCCCCCCAGAACTGAGTTCCAATATGTGTGGCGCTATTGTTTTAAACACAGCGTGCATTTTTGATAATGCAGGATGTTGTAGATTTTGCGAGAGCAATTTTAGCTGACGCGGTTGGAAATCATTATATTTGGGTTTGTTATCTCGCTTGACGAGGCGCGCAAATACGCCAGCAACGCGCAGAGCATTGAGAGCACCAAGGACAGCCAGCCGCTTATCGAAAACGTCACGGGAACCGCCTGTTTCATCAAGATAAGCAATAATGGCGGCTTCGCTTGCTGTTTTGGTGACATTGCGTCGGGCGTCTTGCAGCAGCATCGCAAAATCCCATTCACCCCATCCCATGACAGCGTCTTGAAAGTCTAACAATCCAACTTGTTTTGCGCCGGTGCGTTCTGGTAGCCAGATTAAATTCTCTGCATGATAGTCACGAAGGATCAGGGATCGGGGAAAGGTGAGTGCTTGGGCAATCAAATCATCACGCGCATCATTCCAAGCGCTTCGGTCAGATGCAGAAACGCGTGTGTGCGGGTCGTACTGAGGCATCCAATCGACAAATAGGTCTGCGTTTACAGCTAAAGCCAGACGGTCAAAATCAAGGATTGGCCATTGTGTGTCGCCAGCGGGTAATGAAGGGGCAACTGGAATTTGGTGCACAATTGCTAGCGCTTTTGCAGCTGCTGCATAAAGGCGAGGTTCGCTTTCGCCTTGCTCAATGACGCGTGCAAAAATGGCATCGCCCATATCTTCAAGCAGGGCAAAGCCATATTGCAAATCAAAAGCTAAAACTTGCGGCGCTGATAGTCCAATTGCTTGAAGGTGTGCTGCGACAGCGACAAAGGCTTCAACGCGGCTTGCAGCTAGGCGAGACTGTGCGTTCCACCCCATTGCATTGCGTGTATCTTCATCAGCATCTACAGGGCAAGGCGCGCCTTCTGCCAAAATAGGGGCATCCATAAACATGATATTGGCAGAGCCGTCACGCGGTGTAAGACGTTCATACCGACGCGTTGATGCATCTGCGGCAAGAGGCGTGCGTATGGCATCTCCCAATCCATTGGCAGAAAGAAAGGCGAGGCGTTGCTGTTCGCGGGCTGTATCAGGAGAAGTTTGCAAGACGTTTTATCCAATCTTCGCCATGCCCTGTCAGGGTGGCGCTTCGGCCAGTGGCGTCTAAGTCTAAGGTGATATCAAGGCGGTAGGTGGGCAATTGTTCGCCCATGCGGGATGGCCATTCAATGAGGGTGAGACCATCAATTGTTTCATCTAGGCCAAGTTCATCCAGCTCACTTTCATCTTCAATGCGATACATATCAAAATGCCAGATAGGAAATTGCGGGGCATCATAGGTTTGGACGATTGTGAAAGTGGGACTGGGCACATCCATTTGCGCTTCGCTTAAAAGGGTGCGGATGAGTGCGCGCGCAAAAGTTGTTTTTCCCGCACCCAAATCTCCATAAAGGGCGATGACATCGCTAACGCGGAGGATGGGGGCAAGTGATTGCGCGAGGGCAAAAGTATCTGCTTCGCTTTTGAGGGAGAATTTTTTGCTGTTGGCGTCATCAGGCATTGAGAAGCGACTTTAAGTTATATCTAGAAAATAATCAGGTAATCATAGTTAACCTTGATGACAAAGGACGCGCACCGATACAAGCTATTTGAGCGGTACAATCGCAGTGGAAAGCAGTAAAATGCTTTTAAAAAGAAATGTTGGCATTTGGAAATCTACTGCTTACATCTTGCCTAAGTGGCAACTTCCTAGCAAACAGATTAGGAAAAGCGATACTGCTTAATGGTATATCATTTGAGAAGTGGTATAGATTAGGCATCTGAAAATTGAGAGAATGAGCATCAATGGCTAAAATTACATTTGTAGAATTTGACGGAACAGAACATTCAGTTGAGGCGAAAAACGGCGCGTCTGTCATGGAAGCTGCAATTCGCGACAGTATTCCGGGCATTGATGCAGATTGTGGTGGTGCATGTGCCTGTGCGACGTGTCACGTGTATGTAGATGCGAACTTCATGGACAAAGTTGGACAGCCAAATGACATGGAGCAATCCATGCTTGATTTCGCTGAGAATGTTGAAAGCAATTCACGCTTATCATGCCAGATTACTGTGAAAGATGACCTTGATGGTCTCATCGTGCGTATGCCGGAAAGCCAAGCTTAATTTAAGCGGCGAATATTGGTTTGAAAAAAGCAGCCTTCAGGGCTGCTTTTTTTGTAGCATTTGCGTTGATTTAGGAGTTGGCTTCTTGCGCCAAATCGGATGCAAGGCGCGCGATAGCAGGGGCCCAATTCTTTAGTTGATCCGGTGAATAAGTGCGGGTGTTGGGATACCAGGGCATTTGTCCTGTGCCCAATTGTGTCCAAACAGTTTTGGGCCATAACAGCCAGAAGGGCGTGCCAACTGCACCCGCAAGGTTGGTTGTAGCATTCATGGGGCCAACAACAAGATCAAGTGCTTTGCTGAGCGCTGTAATATCATCTAAGTCTTGTTTGAGGTCTATGCCTGACAGGGTGTGGATATCGATCCTGAATTTGTCTTTTGCAAGTTTTATATCAGCGTCTGCATCGCCATATTGTAGGTTGATCCATGTAATGTCTGGCGTTGTGAGGATAGGTTTCCATGCTTCAAATGCTGCGAAGCTACGACCACGTTTGACGTCCATCACGCCAGATTTCCACAAAATGCCTGATTTGCGTCCGGCGGGAAGTTTTTCCAATTCACCTTTCCAATGTGCAACACGGTCTGGATCTGGAACTAGGAAGCCATCATTTGGCTGTTTGAAGTCTGAAATATCATTGCGTAAATGCTTGAGTGGTGCGCCTAATGGAGCCCAAAGGTCGTATTTTTTTATCTCTTCGTTTTCAACGACAACACGCCTTTGAATACCGTCTGATTTTCCTGTTCTGTGGGAGAAGACTTCTATTTGTGGGAATGAACGTTTAAAGAGCGGGACAAGGCGACGCTCCACAGCCACACCTAATTGTCCTTCGGGGCCTATCATTTTCAACATATCATTGAGGACAGAAGAGAATAAAACCTCATCGCCCAGTCCTTGTTCACCAACCAGTATGAGTTTTTTGCCCTTAATGTCTTGGCTCTCCCAAAGGGGCATAGGCATTAGGAATTGCGTGAAATCAGGTGCGAAATGATTGTGACGGATTTCGTATTCTTTCCAACCTTCCTCAAGTCGTCCGACAGATAAGAGCGCGTTTGAGCGTGCGTTTAAGCTGGCGACGGCATCAAAAGTGTTGGGTTTATGCAGTTTGAGCGCGTCTTCAAAATGGATGATTGCTTGGGCAGGGTCTTTGTCGGTGAGGTGTGTGAAGCCTAAATTGTGATGTGCTTTAGCATTGTTGGGATCAAGACGAACCGCTTCGGAGTGAAACTGTATAGCTTCATCTGTTTGTAATTGATAAATTGCGGTCGAGCCAATGGCTGTCCATAATTCGGGAACTTCTGGGTGTTGATATAGCGCAGCGCGCAATAATTCGATGGAATCATCTAGCTGGCTTTTGTCACGCAAGACATTCCCTAAATTGTTTTTAGGTTGCCATGAATCAGGCGCGATTTGACCTTCCAAACGAAAGAATTGCTCGGCAACATCCAATTTACCCATGCGCCATGCCATAAGGCCGACATTGCGGTAGATTTCAGCATTTTGAGGCTCTGCTTGAATTGCGCGATTATAAAGCTGAAGCGCCACGTCGAACCGGTCAAGGCGGTCCATGGCGATGGCTGCTACGTGATTGGCGAGAGAGTCTTTTTCATTGATATCAAGTGCCGCAAGGGCTTCTTTCGCAGCTTCCGCATATTGCTCTTGTTCAAGAAGTTGAGCGGACTTGCGGCAATGCTTGCGAAGCTTTTTGATTTTGGGGGAGGCTGCGTTGATGCTGAGATTGGTGGCATCAGAAATCGCCTTCGATGACATCGTGTCGCCCACAGAACCTTCGGGGGCTGTGATATTCTGTGCAATCTCGTTCATATGTATCAGCCTCTAAAGCGTCTAAAACTAAATTTGCGCCTGTCGCATTTATGCGCGTAGCAATAGATAGGTTTTGTCAGATTGGTTTTAACAAACTGGAAACCATAGTTTTACGAATCGCTAAATCAGTCGTTAATAAACGCAGGTTAGTGTTTGAGGTCTAAGGCGAGAAACGCCATAAATTCGAGGCCAGAGAACATGCCACTAAAGCTTTCGTTGAAGCCGCAAGAGAAATTCGTCGTAAATGGCGCAGTGCTCCAAAACGGTGATCGTCGTTGCGTCATGCTCTTACAAAATAAGGCTTCGGTCCTGCGTGAAAAAGATATCATGCAGCCAGAGGACGTGAATACACCTGCAAAACACATCTATTTCCCAGTGATGTTGATGTATTTGGATGGTGGTGCGCCCGGTGGTCAGCATTATGAGGAATTTGTCCTGCGTATTACTGAATTTATGTCTGCCATTTCCAATGCAGATGTATTGAAAGAATGCGTTTCTCTTTCGCGCGATGTGATGGGTGGCGATTATTACCGCGCGCTAGGGCGTTGCCGTAAATTGATCGCGTACGAAGAGGAAGTTCTGGGTAATGTCAATTCAAGCCTACCAAAAGACAGCCAATAGAACCGCAGACCCACGTGATGTGGAGTTTCGGCTATTTGCTGAGGTAACGCGTGACCTCATGGAAGCGCAAAAAGCTGATAAATTTGCATTCGGTCAAGTGGTTGCTGCGCTTGATAAAAATCGTCGCGTTTGGAATGCGATGGCGATGGATTGTGCGCAAGAAGGCAATGGATTGCCTGAAGAATTGCGTGCGGGCATCATTTCCTTGTCGCTTTTTGTGGGACGGCACACGTCCGAAGCGTCTCGAAATCGCGATGAAATTGAAACTTTGATAGATATTAATCGCAATATCATGCAGGGGCTGGCCGCTGCAAAAGGGTTGCCGCAATCGGCTGCCGACAGCTCTATAGCTGCTGCTTAAACTGTATCAATCCAATATTTGAAGCGTGAGACGGGTTGGGGCGCTTTGGGTATTGAGGTTTGTTGTATTGTTGAGATTGTCTCCGATACACACATTTAAAATCACACACTAAATTGTTATTTCTAATCAAAAAAATGCGAGTTTTTGTGAACGATTTCTATCATTAAGTTCAGTTCCTAGTGATCGCTAAATACCCTTTTATGCCGCCACGTCCTTAGAGGCGGTGTGTATATCAAAAGAGGGTTTTCTATGACACATTCAATTCGTACTATTGCCTGTCTTCTCGCATCTAGTGCTGTATTTACTGGCTTAGCGCACGCAGATAGCGGCTTTTATGTTTCTGGTGGTCTTAATTCTACGACTTTGACGCAAGATGTAAGTCGCAATACTGGTTCAAACCTTCCAAATACAGGGCCGGCAGATGGGCCGAGCGCGACAACTACGGACCAAGATACAGGTGCGAGTGTGTATGTAAGTGCTGGATATCGTCTTGATGTATTGGAAAACTCATATTTGGAGTTTGAAGCATTTTACGCTGACGAAAATGCAGAAACGCAAAACCTCAACAATGTTTTGGTTAGCGAAGTTGAATTGAAAAATAGCTATGGTCTTGACCTTCACCTTGGACAAAAAGTCACTGACACATTCAGCGTGTATGGTTTGGTGGGTGTGACGCAATATGAAGGCGATGCAAATCAATCTTATACTTTTGCGCCTCCGGTGACATCCGTGGAATTGGAAGAGACAGCGTTTGTATATGGTGCAGGTGTTGAGCTTGGTTTGAGCAAGCATATCTCAACATTTGGCGAGGTGCGTATCTCCAATGATGTTGAGTTTGATACGCCAGTCGATAAAGGCGGAATTATCAGCCAGAACAATCTAGATTTCACAACTATCCGCACAGGATTGAAGTTTAAATTCTAGATTTGAATAGACGAATTTGGAGAAACGGCAGGCTTAACGTCTGCCGTTTTTTTATGACTGCAACTGTGTGAGAGCCTGCGCTAATTCCTCATGAGAGTAGATAATTCTCTTCGCACCAATGGCGGTAAGTTGCGTCGCTAATTCAGGCCAAACATGGCCGCCGCCCATAAATCCCCATACATCCATATTGGCGGCCATTGCTGCTTTTACACCATTAATACTGTCTTCGATAACAAGGCAATTTTCTGGTTTCGCGCCAATTTGCGTGGCTGCATATAAAAAGACATCAGGGTGAGGTTTGCCACGTGCGACTTGATCGGCTGAAAACACATTAGGATAGACCAGATCAGCCAAACCAGTTTGAGTGAGGTTTGTTTTTAAGTGATGGATTTTAGAAGAGGAGGCGACCGCTTTCTTTCCTTTCCAAGCACGCAAACTTAAGTCTGCATTCGGCACAGGCGTGAGGTGGGTCGCAAAATGTGCATCGCGTGCTGCCCACATGTCATCAAAAAGGTTTTCAGGCATTGGTCTGTTATGCTGGGCAAGATAATCACGCCCCATTTGAGCGCGCATGCCCACGCCATCCATGCCAATAAATGCGCGTGCGAAATCCATGCGTTCGTAGAAAAAGTTGTTTTGTGCCAAAAAGTTGACCTCAATATCGAGGGCAAGCATTTCTGTGTCGATGAGTACGCCATCACAATCAAATAAAATTGTATCTATCATTTGCTTTCACTTGCGGAGCGGGTGAAGAATCTCTCTTAATTTAAGTGTGCAGATCACACCTCATAAAGCCTGTCAAAGCGTGAGGGTAAGCTGCGTTTTTACTCTGCGCATTGGGCAGTATTTTCACCTTGCTGGGTCGAATTTTCCTAGTGGGTAACAACTACCGCAAATATTGCCGTAATTTAAGATGCAACACGCAAAGAATGTTTGAAAATATTCAATAAAATCAAATTGTTATAAATTTGCGTAAAATTTGATCTATTGGCCCGGAAATTGCTTCTACTCGTGTGAACAAAATGTTCGGTGGCTTATAGCTTCCTCCTTACAGAATGAAAGGGATTTACCCCGATGGCTTCTTTATCGGTAAACACGAACAACGGAGCGATGATCGCTCTACAACAACTTAACAAGACGAATATGTCATTAGCTGAAACTCAGTCACGGATTAATACCGGTTTGAAAGTTGCCGGCGCTAAGGATAATGGTGCGATTTTCGCCATTGCCCAAGGTATGCGCTCGGAAGTTTCAGGTTTGGGTGTTGCCCAACAGAGTTTGGATCGCGTTCAGTCTACAACTGATGTGGCCCTTTCAGCTGGTGAAGCCATTTCTGATTTGTTGATTGATATGAAAGAGAAGGCGCTTTCTGCAACAGATACAACTCTGTCTACAGAGCAGCGTGCTGCATATAACGAAGACTTTACAGCGCTTCGTAACCAGATCGGAAAGATCGTAGGGAATGCCGAGTTTAACGGTGCAAACCTTATCGATGGTTCTGTGACGGATATTGCAGCCATTGCCAATGCGGATGGAACATCTTCATTGACAGTGCCAGCAGAAGACTTGTCGCTTAGTGGTACTATTGTGACGGTCACGGCAACACAGTCATTTACGACTGTAACGCAGGCAAGTACTGCAGTTGCTGCGGTTTCTGCATCTATTCAAAACCTAAATGGTGCTTTGGCACGTTTGGGTACAGCAGCTAAAGCCGTCGAAATACACAATGTATTCGTTGGCAAGATGTCTGATCAATTGACGACTGGGATTGGTAATTTGGTTGACGCTGACTTGGCAAGAGAAAGTGCGGCTCTTCAATCGTTGCAGACAAAGCAACAATTGGGTGTGCAGGCATTGTCGATTGCGAACCAGGCTCCAGCCATCATTAATTCGCTCTTCCAAGGTTAGAAGGCGTTCGGTCTTGGGCGAAGCATCAACTTCGCCCGGGCCGCCTCCCTTCTAGGATCAATAGATCTTAGGTTTGAGGCATTGCTCCGTTTGTTTCATGTGCGCAAAAAGCGCGTCTTATGACGAACCCGCCAGATATGAACCAGAAAAGGTTCAGGGCGGTTTTTTTGTGCCTCGAGAAATGAGGCGGGGTCAAACCGTATAGGTTTTGCCGATGGGAAAGTATTGCCTAGAGAATACTCGGCAAATTTTATGCTAAATTCCTGTAAACTATGAATTTTACCAATTGAATTAAGAATTGAAGGCCCAAAAGTGCGGCGCGTCGTGATTTTTATTAACGATCACCAACTGGCATCATCTTTGCGTGGAGAATGGCGGAAGCAAAAAGCTTCTGGAAGCAAAAAGCTTCGTACATATTCCTGAAAGGATACGTCAAAATGACGAGCGTAAACACAAACCCAGGTGCAATGATTGCCCTACAACAACTAAACAAAACAAACGCACAACTTGAGACAACTCAAACACGTATTAATACTGGTTTGGCTGTATCAAGCGCGAAAGACAACGGTGCGATCTTCGCTATTGCTCAAGGCATGCGCGCAGATGTGGCATCTTATGGTGTTGTAAAGCAATCCTTGGATCGCGTTGGTTCAACTGTTGATACTGCTATCGCAGCTGGTGAAGCTGTTTCTGATCTCTTGGTTGAGATGAAAGAAAAAGCACTTGGTGCAAAAGATGGTACACTTACAACTGCTCAACGTTCAGCTTATGACGAAGACTTTAAAGCGCTTCGTGATCAGATCTCTACAATCGTAGACAACGCTGAATTCAACGGTGCAAACTTGTTGGAAAACGGTGCAGCAGACATCACAGCTTTGGCTAACACTGATGGTTCAAGCACGATCACTGTTCAAAACGAAGACTTGTCTTTGACAGGTACAACTATCACTTTGACACCAGCGTCAGACATTAACACTGTCACAAAAGCTGGTAACGTGATCACTGCACTTGAAACTTCAATCGATAACGTAAACGCTGCCTTGGCACGTTTGGGTACAGGTTCAAAAGCTTTGACAACGCACTCAACATTCGTAACGAAGCTTTCTGACGCAATGGAAGCTGGTATCGGTAACCTTGTTGATGCTGACCTTGCTAAAGAATCCGCAAAACTACAGTCTCTACAAACGAAGCAACAGCTTGGTGTGCAGGCTCTATCTATTGCGAACCAGTCTTCTGGTTTGGCTCTGTCTTTCTTCCGATAGGACGAAGGCGACTAAATCGAATAATAAGAAAACTCCGGCGCGCAATCGCCGGAGTTTTTTTATGTCTAAAATTGCGCGACATTTAGCTCAATGAAAGAAGCGGGAAGACCTCAACACGCGCGCCACGACAGCACTGTCAATCCAGAGTGATAGCAGACGCATGGCGCGGGGCAGGCATGGGGTCCTCAGCGTGTAATCAGGGGGCATGCAGCAGGGCAGCGGATTGAACATTATGTGTGGTCTGATTTTTAGTCACCCCATCATAAAAATCGTATTTAATTCAATTGTATACACGAATAATTAACCACGTTTTGGGTGGCTGTTCTGCATCTTGTTAATAAACGCACCTTTGAGGTAGGCACATATTGCCCCATATCTTTCCCGGCAATATTTTCCGCTAGGCAAAAAGTGCAAAATACATCCATATAGCCCATTCATACATTGTTTACGAACGCCTACAAAAACGCTTTAAAATCAAGTTTCTTTGAGGAGTTGTTAACCCTAAATCCGGCACAGGACTTGCGATATACCCAGTAGGCAAAACGCCTCCAGATTAAAATGATCTGGTTTTCATTAACGCCTGAGATCAGGTACGAAAAAGGTATGTCAAAATGACAAGCGTAAACACAAACCACGGTGCAATGATTGCACTACAACAACTAAACAGCACAACACGTCAACTTGAGACAACTCAATCCCGCATCAACACGGGTTTGGCTGTATCAAGCGCGAAAGATAACGGTGCTATCTTCGCTATTGCTCAAGGCATGCGTGCTGATGTTGCTTCTTATGGTGTTGTAAAACAGTCTTTAGACCGTACTGGTTCAACTGTTGATACTGCTATCGCAGCTGGTGAAGCTGTTTCTGATCTCTTGGTTGAGATGAAAGAAAAAGCACTTGGTGCGAAAGATGGTACACTGACAACTGCTCAACGTTCAGCTTATGACGAAGACTTTAAAGCGCTTCGTGATCAGATCACGACTATTGTTGATAACGCTGAATTCAACGGTGCAAACCTGTTGAAAAACGGTGCTGACGACATTACGGCTTTGGCAAACGCTGACGGTACTAGCACACTAACTGTTGCTGCTGAAGACTTGTCTTTGACAGGAACAACAATCACATTGACAGCTGGTTCAGATATCTCAACTGTGACAAAAGCCGGTGATGCTATCACTGCACTTGAAGCATCTATCGACAATGTGAACGCTGCCTTGGCACGTTTGGGTACAGGTTCAAAAGCTGTAACTACTCACTCTACATTTGTGACAAAGCTATCTGACGCAATGGAAGCCGGTATCGGTAACCTTGTTGATGCAGACCTTGCCAAAGAATCCGCAAAACTACAGTCCCTCCAAACTAAGCAACAACTTGGTGTGCAGGCTCTGTCTATTGCGAACCAATCTTCTGGTTTGGCTCTGTCCTTCTTCCGATAGGACAATTCGATATTTCTTCCCGACCCGAAAGGGTCGGGGAGGACTATCGCGATATAGGATAGTCGGCTGCAAAAGGCAGGACCGGCGGGAGAAAAGGAAATGGGAACGGAATTATCACCACTTACTACAACATCACCTAAATTAGATGTTAGCCGTCCAGAGCGTATTTACAATGACGCTTATAAGGATGACAAGAAAATAGCAGATCAAGCCGTAGAAGCGCGTCGCAAACAATTTGTAGAAGAAATTGCGCGTCAACATGGTGTTGAGCACGGCAAATTAGTTATCGAAAAAGATAGCGAAACAGGGCGCTTTGTTCACACACTAATAGACACTGAAAGCGGCGATATTATTCGTCAGTGGCCAGATGTTGATTGGCTGAAAATTGCGAAGCAGACTGGAAGCTCTTCGGGTCTGTGGCTCGATAAAACGATTTAATTTATTTAAAATTTGAAGAAATATTTGTGTTTTCTCGCGAATGCGAAGGAAGTATTAACGAAAAGCGTTCAATTCTGTAGCCAACGAAAAAACTCGGGACCACCCGAACGACCACGTTTGGAGACAGATTATGGTAAACGGCGTATCAAACGCTCAGTCGCTTATAGCGTTGCAAAATCTGAATGCGACGAATAAAAGCCTTGAAACAACGACCGACCGCGTAAGCTCAGGCCTCAAGGTCGCGAACGCTAAGGACAATGCTGCTATATATTCAGTCGCGCAGGGATTGCGCGGTGAAAACTCGGCCTATGATATTATTCAGGTAAGCCTAAACAGATCCAAATCTATTGGTGATATTGCGATGGCTGCTGGAGAGACTGTTTCTGATATTTTGATTCAGATTCGCGAGAAAGCTTTGGCAGCGACGCAGGATATCGACGCAACATCACGTGCGGCATACCAAGAAGACTTTAATGGCCTTGTCACGCAGCTTGAGAAAATCGTTAGCGCAGCTACATTTGATGGCGTAAATCTGCTTGATAATTCATTGCCGAGCGGACTTGATTTCGTGGCAGATGCATCTGGTACAAATAAGCTTACAATTGCGTCTGAAGATTTCACATTTGGTGGCGCGAATATTACGCTCGATCCAGCGACGCATGATTTAAGCACGCCAGCTGATGCACAAGCAACGATGACAGCAATCCAGAACAGCATCACAAATGTGAATGGTGCTTTGGCACGCCTTGGAGGTGCATCTCAGAAAATTGATAATCACGCCAATTTCGTAACACGCCTTCAGGACGTGATTACCTCTGGTGTTGGTTCTCTTGTTGATGCTGATTTGGGTAAGGAAAGTGCCTTGCTGACATCGCTACAGGTGAAACAGCAGTTGGGCGTGCAGGCTATGTCTATTGCCAACCAATCTCCTGAGACGGTTCTTTCACTATTTCAAAACTAATTTGAGTTTGAATATGCTCAACCAGTTCCACGGTTAGAGGTCTGGTCTTCCCTAATCGTGCTACTTAAGCCCGAGTCTATTATTAGGCTCGGGCTTTTTTCTGCCCCGTTTTGCGCTATGAAGGGAAGATCATAGGCTTGCCATTATTATCTGTATTATAGAGAATAAGTACTAAAAGGAGTGATCTTTAATGCAGATTGAAATCCTCGATCCGGAAACTGAAGACGAGATTGCAGAACGTAAGCTTAACGCTGAAAAAGCGCGTAAGGCATTGCCAAAATTACTGAAATTTGTGCGTCATATACCTTTTGCCGAGGATGTAGCTGCATCCTATTATTGTGCGTTTGATAAAGAGACGCCTGGTCGTGTACGCGGAGTGTTACTTGCTGCGCTGGCATATTTTGTTGTGCCTACAGATGTAATCCCCGATTTCATTTTGGCATTGGGCTTCTCAGATGACGCAACAGTCATCGCTATGGCGATGGGGATTGTAAGCGGTCACATAAAGTCAGAGCACCGTCGAGAGGCGCAGCTGTTATTAGGCACGTACAAAGAGAAGAAAAGTTAGTTTTAAAAATTGACTTTAAAACAATCCATTAGCTGCTTGTGCGGTAATGCCCCGATAAATTTGTTACGAATTGTTACAATAACTGAAAACTTGTGATATTGTGAACCTCAACACGTTGTTCGGTAACGGGCAAACACTATAATAGGCGAGACAATGACACTTTTTTCGGAAACAGAAATCAACAATATCGAAAAAATGTGGCGCGGATTATCAACAGATCACCCGTGGACTGGCTTTGCGACACTGCCGGAAAATCCTGATGAAGTTTGGATATTTCGCAGTCGCGTGAACTGGCGTCGTTTTATTCTGCGCAAAACACCGGATGCTTATGTCTTGGTAGATGATACGCAAAACAGTGAAGAGTATTTTAGCCAATTGGATAATTTGGCTTTGAAGGTGAATGAAGTGCCTGCGCTTCCCAATTAAATTTGTAAGTTATTGATAGAAAACAAAAAAGGCTGAGATATTTTCTCAGCCTTTTTCTTTGGTTGAAAATCCAAAATGTTATTTCGGGTTACAATAGTAATAGAGTTTTTCTTGTGATTCAGCGAAATTTTTCGTCGATGCAAGAAGCTGTGTATCTCCGCGATGAGGTGCAACATCTTTTACAAGCGCAATTTGTGACTGCCCGTCGGGGCTAATTATATCAACGCGCTCTGAGTTGCTAATGGCTTTCATCGCACGCCAGTCTGTTTTGAAGACAAAGTTAGATGTCGGTTCTGATTTGCTGCGCGTATACATGCCTAGCAGGGTGAAAGCTTCACCATCTGATGTGCGCAGTGAGAAGGATGCGGCTTTACCAGAGTTTTCTTTAGGTTGAGCATTTAGCGTACCTGAAAGGGCACCTGTATCTGTATTACAGTTGAAGGAGAGTGGCGAAACATCGCTATCAGGCGCGCTTGCATCGTGCAGCGTCATATAAGGCGATTCTGGCCAAAGCAACTCGACAGCATGCCAGCTTGAGGTTGCTGAAATATCTCTTGCTGCGGCAGTGGATGTGGTGAGCGCAACTGGACCTTTCGTCTCTGTGACTTGAGGTGCACTCGCGGGAGTCGCAGGAGGGGGCGTTGTTGTCGACGCACAAGCTGAAGCCAATAGCGCAGTAGAGATAAGAAGGGGAAGGCGATATTTCATATTGCAGACTTTCAAGATGAGTGGGCAAAACGACCTGGGCCGATAAGTATGCTACCAATTTAGTTTTTGAGACTGGGTAGCCCCTTTTAAGCTGATGGTTGTGGCGAAATTAGGCATGACATAAAATTAATGCAGTGGGGCAGGGTATTTAAAAACGAGGACACCAAGAAAAATTGGTGAATCACGCCTTACCTTTGAAATTGGGCGCATTTTTAACTATAAATGGCAAGCGTATCGTAGAAAAAACCGTATTTTCTGCAGAAAATTCCAGTGGATAAGTTGGATAGTGCGAATCTGCTCTTGTCACATTAATGTAAGAAATCTATTCGGGATTGGGGATTTAAAACCGAAGAAGGTTTGGTGAGAGTATGAGTAGCGAGTCCGAACAGAATGGCAAACCGGTCTGGGCTTTGGCTCTACACGGTGGTGCAAGCACTGGTCCATCCAAGCATGATGTAGAGACTGAGGCTTTTATGGCCCAATTGCTCAAGCGCGGCGGAGAGATGCTGCAGCAAGGGGCTAGCTCTGTGGAGACAGTAAAAGAAATGGTGCGTGCGCTTGAGTCTTCAGGCTTGTATCTGGCTGGAAAGGGAGCCGCACCAAATAAAAATGGCGAATTTGAACTTGATGCTGCCATTATGGATGGCGAGACGCGGCTTGCTGGCTCGGTAGCTGGGCTGAAAGGTTTTGAGCATCCAGTTGAGGTTGCAGAGCAGGTTATGCTTAAAACACCCCATATTATGCTTGTTGGACAGGGGGCTGCTCAGTTTGCTGGTGAGAATAATTGCGCACGCATCGACAATCCCGAAGATTATTATACGCCCGTCCACTATGATTTATTTGATCAGGACGAGCGCAAAATGACAGGCACAGTGGGGGCTGT
The DNA here is from genome assembly GCF_042665075.1 of Hirschia litorea. NCBI lineage: Bacteria > Pseudomonadati > Pseudomonadota > Alphaproteobacteria > Hyphomonadales > Hyphomonadaceae > Hirschia > Hirschia litorea. The sequence continues at coordinate 171,505 of NZ_JBHTBR010000004.1, read as the reverse complement.
CGCTTTGGATGTGGAAGGCTTACTCGCTGCGGCTACATCTACTGGCGGTGCGCCTGATAAGGTGCCCGGTCGGGTTGGAGATTGTCCTATTATCGGCGCAGGTACATGGGCAGATGAACGTGTTGCCGTATCGTGTACGGGCATGGGTGAATACTTTATGCGTGCAAATGCAGCTGCTGATGTGTCCGCACGCATTTGCTATGCGCGCACCAGTCTTGATGTCGCGACACGCGCTGTATTGGAAAATGTACTCTTTTTAGGTGGTAAGGGTGGTTTGATAAGCATCGACCGTTTAGGCCGTATTGCTATGCCGTTTATCTCTGGTTCCATGGCGCGCGGTAGTATCCATTCCAATGGCGAAATGGTGGTCGCGACACTATAATGAAGGGCTATTTTGGAATAGGGGCGGAGCGTATCTCCAAGCCGATGAATATGGGTGCGCTAATGCGTACGGCGCACGCATTTGGAGCGAGCTTCGTTTATTCTATTGATGCAGCGTTGCCGGTACGCTCTGTCTATAGTTCTGATACCTCTAAAGCCATTGAAAATATGCCATATTATAATTGGGATTCTATTGATGATATGGCTTTGCCGCGCGGGTGCCAAATTGTTGGAATAGAATTGACCGACGACGCGATTGAGTTGCCAGAATTTAAGCATCCCAAAGCCGCTGCTTATGTGTTGGGGCCAGAGCTTGGAAATCTTAGCCCGCAAATGATGGAAAAATGCCATCATATTGTGAAAATACCCACCAAGTTTTGTATAAATGTATCTCTTGCGGGGGCATTGGTTATGTATGATCGCATGGTCAGTATGGGAAAATATGATCTGCGTCCTATTATGCCGGGCGGCCCAAAGAAATAGGCGTGATCTTAATAAGGCCGCGAATAAAGCCCAACATCTCCATGAAATCGCTTTGATTGCCTGAATAGCTATTCAGGTGACTATCTCAACTAAGCAATTGCCTTAGAAACAAATTTCTTTTTGTTGCAGTGGCAATATTGCGTGACCCGCTCTAAGATACGCATTGTGGGTCGATGGAGAAAACCATGAGTAATCGGGTGTGGAACGGTTTGCGGTTCGGATTGATGACGGCATTGATAAGTGTCGTTGCTGCGTGTGGGGATACAAATGCGCCCGCTTCAACAAGTCCTCGGGATGTGCGGGCGAAAGTGGATGGGCCGGAAATTGCGGTTCGTGGTGAAAAATCCAGACGCGCCGAAGAGGAGCGTTCCAATGAATTTGAATTTGTGCGCTATTCTGCAAACACGCAAGGCGAAGCACCAATTGCCTGCCTTGAATTTTCTCATTCCCTAAGCTCGAAAACAGATTATTCCGCTTATGTTGAGCCGCCTAAAGATGTTGCGCTCGCATTTGACGTCGAAGGTTCGCGTTTATGCATTGGTGGTTTAGGGTTTGCCGCTGCAACAGATCTTATGTTGAAAGCAGGTTTCCCAGGCTCGGGACGAAACCGTCAGTTAGAACGCGATGAGAAAATCACAATCGATTTTGGTGATCGTCCAAGCTATGTGGGGTTTAAAGGCGATGGTGTGATCTTGCCGCGTATTGATGCGGACGGTCTGGCTATCGAAACTGTAAATGTTGACGCGTTGAAAATTGATGTTTCGCGCGTAACCGATCGTGCTCTTGTGTTTAAAAGCATTACGTCAGGCTTCAATGTTGGACGCGGGGAATATAGCTGGCAGGGTGGTCAGGATGATCCCTATGATGTGGCTGAGCATTTATGGTCGGGTGAGCTAGATGTTGAAAGTACTGGGAATACAGCCGCTACAACCGTGTTCTCTATGGCGAGCGCCGTTAAAAAATTAGAGCCCGGCGCTTATTATATAAAAGTGGAAGAAATCCCGAAAGGGTCTTTGGAAGTTGATAATCCAGCCCGTGCAGCTCGATGGTTGATCGTAACTGACCTAGCATTGACTGCGTATCACGGTGCTGATGGTTTGCAGGTGACAGCGCGTTCAATTGATTCAGCGCGGATTGCACGTGAAGTGCGCCTTGATCTGGTGGCACGCAGCAATGAAGTCTTAAAATCAGAAAAGACAGACCTATTTGGCCGCGTGAAATTTTCTGGTGCTTTATTGCGAGGCAAAGATGCACAGCAACCACGCATGGTAATGGCATATGATCAAAATGGTGATTTTGCTGTCCTTGATCTTGATCGTGCCTCAGTGGACCTATCTCAATATCCCGTCAGTGGACGCTCGCCTCCAGATGGTCATGATGCCTATCTTTACACAGAGCGCGGTATATATCGTCCGGGTGAAACTGTCTGGATTAATGCGCTTATCCGCGATCTGACAGCACGCTCGGTTTCCGGTAGTAAAGGGTTTATGCGTCTGTATGCACCCAATGGTGTTGAAGCTGCAAATTGGCGTTTCGAGGGCGGGCTAGAAGCAGGGGGAATGACCCGTTCTTATGCGCTGCCAAAAGCCGCGGCACGAGGTATGTGGCGTATTGATATGGAGCTTGATGGCCAAGGCGTCATCGGCTCAACACGTATCTCGGTTGAAGATTTTGTCCCTCAACGTATTGAATTAAAAATCTCTGCAGAAAACGATACTCCAATCGGCAAGGATGAAGTCCGCGCAATCAATACAGATGTGCGCTTTCTTTATGGCGCACCGGGCGCTGGTCTTACTGTTGAAGGCATGACTCGCGTCGAGGTTGATCCGTCACCCTTTAAGGCATTTGCAGGATACTCATTTGGAAAGCATGACGAACAATTTCGCCAACGCGAGTTTGATTTAAGTGATGCCACAGCTGATGGTGCAGGACAGGCCGTTTTGCGTCTTGATCTTGCAGGTGAAACTATTGAAAGCTCGAAACCATTGCGGTTGCGCACTGTTGTAAGTGCAATGGAGCCGGGTGGTCGCGCAGTGCGAGATGATGTGCGCCTGCCATATCGTCCAAATGATGTGTATGTGGGTGTATTACCTGAATTTGACGGTAGTGCAGCACAGGATGAAGCTGCGCGCTTAAAAGTTGTCGCTGTCAAAGCAAATGGCGAACAAATTTCTGGCAATGTGAATTGGCGTCTTGTTCGTATAGATTGGGAATATGACTGGTATCGTTCTGGTGGGGGGTCGTGGAAATGGCGTCGAACACGCAATGTTGTCCCGATCGAAGAAGGCAGTTTAGAACTTGCTGCGGATGTACCAGCGCAATTGGTCACACGCCCATTAGATTGGGGTGATTATGAACTCGTTCTAACCGAGGAAAATTCAGCAGCAACTGCCAGTTATGGTTTTTGGGCTGGTTGGGGTGGTGGCCCTCAAGAAGGAGCTGAAGCGCCAGATCGTGTGCGCATTTCTGCACCATTAGATCCAGTCGAAATTGGTAAAAAGGCAAGCTATACCATTTTACCGCCATATCCGGGTGAAGCAGAAATTGTTGTCGCGAATGACAACATAATCGAAACACGCACAATCACCTTGCCTGAAAAGGGTTTGAAGGTTGATTTCAACGTCACAGAGGAGTGGGGTGCGGGGGCATATATTATGGTCAGCGTGTTTACACCGCGTGACCCTGTCGCGCGTCCACGCCCTCGACGAGCAGTGGGTGTCGCCTATGCGCCAGTTGATGTAAATAACCGCACATTTGATGTCGCGATTAAAACACCAGAAATCGTGAAGCCTCGTCAAAAAATCACCGTTGAACTTGAGGCAAGTGGCGGGCCACGCGGAGAGCTTGTGTATGCAACGCTTGCTGCTGTTGATGAAGGTATTTTGCAACTCACTAAATTTGACTCGCCTGATCCAAGTGACCACTTCTTTGCGAAACGTCGTTTAGGCGTGATGTTAAAAGATGATTATGGGCGTTTGCTTGATCCTAACCAAGGTGCAGCCGCTAAGCCGCGATCAGGGGGAGACCAGATAGGAGGCGCAGGCTTAACAGTCGTGCCGACGAAGTCCGTCGCATTGTATTCAGGCATTGTGCGCATGGGGCGCAGCGGCAAGGCAGAGATAGATCTACAATTGCCAGACTTTAATGGCGAATTGCGCTTAATGGCAGTGGTTTGGTCGGAAACAGGGATGGGATCACATGATCTTCCTCTCACCGTACGTGATGATGTGCCTGCGGAAGTTATCTTACCGCGTTTCCTAGCTCCAGGAGACAAAGCCATTGCGACTGTCACAATGGACAATGTCGCTGCGACACCGGGCAATTATGATGCTGCTCTCTCAAGTGGTGCAGGAATTGAAATTGAAGATGCCAACGTTACAGCCATGCTTAATCGCAATCAACGCGCTGATATTGCGGCTCCAATTTCAGCGTCAGTTGAAGGTGTTTCGCGTATTGGTATGCAGCTAACAGGGCCTAATAATTTTCAGGTTGAGCGGGAGTATGGCATTCAAGTGCGATCTCCGTATCTGCCTGTAAACCGGATTGAGCAAGTAGTGTTGCAACCGGGAGAAAGCTGGACAGCGCCCATAAGTGCGCTAGATGGATTCGTGTCTGGTTCATCCAGTTTGATGGTGTCTGCCTCTGCCATTCCGATGGACGCGTCAGCGCTGTATAAGAGCTTAAGTGAATATCCTTATGGCTGTACTGAGCAGACTGTAAGTCGTGCTATGCCCTTGTTATATGCAAGTAATCTTGCTGGCATTGCTGGGTTGGAACCTGATACGCAAATTAAAGCGAAAGTTCAGGAAGCTGTTTCGACAATCTTAAATCGCCAAAGTTCAGATGGCTCAATTGGGTTGTGGAGAATGGGCGATGGGCACGCAACGCCATGGGTTGGCGCTTATGCTGTTGACTTCATTGCACGCGCCAAGGCTGCGGGTTATCTCGTGCCAGATGCAGCGTTAGAAAAAGCGTATTCATCATTGGCGAAAGTTGCTGCACAACAAAACCGTTGGAGTTCTGGCTATGATTATGATGTTTATACATCGCGCTGGAATCCTGACACAGATGAGCGCCTAAGCAATCGTTCAGCTGCCTATGCCGCTTATGTTCTGGCGCGTGGCGGGAAGATTGAAGCGTCTCGCTTACGCTATTTACATGATGAATTGCTGAAGAAAACCGACAGTCCGCTTGCGCGTGCGCAAATCGGTGCGGCGCTTCATTTTATTGGCGATAATGCGCGTTCCAGTTCGGCATTTGATGCTGCTGTTGATGGCTTGGGCTATGAAAACAAAGGCGATTATTATCAAACATCACGTCGTGATAGTGCGGGTGTGTTGGCGCTTGCTGCGGAAACGGGTGATCGCGATCTTGTCGCCCAATTAACCGATCGCGTTGTGGATCAATTACCTGACCCAGACAGGCTCACGACGCAAGAAAAGGCATTCTTGCTGATGGCTGCAAACGGTTTATCCAATGGCGCTCGCAATGTGAAATTAACAGCGCTTGGGAAAGTCGTTGAGATGGCGAAACAGCGTAGCTATATTGCGCATGAGGATGCGTTTATTGCTGCAGAAGAGCCTGATGAGGAAAGCGTTTTACCAAGCTTCACCAATGAGGGCGATGGCCCGCTATGGGTTACGAGTATTGCGCATGGTTCGCCGGTGAAAGCTCCACCTGCGGCGCGTCAGGGATTGTCGGTATCTAAATCTATTTACAAAATGAATGGACGCAGAGCGGTTCTGGAAAATGTGCAGAGAGGAGATCAACTGATTGTAGCATTGAGTGTGACGCCTCAAGATAAGAATACACATCAATTGATTATTGCTGACTTGCTTCCTGCCGGATTTGAAATCCAAGCGGTACTAACGCCTGAAACTGCTGGTCCTTACGGGTTTGTAGGTGATTTAAGTTATCCTGATGTCGCTGAGGCACGGGATGATCGTTACCTTGCATCATTGACTGTCCGTGAAGGAGAGAGAGCTTTATTTGCTTATGTGGTGCGTGCGGTCACGCCGGGGGATTTCGCAATTCCTGGTGTCGTAGCGGAGGATATGTACCGCGCAGATATATTTGGTCGTTCTGATGCGGGGCGCGTGCAGATATCTGCGGGTAATTAATTGGGGGCCTTATTGAGGCTGAATCCAGTCATGTGGATGCAACGCATAAAGTCCAACCTCCTAAGAGCGTTTTGTGCGCTCTTAGGAGGTATCACGCTTATTGGCTTGGCTGATTTAGCGTTTCCACCGCCTTTAGCGAAGGCGTATCAGATTTCTCAAGTTGTGTTGGACCATAATGAGCAGCCTTTGCGGGCGTTTCCGCTAAAGGACGGTCGTTGGCGGCTGAAGGCTGATCTGGATAAGATAGATCCTGCGTTCATAGATGCGCTGCTCGCGTATGAAGATGAGCGTTTCTATCGGCATATTGGTGTTGATTTCCAAGCCATTACACGTGCGAGCTTGAGCTTGGTGAAAGCAGGGCGCGTTGTGTCTGGTGGTTCTACTATCACGATGCAAACTGCACGTTTATTGGAACCAAAGCAGCGTAATTTTTCAGCCAAGATCCAACAAGCTATCCGCGCGCTACAATTGGAAATGCGGTTGAGCAAACGAGAGATATTAGAGCTCTATCTTACCTTAGCTCCCTATGGGGGGAATATAGAAGGCGTGCGGTCGGCAAGTTGGGCGTATTTAGGGCGTGAACCCAATGTGCTGACGCCTGATGAGATTGCCTTGCTGATTGCTTTGCCCCAATCGCCAGAGGCGCGGCGACCAGATTTACGGCCCAACGCAGCTATTCGTGCGCGGGAGCGGGTATTGAAGCGCCTCGTCACCAAACGAATTATCACCGCAGAACGCGCAGTGGAAGCTGCTCAAACACAGGCACCAAAGCGACGTGATTTTCCCAGCTTTGCATGGCAGGCTTCGGAAGAGGCACAACGTCGTGCATCCGCCTTGCAGCCTGATATTCATACGTTTTTGGATATTCGTTTACAAACACGCCTTGAAGATATGGCGCGGGAAGCGGTTTCTGAACTTGGTGAAAAAACACAGATTTCGGCTATCGTTGTTGATATTAAGACACGCAATGTATTGGCATCTATAGGGTCAGCTGAGCGTAATCGTGCTGGAGGGTGGTTAGATCTTACAAACAGGCATAGATCGCCCGGTTCCACGCTCAAACCCTTTATATATGCAATGGCGTTTGATGAAGGATTAGCTGCGCCTTCCACTCAAATTTCGGACCTTCCCAAGCGGTTTAAGTCCTATCAACCAGAGAATTTTGACCGCACATTTCGCGGGGATGTGACTATTTCTGAGGCTCTGCAGCATTCATTGAATGTGCCGGCTGTGCAAACTCTGGAGGCGATAGGGCCATCGCGTTTTGCGGCTAGCTTGGGGTTTGCTGGGGCTGTTCCGCAATTGCCCCAACGCGCTGATAGTGACGCTGGCTTGGCGCTCGCCCTTGGTGGTGTGGGGCTAACAGTGCGCGATATGGCGCTATTATATGCAGCGCTTGGTGGGGGCGGCGTAGCTAAACCGCTAAACTGGATTGAAGCAGATACGACTACGCAAGTGCGTGAAGGGGAGACGCAAACACGGTTTTTATCTTCGCAAGCGGCTGAAAAAGTTATCAATATTTTGAAATCTGCACCCACACCGCAAGGACGTATGCCATCAGCATTGACAAAAGGTGCGCCACAAATTGCTTTTAAAACAGGAACTTCTTACGGATTTCGTGATGCATGGGCGGCTGGTGTTTCAAATGGTTTAGCTATTGTTGTCTGGGTGGGGCGTGCTGATGGGGCACCGCGCACGGGGGCGACGGGACGTGAAGCAGCTCTCCCAATTTTGTTTGATGCATTCGATATCGCAAGTTTGACGTTGCGCCGACGTCAAGAACATATGCCGGTAAGTGATGCCGAAATGACAGGGAGTGCTCCTTTTACACTGGCTAATTTTGAAGATCAGCACCAGCCGCCAGAAATTTTGTTTCCGCCTGATAATAGCGAGATTTGGCAGGATGAAGTGGGGCGTGGATTTACGCTTTCTGCGCGCGGTGAAGGGCAATTAAGATGGTATGTGGAAGGTAGCCCCATTCCTGTAAATACCTATGGGGACACTGTTTGGACACCAAAAGAAGAAGGGTTTTATACTTTGGAAGTGGTAGATAAACGCGGGGAAAGTCGCTCTTCAACTGTTAGAATTACACAACACGCGCAATAAAAGTGTGCATAAATTCCAATCATCTCCGAAAAAAGCTATGTGTAACTGTCGAATATCCCTATCTTTAAATGAAGGCGTATGACTGGAATGAATAGGGATATTGAGTTTTGAATTTTTTATCCAAATCATTCAAACATTTGGAGTAGCATTTAAATGGCCGTGTTGTTGGGAGGATAGTAGTTGATTATCCAACTGGTAGAAGATGATGCGGTCTATACTGAGTTCGTACAACTCATGTTTGAAAATGCGATGAATGTCTCCATTAATGCGAGTGCGAGTGTCGACCAATTTAAAGCTGATATCGGGGATAAACACATAGACCTTCTGCTGGTGGATGTGAGGCGGCCTGATTCTGTATCCATTCAAGATGATGTAAAAGAGCTTAAGGCGCTTTGTTCAGCGCCAATAGTATTTATGACGAATGGAGATACCGCTCGTTTACGGGATCAAGCGTTTGAAGCGGGGGCGGAAGCGGTCATAGACAAAGCTGACCTTTCAGAAGGGCTGATACGTCAAATTGCACTGAATGCGAAAGCGCGGGGTAAGTCTGGTGGGTATAGCCACAAGGGGAAGGATCGCCGCAAAGGGGACAGGCGAAGTGCTGATCGGCAGGCTGGAAAGTCCATTGAAAGCGTAAGTCTGGAACGAAATTTTGCAGCTCTAAGAGCGCCTCTAGCCTATCTTGAATCGGGTCTGAGTACGCTGGGAGAGGTGATGCGAGAGACGGGGAAGGCTGGATCTAGCCAATTCGTTGATCATATGCGCGAGACAATACAAGCGATTTCTCAGTACACGCAAGATGATTTGACGGCTCAAACTGGCAGTTCTCTTCATGCATTAATTCAGCAATCTTTGCTGCGTATTCAAAGACTTGCGCAAACCCGTGATATTAATTTAAGGGTTGATTGGGAAGAAGCCGGCTTTCGCCATATTGGCTCAGATGCACTTGTGCAGCTAGGGGTGCAGCATTTGCTTGAAGGCGTATTGCGGTGCTGTGTGGCCAAAGATGGGGTTTGGATGCAGGGCGAGAAGGCAGACGAGACTGGGGCAAGTGTTATCCGTGTGCATATGAGCCGTCGTGTATTGCCGTCCTCTGATATATTGTTCCCAGATGCTAAACCTTCTCTAGGTGTAGGGCTTGATGCGCTTTCTTCCATGCAATTGGGAGCTTTATTGTTGATGTTGTCGCCTAAACAAGTCCGATTGAGTACGGAAGAACGCCAACAATTATTGAGTGTTTATTTGTAAAAACGGTACGGTTTTTTATTTTAAGGTTTGTGGTTTTTGCAGGATTATGCATCTAAAAAACACTCTTACCTTAGGTAAACTTTTCCTCATTACGCATTTTTAATGCAAAGTTCGTGTGTGGAAAATTTTTGCGGTGGCGATATTTTCTACGTTAGATATATTGTATTGTACAACGTTGATATTATATCTCTTTTCCCAAGTGATTTTCTTTGCAAGTCAAAATATCTGGATACTTGTTTAAGTTGAAAATTTCGGGAATCAGCATGTTTATTTATCGTAATGTAAATAAAAATGCGTTTTGTAGTTGATTTATAAAAAATAATCTGTATTTACTCATCGTCTCGCTTTTTTGTACATCGATGCTGATGACATGGCGCGAAGGTAATGATTTGATAGTTAACATGATTTTGATTCATGTGCATCGCATTGTAACCTTTAAATAAGATTTCTAAGATTATCCTGATTACCTATCCTGTGAGCGATATTGTCAGGATTACAGATTAGTTCGGATTTGCCTGCGTCCCCCCCAACCCAGCTGGCAATTTTCGAGCTAGGCGCGCCGCTTTCTGGTTTACCAGGGAGCGGCGTTGCCATTTCTAGTCCTTGCTAATTGTCGCGCTGAGCGAATTTCTCCTTTTCATTATTTGCAATTTCTTGCACAAAGTCGGTGAATGTAGTGGAAGTGATGATGTGTAGCGTATGATTGATGGAATAGATCATCTTGTGTTTGTTTGCGGTAATTTAGAAGCAGCAAAAGCAGATTATAGCGCGCTTTTAGGGCGTGAACCTGATTGGCATGCCATAGATAATACAGCAGGTACGGCGACTGTCTTATTTCGTGTGGATAATATGGCGGTAGAGCTGTTTGGTCCGCATGGAGAGGGGCCAGTCGGGGCGAAGCTTCAAGCTATGGTGCAGGCGGGAAATGAAGGGCTTTCCAGTATTGCTTTTTCGTGCGCTGATATTGAAGAAATTCATAACAAATATATGCGGTTAGGGCTTTTTCCATCAGATATTTCTGAGGGGAAGAGTGAGGATATTCAAAGCGGCAAACAGCGAATCTGGCGACGTATAAGACTGGATACGCAGCGCACGCAGGGGGTGCGTCATTTCATTATAGAAAATGGTGAGGGCGGGGATATCTTGCCACGTGCGTGTGGAGATGATTGTGTCTCTTCGCTAGATCATGTGGTGATAAATAGCCCAAATGCTGATCGTGCTGCTGCCCTGTATGGTGCCCGCTTAGGGGCTGAACTGCGTCTGGACCTTGAGAGACCTGACCTTGCTTCCCACTTCCAGTTCTTTCGCGTAGGGGCTGCAACCCTTGAGGTTGTCAGTCGCATCGGTGTTGAAGCTGATAATGATTCTGATGATACTCTTTGGGGCGTGAGTTGGTCTGTAAAAGATATAAAAGCGGCGCATGAACGCGTTAAAAAAGCTGGTTTCCGTGTGACAGATATTCGCTCTGGCAGAAAAAACGGGTCTCTAGTCTTCACTGTTCTGGATAGAACGTGCAATACACCTACTTTGTTTATCCAGCAGCCTACGCAATAGGATTGTTGGAAAGGTAGTGTTTTTGAACTGTTGAGGCAATTTATGACCCCATTTACGACTCTGCGCGGTGTAGCGGCTCCCCTAAAATCTGGCGGGGCGTTATTGGCCAATGTCGATACGGATATGATTATCCCAAAACAGTTTCTGAAAACGGTGACGCGTGAAGGTTTGAAAGTGGGTTTATTCCACGAAATGAAAACCAATGAAGATGGTACGCCAAACCCTGATTTTGTTTTGAATAAACCCGCTTATGAAAATGCATCTGTTTTGATAGCGGGTGATAATTTTGGGTGTGGTTCTTCACGTGAACATGCGCCTTGGGCGATTTTGGATCAGGGGATTCGGTGTGTGATTGCGCCGTCTTTTGCGGACATTTTTTTCAATAACTGTTTTAAAAACGGTATTCTTCCAATCGCGTTGCCGCAGGATGTATGTGACAAGCTTGCCGGACAAGCTGGTGGGGGCAATCACATTTTCACAATTGATTTGCCGACCCAAAAAATTACTGCGCCAGACGGAACAGAAATAGATTTTGATATTGATCAGGGCCGCAAAACAAACCTTGTAAAAGGGTTGGATGAGATTGGCGAAACTATGACCCATGACAGCGCTATTGAAGCTTATGAGCACAAACGCAAACTTGTGACGCCTTGGTTGGAAAAAGCTTAGAGAATGCTTTTGCTTGAGGGAAGTTTGCGCCTAAAGGCTGGAAAGTTTGAAGCCTCCAGACCAATGTTCGTAGCTTTCGTGAAGGCGTGCAATGAAGAGGCGGGGTGTCTTGAGTTTTCCTTCTCTCAAGATATTTGCGATGGGGACGTGCTCAATATTCGAGAACGTTTTGTGGATGAGGCAGCGTTTCAAGCCCACCAGCAGGCAGAGCATACAATTGCATTTAAAAAGCAACTTTATGCTTTGGGCGTAGAAGCGCGAGATGTGCGCTATTATGAAAACATTACGCCGACACCTAGATAGAGCGTGCAGAGATCTAATATGACTAAGAAGATAATCGTCGTCGCAGGCACATTTAATTTGCCGATTGAAAATCGAGAAGCTGCCCGCAACGCTATGCAGACAATGGTAGAGAAAAGCAGAGCAGAAGCGGGCTGTATATTATACAGTTATGCATTCGATCTGTTGGATGAAAGCCTTGTCCACTTTATAGAAAAATGGGAAAGCCGAGAGGCATTGCAGGCCCATTTTGAGATAAAGCATATGGAGGAATGGCGCAGCACTTGGCCTAAATTGGGCGTGGTGGGGCGAAGCGCCAATCTGTATGAAGCTGAAGAAGAGAGCTTTTAGTATCTGAATGCGATTTAGCCTGTAAATATTGCGCAAAGCAGCGCGGGCTAGTAAGCGACCTTAATTGACAAAATAGCCCTGATTTAAAAAACGAAAGCATGACCCCATGACACAAACATTTTTACTTCTCCCTGGTGATGGAATTGGACCAGAAGTTACCGAGCAGGCACGTCGTGTTCTGGATGTTGTGGCACCGGATTTGAAATTCTCAGAAGCGCTATTTGGGGGCGCTTCCTATGATGAGCACGGCCTACCGCTTACAGATGAGGTGTTGAACCAAGCGCGCCAATCAGATGCTATTTTGATGGGTGCAGTGGGAGGCCCTAAATGGGCAGGTGTTGCGCGTCATTTACGCCCAGAAATGGGACTTTTGAAGTTACGTAAAGAGCTGGATGTATATGCCAATCTGCGTCCGGCGTTTTGTTTTCCAGCACTTGCAGATGCTTCTAGCTTGAAACGTGAGTTTGTCGAAGGGCTCGACATTATGATCGTGCGTGAGCTGACTTCAGGTGTGTATTTTGGTGAGCCACGCGGCATTGATGATTTGGGCAATGGCGAACGCAAGGGCTATGATAATGCGTGCTATACAAGCTCTGAAGTGCGCCGTGTCGCGCGTGTGGCTTTTGAGATTGCCAAAGGCCGCAAAGGCAAGGGCGGGCTATATCCGGGTGTAACGTCTACGGACAAATCCAATGTGATGGAATCGGGTGTGTTGTGGCGCGAAGAGGTGATTAAGCTGCACCAAGAAGAATTTGCGAATGAGCCATTGGATCACATTCTTGCGGATGCAATGGCGATGCAGCTTGTGAAGAAACCTAAAGATGTGAACGTCATTCTTGCGGATAATTTGTTTGGTGACATTCTTTCCGATGAAGCCAGCCAATTAACAGGGTCAATTGGTATGTTGCCGTCTGCCGCATTGGGTGAGCCGGGTACGCCGGGATTGTATGAGCCGGTGCACGGGTCAGCGCCTGATATTGCGGGTAAAGGATTGGCAAACCCTTGTGCAGCGATTTTGTCTGCTGAAATGGCGCTGCGTTGGTCACTTGATCGCGCGGATGCGGCTGATCGTATTTGGAATGCTGTGGGCAAGGCGCTGGAAGATGGCGCGCGCACGGCTGACCTTGGCGGTAGCATGAGTACATCTCAAATGGGTGATGCGATTATCGCCGCGCTTTAAAGACTTTGTTTTAAGACAGAAAACGCCGCCTCAAATTTGGGACAGCGTTTTTATTTATCCATGGATAAGGCGCACTTATTGCTCTGAGGGCGGGAGAGATTTTGCAGGGCCTTCTGGGCTGGCTCCCATATGCGTGGTCATTTTTAGAGGGGCAATAGCATAGCCCAACTCTTCTGCGCGCTGTTTGATTTTGTCCATGAGCGCATCATTGATGACGGGGGTACGGGCGAGAATCCATAGATATTTGCCATCTGGACTCCCTACCAATGCGGCTGAGTAATCGTCTTCAAGGTGGAGTATCCAATAATCTCCCCATGCAAAGGGTACCCATTTAGGCGCAAATTTTACTTCAAGCTTTGAGTTGCCCGAATTGGGAACAACACGCGCAATCGCCGTGGCAGAGCGTTCATCCCCAAGGTGACATGTATTGGTGACATTCACCTTACCATCTTCTCTAAGGGAGTATTCAGCGGTGACGCCTTCACATTGCTTTTGGAAGCCATTGGGATAGCGGGCGATCTCATACCAGAGGCCGGAATAGCGTTCTAAATCAACTTGAGCGACTGTGGGCGGGTCTACAGGGTCGGTGCGGTAGGCTGCTTGACTGCTACAAGCAGCGAAACCCATGAATGCGCTGATGGTTAGTAGTGTTGGAAGGCGTGCCATATCGTTACCCCATATATTCGTGTTGTATTATATACGCATGAATGGCTGAAAAGTTTTAATTCTAAAGTCGAATTAATGGAGACAATGATAGGGCTGTGCCTGTGCTTTTAGCGCCGCAACATGAGATGAGGGGCGTGTGAGCTAGAGATAAAATATCATTTTTACTGGTATAAGTGGGGCTAGGAAGCGCACTTATTATTGGCAAAAAGTGCCAGCCGAAACTGGCGGGTCGTCAAATTCTAGGCCGCAAATAAGCGCGCCTCCCATAGAATAAGACCATTTTTGGTTGATAACCTTACGCGATTTGCTTTGCCATAGACACAAAGGCAAGCGCGATGAGATTATGTTCCGTGTACAATCATATTCTATACACAGTCCTAGCGTGATGGTCGCGAGCCGCCCCTTAGACTGTATGACGTTGAGTATGCACGTTTTTTGAGGGCAGAGGATGGAAGAATATTTATCCTACAAGTGAATGGCTTTTTCGAAACAATATTTCTTGGTTGCTAAAGAGTTAAGCGAATATGTCGAATGGTTAACTCGATTTGGCATATTGTTAGCCTTTATTTGTTACAGCTATGGGTAGCAATTATATGATACGTTAAATTACTAGGTTGGGATCATAGCCCCCATGAAAAATGAATATATTTTTTCAGAAAACCCGAGCACAGCAGACGCATTGAATGAGCTCAGGCTAAAATTATCTCAATCAAGCCGAAATGCTCAACTTGCTTTTGCGTTTTATGGTTTTGAGCACGATGCAGACCTTATCCGCTCTTCCTTGGGAGAGATGTTAGGGGATGCGGCAATTTTAGGCGGAAGTTCTCACAATGGCGTTATGGATAGTGCGGCTGTAAGAGGTTCAAACTCTTTGGGCGTATATCTCATTGAGGATGACACTGGAGATTATGGCGTTGGAGCTGCCGAGTATGGAGATGATCCTGCCGCAGCGGCTGAAGCTGCACTTAAGCAGGCGCTTGAACGCGCAGATTGTTTAGATCAACTGCCAGAGTTGGTTTGGGTTTATCAAGCACCCGGCTTTGAAGATCAGGTGCTGGAAGGGTTAAACCGAGTTGTAGGCGAGCGGTGTCCGATAGTGGGCGGAAGCGCGGCTGACAATGATGTGTCGGGCAAGTGGTCTCTATTTGATAATGAAATGACAATGCAGAATGGTGTTGTCGTAGCTGTGTTTTTCCCTTCAACTGCAATTGGTTTTGCCTATCAGGGCGGATATGAGCCCAATGGTCATGTGGGTTATGTGACGCGTATTGAAGAGCAAAATAAAGGGCAAATGGGCCGTGTCACGCGGGTTGCTGGTGCTGAACCACGCAGCCGGGCGATATTAGAAATCAATAACCGACCTGCCGCAGAAGTTTATAATGAATGGACGAATGGCGCGATCAGCGACAAGCTAGAAGCGGGCGGGGTTATTCTATCTGAAACAAATCTTGCGCCTATAGCAACGCTTGCTGGATGCTCTGACGGAATAGATCAATATCTGCTCATCCACCCTGAATCTGTGCGCGAGGACGGAGGTTTGACGACTTTTGCCAGCATTGATTTGAATGCAGAGCTATATTGTATGCGCGGTGATCCAAACCAGATTATTGAGCGCGCGGGCCGTGTTGTGAAATTAGCGAAAGATCAACTTTATGGAGCTGAACCCGCAGGCGCTATAATGGTGTTTTGTGGTGGGTGCCGCATGGCGGTGGGGGAGCATTTATCTGCTGCACCAGGTGTTGTCCAAGAGTGGATTGGCGATGCGCCGTTGATTTCGTGTTTCACCTTTGGTGAGCAAGGCCCGATGATGGGTAAAAATAGTCATGGAAATCTAATGATTTCCGCGATCGTCTTTGAAGCGTAGGAGCGGAACATACCTATGCAAAGTAAAGAGCAATTACGTGATTTATTATTAGAGTTGCAGGCGGAGAATGCTAATCTTCGCGTGTCTGCAACGCATGGTAAATTGCTGCTTGCTGGCTTGGATACATTGCTGACTGTGGGGCGTAATACGGACCCGTTTGAGGTGACGTTTCAGTCTCTACGTCAGGTATATGATTACAAGCACGCTTTTGCTTTATTGCAGTCGGAAGATAAGCTGATATGCACGGCATATGAAGGCGGGCATGTTCCATCTGATTATGCTCAGAATATAGGTGTTTGGAGACGTTATATTAAGCGACGCACGATTGCGACGAAGATTTATCGGTCCAATTCTGTTCTCGTATCTGCGGATGACGCGAAAAATATTCCCGAAGATGAGGTGGATGCTTTTCCCGCCTTGTTCATCCCGATCAAAGTGTCAGACGGGCAAGGCGCACTTGTGCTAACGCGCGATCGCGAAGGGGCTGAGTTTGATCGTAATGATGTGCATTTAGGTCAGAAATTTGCGCTGCTTGCATCGCACGCTATTTCCATTCGTGACCGCAATCTACGCGAAGAAGAAAATACGCGCCTACAAGAATTGACGCAAGAATTAGAATATCGTGCGTTCTTTGATGAACTGACCGGCAAAGCAAACCGCGCGCTTATACAGCAGAAGGTAGAGAGTGCGCTTAAGAATAGGTCTAAGGATAAGCCGCTTGGAATTGCCTTTTTTGATGTGAATAAGTTTAAGCGCATCAATGATTATTACGGGCATGAAATTGGCGATATTTTGCTGCAAGAATTTGCCAATCGTATCGGTGAAGTCGTGCGTGATTGTGATACGGTTGGGCGCTTGAGCGGAGACGAGTTTATTCTACTGGTCGAGGACCTGAAGGATCGTGACGATTTTTGCCAATTGATTGAACGCATCACCCATATTGTGGCCGAGACTTACCATATTGGCGGGCACAATATTGAGACAAGCGCGTCAGTGGGAGTGAGCTTTTTCCCTGAACACGGCACCGATTATGAGACTTTGAGACGTAATGCCGACAATGCGATGTATCGCGCAAAGCAAGCGGCGAAAACATGTCCAGTATATTTCAACAATCAAATGGCAGAAGCGCAAAGCGTCAAAATGGAATTGGAAACACGTCTGCGCAAAGCGATACGTGAGAAGCAATTTTTGTGTATGTTCCAGCCCAAGGTGTGTTTGAAAACTGGACGTATTTGTAGTTTTGAAGCGCTTGTACGGTGGCAGGATGAACATGGTGAAATTCATGCGCCTGGCAGCTTTATCGAGCTGGCGACGGAGCTAGGTCTGCTAGATGAGATTAGTCGTTTCGTGTTGGAAGCATGTATTGAGGCTTTTGAAATTCTCGACCCTGTTTTTGGTGATAAAACACTGATTGCTTTAAATATCGCAGGCGCTCAAGCCAATGATATCGACTTTATGAAGACCTTCATTGCACGCATTGTGGCGGCTGGATGTAATCGCCGGATAATGCTTGAGATTACCGAAGATGTGATGGTGACGACTGCGCACTTTAAGAAGCTCGTGAAGCCACTTCTAAAGGCGAGCAAGATCAAGGTTTCAATTGATGACTTTGGTACGGGGTATTCTTCGATTGCTGCAATGACACAGCTTGAAGTGGATGAATTGAAGGTAGATCGCTCCTTCATTTCAGACATTCATAACACGCCGCTAAATCAGAAAATTTTGTCTGCTATTGAGCATATGGCGCAGGCGATGGAATTGCCGCTTGTAGCTGAAGGCATTGAAACGGCAGACGAGCTTAGATATTTGCAAGAGCAATCAACAATTCAAACAGGGCAAGGGTTTTATTTCTCACGCCCAGTCTTGGCTCAAGAGCTTATTGAAATTGCGCAAACTAGCTGGTGTCGTGCTGGGAAATATCGTTTGGCACCACACCCAGATGCGTTTTCTATGGGGGGATGTGCCAAAGCGTGGAAGAGGCACCGGCAATTATCCGCTCCATCAAAGCAATCAGACCCTAAATGGGGAGAGCGCGCGAGCTAGTGGTCTAACTCGCGCGTGTTATCGCTTATTTATGCGGGGTGAGGAGGAATTTCTCACCTGTTGCTTTGCTTATATAATCGCTGACATGGGATGTTTGCAGCGCTTCGGTCAAGGTCAGCTCTTGAGTGTATCGGCTTGCAAACGTTGTTTTCAATTCTTTTGCAACGCGCGTGCGCAGGCGTGTATTTACCTCTTCACCTGCTTTGGCAAGGAAGTTGGGCAATAGCCATCCGCCCACACCCCACGCCATGCCATAGCTGCGCGATAATATAGTTGGGGATGTGTCCAAGCCGCCATAGAGATAAACCTGCTTATGTTTGATAGAGCCATACACGCTGTAAGCGCCTGGTGTGCGTGCTGCTGCGGCTTCCATCGCTGTAAGAATGCTTGAGGCAAGTGTGCCGCCGCCTGTGGCATCAAATGCGATTGTTGCACCTGTCGCGTGTATGGCGTCCGTCAGGTTTTCAATGAAATTATCATCGCTGGAATTGACGATATATTTTGCGCCAAGGTCTTTGAGAATATCAACTTGCTCTTGCTTGCGCACGATGTTGACCAGATCAACGCCGTCTTGAATGCAGATACGATTGAGCATTTGACCAAGGTTGGATGCAGCAGCCGTGTGCACGAGCGCTGTGTGACCTTCCATGCGCATGGTTTCGACCATTGAAAGGGCGGTTAGTGGGTTCACAAAACTTGAGGCACCGTCTTTTGCTGTGTGGCCGTCTTGAAGAGGGAGACAGGCATGAGCATCCACGACGACATATTGGGCGTACATTTGGCCGCTGAGTGCGGCGACGGTTTTACCCATAAGGCTTTGCGCATATTCACTTGAACCCGCTGCGACCACTGTTCCTGCGCCTTCATTGCCGAGGGGAAGAGCTTGGCCAATGCGGGCTTTCATCGCTTTCATGCCCTCGGGTGATACTGGGGCGGTTAGGACTGTGTTGGCACCTTCGCCAGTTGTTTTTGCTTCTTGCATGCTGGCCCAGCCAAACATAACAGCTTGGTCTGATGGGTTGATAGGGGCAGCTTCGATGCGGATGAGAACTTCGTTGTCTTTAGGTGTGGGGATTGGCATTTGGCCAAGGCCTACACGTAGCTGGCCATCTTGTGTGACTGTCGAGTGCATTTGCAGATAGGACGCTGGTAGAGTGTGTGTATCTGTATTCATGGGGAACCTCTCGATTTAGTCTAATTGGGGAAGGGCGATATGTGTGTCACAGCATAAACGCGCCTGCCAGTTATTCGTTGCGGGGGGTATCAATTTGCGATACCTTCTTGAAGCATTCTCTATACATAGGATGCGGGGATTGCTTTACGACCCAAAGACTTAGGAAAAGCCGATGCATGAGCATAGGGAAGAAACATATCTTATTGTATTTGATGGGAAATGTGTTTTTTGTTCGGGCTTTGCTCAATTTATCACAAAGCATGATAAAGCGGGTGTTTTCCAGTTTGTAACAGCCCATTCTGCTATGGGGCGAGATCTATATCTCAAACATGGTTTAGACCCTGATTTAATGGAAACAAACATCGTCATTATAGGCGATAAAGCGCATATAAAAATGCAAGCTTTTAGTGCTGCTTTCTCACAATTGGGCTGGCCTTGGAAGATTGCAAAAGTGCTCGATATCTTTCCGCGAGGTGTGATGAATTGGGTATATGATCAGATCGCACAAAATCGATATCGGTTCGGTCGCCAAGCTTGTCCTATGCCGTCTCCTGAGTTGAAGGCGAAAATTATCGAATAGATTTTTAAATACAGCGCAGGTCAAGGCTTGATATTGATGTGTTATCCAATTAGTTATCATGATAACTAATTGGAGCTAATATGACTGATCATCTTTTTTTAATCGCGAAAATTACACCAAAATCTGAGTTTTATGCGCAAGCAAAGGCTGCGCTAGAAAGCATATTGCCAGCAACCCATGAAGAAGAGGGCTGTATTCAATTTCATATGCATGAAGGCATTGGAGAAGCGGCGGGGAGCTTTTTCTTGTACGAAGAGTGGTGTGATGAAGCTGCTTTGGCTCTTCATTACGAGCAAGACTACACGAAGGCTGTTTTTGCATCCTATCAAGAATGGTTAGCTCAAGCGCCTGTGATCTCCAAAATGAGAAAAGTGGGAGGTTGAGCGGATGTTTTTCCTGAAGGAATTACCCTCAAGAGCGACGCTGGAGACCTATGCGAAAACCTATAAGCAGATGAATGTCGAGGCTGTTCAAGCGGGTTTGGTATTGATGCGGCGGGCTAGTCTTTTAGAGCGTGAAATCGAGGCGTATTTTGCGGATTATGAACTGTCTCAATTGCGTTTTCATATCTTGATCGTGATTGATCGGGAAGTTGCACGTGACAGCCTTACAATGACGGAAATTCTTGCCCGTATTGATGTGTCTAAACCAGTTATGACGCGCACGCTTTCAGGGTTAGAAACGCAAGGTTTGATAACGATTATGGGGGATGAAAAAGACAAAAGGCTAAAGCATGTGTGCTTGACGAAAATGGGCAAAGATAAATTGCATGCTGTGTTGCCTGGCTATCATGCATTGATAAATCACATGATGCAGGAGGGTGAAAATGTCTTATAAATATAAGCGTTTAGGACTGATATGGATGTGTGTTTATCCGCTGATAACGTTTTTGCTTATGGGGTTTCGTTGGCTTAATATTGGTTTGCCATTGCCGCTCATGACTTTGATTTTAACTGCGATCATGGTGCCGACGATTTACTTTATTATTGTGCCTTGGGCGATAAGGCATTCTTCTCCGCAGTCTTGAAAATGGCCCAAGACTGCGAAGAAGCGTTTGGGTTGGCTTTATTCAGTTTTGCCTGTGATGTCTCGGTATAAGGTCCAGACCATGCGCTCCGTGGTGATGAAACCCCAGTTCCAATCATCATGGTAGGCAGCGAGTGGGTTTGCCTTTTGGATTTGCTCTAGGGTTTTACCAGAGTCGACGAGGTTTTTGATGATTGCGTGAGTTTCAGTCAGCATTTTGATGCTAGCTTCCAGCGTCGCTTCAGAAGAGAGGGGACCGTGGCCGGCAATGATTTTTGTATCCGGCTTGGCGACTTCTAAAATGGCTTTCATGCCGTCAATATAGCCTTGCACACTGCCGCCATTATCAAGGTCTATGAAAGGGAAGCGGTTTGCAAACAAAAGATCGCCTGCATGGATGATGTTTGCTTCTTCAAAGTGCACGAAGATATCGCTATTAGTGTGCGCATCTGGGGCATGATAAAAGTGTGCTGTTTGGTCATTCATCGTGACGGTGTCGCCGGGGGTAATGTTGACCGTTGGCAAAGCGCGTGTCGGGTAAGGCTTTGATTTGTTGCCCGTTAATGCAGATTTTTTCGGTGCCATCATAGCTGTGCGGACATTGGGGTGGGCCATAATAACAGCACCTTGCTTTGCAAAATAAGCATTGCCGCCAACATGATCGCCATGAAGGTGTGTGTTGAGAATAAGTTCAACATCTTGCCCGCCCGAGACAGCGCGTTGTGCATCGTCAATCAATGGCGTTAGATCCCCCATTTGGGTGTCGATCATAAACACGCCTTCATTGCCAATAAGGATACCGACATTTCCAGCCATATCCGTTTTTAGCTCATAGATACCATTTCCAAGATTCGTTGTGGTAACGGTTGGCGCATCCTCAGCCATTGCGATTGGGGCTGTGAAAGGCGCGAACAAGGTTGCGGCGAGTGCGAGTGTTGATAGGCGCATGGATGTCTCCCAAAAAATGTTTGCAGAAAGTGTGTTCAACTCTTGATAAATGGCAAGAGGTAAGGTTCTGACAATAATGTCATTACGAAAAAAATGTTGGATAAATAAGCCATCGCTAGGAATTGGAAAACGTGATAGCAGCGAAGATCAATTGATTGGATATGCCCTGTTGTGACGCAATCGACTTTAGACACAAACTCCACAGAAACGCTTATAACTCAAGGTCCTATTTGGAACTGGATCGCGCAACTTGCTGATGAAAATTGGGCGGTGGCGTATGATGTTGTGCCCAAGGATTTAAGCCGTGCGCTTCTTGAGCAAGTTCGGGGATTTCACAAGGAAGATATTTTGCTGCGTGCAGGCATTGGTCGGGCAAGTGATCTGACTGTGGATACAAGCGTGCGCCGTGATAAAATCCGCTGGTTGGGGCATCAAGACAGCGTGCAAAGCCAATATTTGAACATAATGGAAGGCGTGCGCCAAGAAGTGAATCGTGCGCTGTTTATGGGGCTATTTGCCTATGAGGCGCATTATGCCGTGTATGAGAAGGGTGGTTTTTATGCCCGCCATTTCGATGCGTTTAAGGGTGCCAAAAACCGTGTGCTTTCAACAGTTTTCTACTTAAACCCTGATTGGGTAGAAGCAGATGGTGGCGAGCTGAATATATATGCGGATACGGATGATGTTAAACCGCTGGCGACAATACCGCCGGAGGCTGGGTCGCTCGTATTGTTCCTATCTGAAGATGTCCCCCATGAGGTGCTCGAAGCGCGCAATGATCGATATTCTATTGCAGGATGGTTCCGCGTGAATGATCGACTCGGAGCACCTGTATTGCAGGTGGTAGAGGATGGGCTTTGAGTGTTTTATGACACGAGAGAAAGCATTGATTGAACAAAATCAATCGTAGGGATATTGCGGGCATCGCGCCATGCAAACACATTGTTTTTGTTGAGTATTTCATTGCCCGGCGACAGGACTATTATTGTCGGTAGACCTTCCAACACATCAAAACCTAGAGCGGCATGAAGGCTTTGATTACGATCATAGCGGCCAACATCAATTTGCACGATTTCAAAATTTAAGCCCAGCAATGCGTGTATATCAGTGTGGGATAGCGTGGCGGACATTAACCGTGCATCTGGGCACCAATTTGCGCCGAAAAGAATGAGCAATGGCACATTTCGGCTTAGCGAATTTTGGCGGGCGGTTTCCAATTTTGCAGCGCCATCTTCGGTCTCGTTAAAAGGCGCGTTTGGCATGCTAATGATAATGTTTTCAAGGTTTTGTGTCATGATAAATGGTGGGTTTTAATGCTCTGAGCGATCTTTGACGATGTGGAGGATGTTGGTTTGAATATCGCCCAATATCAGCTCTCCCCAAAGAGCGCCATAGGTATTTACAGGGGTGGAAATGGCATATTGGGTATCGAGGGTTAGACGTGTTTGAGTTGGACTTATTGGCTTTAGAATATAGCCGCCTTCTTTGATTTTTAGGTGGGCACCATCGGGTGAGATATGGCGGTCTGTATATTTGTGTACGGAATCATTTGGGAAGACGAAATTCCAGCGCAAAGCGTTGTTTTCATCCCAGTGAGAAATGTGTTCTTCAAAAGTGATGTCATCACCCCACGCGGCTAAGCGCTTAGCATTTAGACCTTCACCGACAACAATTGCAGCGCGTGGACGGTGCACTTGTAGGAGGCTTTGAGTGATATTCCATTGGCCTTCCTGATCGCTAATATCATCCATTTTTAGGAGATGTGGCCATATATCTTGGGGCGCGGCATTGATGATGATACTGCGTTCTACGCTTTCATGTGTTGTGGGGGCGTGTGTACTTGAATCTATTCCTAATACTAAGAAGGGTAATATAATCAATATTGTAGAGTGGAGTTTTGTGCGGGCGCGATAGCGATTATGGAGTGCTTTTACAGTAAGGGTGCCAAACCAAGAAAACAGCCACCATAGTGGCACAAGCATTGCTACACAGATAACACCCTCTTTCATGAATAATGCGCCCAGCGCCAAGACAAAAAAGACAAGAATGATAGGTATGCTGGTGGTCAGCTCGGGTTTTTGGCCGCGTGGATCCATCGCTAAATATATAATCGCGCCGAGGCTATAGGGAAGAACTAGAAGTACGCTAAGCCCAATGATGGAGCCGCCTGCATCCGAGCTTGTTGCTTCAGCTATTAGGTAAAACACCAAGCTGGCGATGAGGGCGAGGATAAATATGAGGATAAGTCGGATGGCAACCCAGCTCCAAGGCGTGTGGGATACATCATCGTTTTCTGGATGGGGTGCATTCATCGCTAAACCTCCAACAGTCCACAAATAGACTTTCCTGCTATGCTACATGATGATGTGCTATGTGCCAGCCCCTATCTTGCCGCAGGGGCGCAGGTGTGGATGTGCGGGGCTGGTAGGCGGTTGCTTGCCTCGTGCTTGCCATTTGCGGGTGGGGTGTCCAGTCACACCTTAGCGGCTGACATGCACATGTTGGTTCAACCTAGCTGAAAGCGCATGCTTTGGCTGTCATGAGTGGGCAGATTTTACAAAATGGCTGCGCAAATGAGTCGGCAGATTTTATTTCCACGTTTGGATAATATCAGCGACTTCTGATTTGACGATGATGAGCGCTTCGGTGCGCGTCATGGCGTCGATTTGTTTGAGGTCTTCAAAGTCGGTCAGATTGCGACGTACAAATGTGCGTGCGCACATGGCTGTGGCTGTTTTGATGTCTATGCCGTCAAATTCTTTGCTGCTGGCCATTTCTACAATTGCGTCGCGATACTCAACGGGACATTTTGGAAAAAACTTCGACATATGCCGCAATAGATTTTTGGGTGAGTGGGTCATTGAGTTTCGTTGTGTTGAGATAAGGAAGTGGGAGCTTGTAGAGTGGTTTCCCGTGTGAGGGAATAGCGCAGGGCCAAGTGTGTGCAGTCGATTGCGCTAGGGGCATGTAAGCGGAGCCTTTATTGCTCCGCTTAGCGCGTGTGTTTTATTCGGCGGATTTGTTTTTCCATTTGACCTGATAAAGGTCGAGGCGGCGGTCGCGTAGGTTTTGCACTGTCCCTGATTTGCGGGATGCGACGAGAGTTTCGATATTGAGATCCGACATCACAACCATTTCTGTGTTTGGGGCGGACGTGGCGGCGATACCATCACGTGCGAATGGGAAATCACATGGCGTGAGGATACACGACTCAGCGTAATTGATATCCATATTGGTGATGTTTGGCAGATTGCCCACAGTACCCGCCATGACGACATATATCTGGTTTTCAATTGCACGCGCAGCGGAACAATAGCGCACGCGATTATAGCCTTGTCGGTCATCTGTACAGAATGGGACGAATAGGATGTTGATGCCTTGGTCTGTTAGATTACGTGCAAGCTCTGGAAATTCAGAATCGTAACAGACATTCACACCGATTGTGCCGCAATCTGTTTCGATGGCCGTGAGGGAGTTGCCGCCGTGAATATTGCGCCAGTATTTCTCAGATGGCGTGATGTGGATTTTGGGTTGGGTGTGAACGGCACCATCCCGCAAGAACACATAGGCCATATTGTGAATTTCATTATTCTCAACACGTGTAGGGTGGGTGCCTCCAATAATATTGATATTGTAGGACACAGCCATTTCGCTCATCGCTTCGATGAATTGCTCAGTTAATGTGGTGAGGTATTCGATATTTTCGCTGCTGGAAGACTGATCTTCGCTAAGGGAAATAAGCGGCATTGTAAGGAATTCAGGAAAGCAGACAAAATCAGACCTATAGTCGGATGCAACATCGACGAAATAGGCGACTTGATTGATGAATTCTTCGAATGAATTGACCTTGCGCATTTGGAATTGAACCGAACACACACGCACATTTGATTTTAGCAAACTTGGAGACAGGCTGTGGCGCGGCTGGGTTTCATCATAGAGCGGGTTTTCCCACACCATGAGACATGCATTCCCGCCCGATTCCAGATCGAGAGGTGAATAATTGCGAAGCACTTTGATGAAGTTGAACCCATTGCGGATTTGAAAGCCAATCACATGATCTTTGATCTGCTTATCCAGCGCCATTTCAACATATTTTTCAGGCGTGCCGACTTGTTTTTTGCGCTTGGCGAAGTTTGGCATACGTCCACCAAAGACAATGCCTTTTAAGCCAAGTTGCGTGCAAAGCTGCTTACGCGCATCATAGAGGCGTTGACCAATACGCATGCCGCGATATTCGGGATCGACTGTGACCTCCATTCCATAAAGGTACTCACCTTCTGGATTGTGACGAGAGGCGAAGCCGCCGCCTGTGATTTCTTCATAGGTGTGGTCTTTGAAGGCGATGTCGCCATTGACGATGAAAGTGGCACAGTGACCAATAACTTTTTCGCCATCGAGCACAAGGAACTGACCTTCAGGGAATTTATTGATGTGGGCGGCTAACATTTGTTTTGAGAAGCCGTAATCAGACCCGTAAATGCCTATGCTGAGGGCGTGAACTTGGTCTAGGTCCTTGC
Organism: Hirschia litorea; assembly: GCF_042665075.1. NCBI lineage: Bacteria > Pseudomonadati > Pseudomonadota > Alphaproteobacteria > Hyphomonadales > Hyphomonadaceae > Hirschia > Hirschia litorea. Next base: position 145,316 of record NZ_JBHTBR010000004.1, on the reverse strand, counting down.
GCTGAAAGTTGCGCAGGGAGATGTTTGCTTTTTGGATATTATTCGTGCTCATGACTTAAACTTTTATGGTGGTGTTAGGGAGAAATCACTGATCACCATTGGGTTTTTAAGCGCTGGATGGTGTTGGGATCCACGCTTAGATTGAGTGATTTTTTAGCGCTTGTCTATTGTTATGTTTAGCAATGTGATGTGAGGGCGGTTTGGGCTGTGCGCGCTGGCCAAATTTCGCGTGTATTTAACCCAACTGTGCGCCAAGGAGTGCGAGATAATAGGCGCGGTTATTCGTCTACTTTTTCGGGGAGATCATCATGGGAAGTGCTGGCGATGTCTTCTAACTCATCCTCGCTCATGCTGTCATACATGTCTTTAGAAGCGCCTTCCAGATCACTGACTTTCGTCTCGCCGCGTTTTGCTGAGAGGGCTGCACCCGCAGCACGTTGTTGAGCTTTTGATTGGGCGGGCATGGGCAATCTCCTGTGAATTTAGGGTGTGGATAGACAACGCAAAGCGGGTGCTTTGTGTTCCCTATTGTACGCGGCATTGGGAAATTTTTGCGGGCAAAGGGTTGGATTTGAGCAAAGGCGCACGACATAGGTGGAATGCTATATTTTAATTATGTGTGTGGAGCGCGAAGATGATACCGATTTCGATACTGGACCTCGCGCATATTGTAGATGGCAGTGATGCGGCCCAATCTTTCCAACATTCGGTGGCGCTTGCGCAACATGCTGAAAAGCTGGGGTTTGAGCGCGTATGGTATGCTGAGCATCACAATATTGCAGGTGTGGCGAGCTCGGCGACATCGGTGCTGATTGCGCATATCGCAGCACAAACAAAATCTATTCGATTGGGTGCGGGCGGTGTGATGCTGCCAAACCATTCACCGCTTGCGATAGCAGAACAATTTGGCACGCTGGAGACTTTACACCCTGGACGTATTGATCTGGGGCTTGGCCGTGCACCCGGCGGGGATATGGCGACAGCGCGCGCTATGCGCCGCAATATGAGCGCAGGCGATCGCTTTGGGCAAGATGTGGCTGAGTTGTTGAAATATCTGGGGGATAAAGACCCAGAGGATTCATCGGATGTGACAGCTATTCCGGGTGTGGGAACGCATGTGCCAGTGTGGATATTGGGATCGAGCTTGTATGGCGCGCAATTGGCGGCGGAGCTGGGCTTGCCGTATGCGTTTGCATCTCACTTTGCACCTCAGCAATTATTTCAGGCGGCGGATTTATATCGCAAGGCGTTTTATCCATCCAAATATCTGGACAAGCCGCACTTCATGTTTGCGTGCAATGTGTTTGCAGCAGATACCAGCGAAGAGGCGCATTATCATTTCTCATCTATTGTGCAGGCATTTGCGGCAATGGTGACGGGAAAACGTGGATTGCTGCCGCGCCCTGTGAAGGATTTGGAATTGCCGGACATGGTGCATCAGCAGGTTAGCTCTATGTTGCAGGCGAGTGCTGTGGGTACGAAGGAAGAGGTGACGGAGCAATTGCAGCTCTTTGTCGATAAGCTGGCACCTGACGAGATTATCATCTCCTCGGGCTTTCATGATCCAGCCGCGCGCTTGCGGTCTATGGAGTTGGTCGCCGAGCTGAAAAATGATCTGGTAATTGGGCAATAAACGCACAAGAGGAGACGCGACATGAGCAAGACTATTTTGATTACGGGCGCGACCGACGGGATTGGTTTAGAGACGGCAAAATTGCTCGTGGCGCAGGGCCATAATGTGGTGCTGCATGGGCGTAGCTCTGACAAGCTGGATGCAGTTGAAAAGACGTTGCGTACTATGAATGGCGGCGGTGAGATTTCGCGCTATGTGGCGGACCTTTCCAAGCTGGAAGATGTGCGCCGGATGGCGAAAGACATCACAGCAGATTTTGCGCAATTGGATGTGCTGATCAACAATGCCGGTGTGTTGAAAACGGCTCAAACGCGCACAGCAGATGGGTTTGATGTGCGTTTTATGGTCAACACGATTGCACCCTATTTGCTGACGCAGAAGCTTTTGCCAGTTATGCCTCAAGGTGGGCGCGTGGTGAATTTATCATCTGCGGCGCAAGCCCCCGTGAGCATTGCGGCTTTGCAAGGCAAGGGGCAGCTGGATGATATGGCGGCCTATGCGCAGAGCAAGCTGGCGATCACGATGTGGACGCGTGAGTTTGCTACCCGTTATGGAGAAAGCGGTGTTGTGTTTAGTGCGGTAAATCCGGGGTCGTTGCTGGCGAGTAAAATGGTCAAAGAGGGCTTTGGCGTCGCGGGTAATGACCTTAGCATTGGGGCTGATATATTGTTGCGCGCGGCTTTAAGCGATGAATTTAGCAATATGTCCGGCAAGTATTACGACAATGACAATCACCGCTTTGCGCCTCCACAAGCAGACGGGCTAGACGATACAAAAATGCGCGCGATTGTGGAGGCTATTGAGGGGATTTTGGATTCTCACTAGCGTACTTAAGCTTCATGCCATCTTCGAAACGGTCCCAAAAATCGTTGGCTTTTTCCTCTTCAATTTCAATATAGTCTTTAGGGTCCCAACTTTTTCCATTGATTAGTCGACTCGAAAGGCTGACTATATGATGGGCGTCTTTGAAAACTAGTTCAATGTCATCGTAGGTTGGACGAAGTGATTGTAGGTCTTGTCTATGAGCTAATGCTTCATCTCTGAGTTTACGCATATTGTTTAGTTGTGTGGACTTTAGAAATTTTGAAACTTGGGAATGCAGTTTAGGGATGTGTTCGATTACTACTTTTCGTTCTATTTTTCCGTATTCCAAATGTTCAGAGTGCCAAGAGGAGGCATTTTCGGCGTATATTTCAATATATTGTGCTGGATTAATTAATGATTTTAGTTTGCTTAAAGTTAGACGGTTTGGTTTGTCAAAGTCGGTCAAACGACAAAGTGATAACACCGTCATGGTAGCTGATGATCGTATTATGTGATCGAAGGTGTGACGTTCATCGCTTAAATTTATTAGCTCGCGAAGTGATTGTCGATGTAGCCCGTTTCCTGTAGTATACACGCTCCAGCTTGCTCTGGCGTGCTTCAGTTCATTTTCAAGTTCGATGACCAAATTTTTTGCTTCATTTAAAGTTTTTGACGATTTTTCTTCGTGTTTGGGCATAGCTAAAGACCATTCAAGTTTAGAAAATTTGGCAATTAAGGTCAGACAGAAAGTACCCCAATCACCCCGACTAATCCGTTACGATCGTCTTTATCACGCTGGTGATTTGGGTGGTGGTGAGGTGTTTGGCTTGGCCTGTGGCGTAGGTGAGGGCGATGCCGTCTAGGAGGCTGACGCAGGTTTCAATTGCGGGCTGGTTTTCGCTATTTGTGATGAGATTGACGAAAAAGGCGATAGGGCGTTTGCCCGCGTCTGAGAGACGATGTCCCATGTCTGCCAGTTCTGTATCGCGGGCGGCGGCGAGGGTTAGCTCTATGCGGGCAATAAAGAGGTGGCGGGCCTCGTCTATCGTGGTGACGAGCATATTGGCGACGTGATCTATGGCGGCGGTCATGCCTTGCTTGGCGACGATATCGGCAAAGCTAACTTGCAGAGCATCACAGTCCTTCTCAAGCTCTTGTGCGAGGTGTTCTGCGGCGGCGCGTAAGAGGTCGTTTTTCTTGGGGTAATAATAGGTGGTAGAGCCTTGCGGGATGCGCGCCTGTGCATCGACTGCGCGATGGGTGAGGCCTATAATTCCTTTATCTGACAATAGTTTAACAGCTGCCTGTAGTATGAGTAGGCGGCGATCTGGCTTTGAACTTGACATGAAACCTCTACAATTGTAGTGAAAACTACTGCCGATGCTTTTTAACTCTATATGGTAATTTAAAAGATGACACAAACACTTCAGCGTTTGAACCCTGCGTCTATGCCCGATGCTGGGCAAATGGGGTATTCCCAAATCACAACTGTGGAGCCGGGAAGATTGGCGTTTATATCGGGGCAAGTGGCGTGGCGCGCAGATGGAGAGACGCCGCCGAATAGCCTTGAGGAGCAGACACGGCTGGTGTGTGCAAATGCGATGATGGCGTTGGAAGCTATTGGAGCAAGCACAAAAGATTTGGCGATGGTGCGCATCTATATGACGGATTTAACGCCAGAACGTTTGGATGCAGCGTTCCCTATTGTCGTGGAATGGTTTGACGGGGCTGCGCCCAGCTTGACGGGTGTGGGTGTGTCGGCATTGGCGGGCGCGGGGCTACAGATCGAAATGGAAATGACCGTTCGCTTACCAGACTGACTATGAAGAAGAGAGACAGTCGACATGCACTTACACGGGGGGGGAGGAAAAGTGCATGTCGCTGCTCGAAGCCAGTCATTCTCGCGGGGGCAATTTGAGAATGCTGGGAAAGGGATGCAACTCGGATACTGGTAGGTTGGGAGGGACCAGTATCCGAGCGCTGGGACGTCTAGCGGACCGTGGGGGGACATTTATCCGCTAGAGTTCTGTGAGTGCTATCGTGTGTAAACGACGTGTTGCACATGTACTTTAGGGCTGTGGGTGATGGGGGTTGCATCTCTTACGACGACGCGCTTTCTGACCACTTTTTGCGGAACAGCTTTCGTCACCACGACAGTTTTAACCGGTGCCACGACAACTTTTTGAACATGTGTATGCCCTTTGGATACGACGTGACGGTGTGTGGTTTTCGCTGGGGTGAGTTTTACGACTGCGGGTGTGTTCACCACAATATTAATGGCAGTATCTGCAAGGGCCGGGGCTGTGAAAGCCATGCTGAGTGCGCCAATTATCGCAAGAGATTTTATAGACTTGAAAGACATAAGAGCCTCCTTTGGGGTGTCGATACAAGTCTAACGATGGCGGGGATGCGAATCCGTCGCAGAAAATCATAATTTTATAAAATTAAACGCATTTTTAAAATTATTCAGGTGGATTCAATGCGTTATGGGCTGAGGCGCGAATGGCCTGATTAAGCGGAGCGAGGGCATGTCCAGCAGAACGTACCCAACGCCAGACCAGATGAGATGAAAATTCCGCATTCTCTTTTAGAACAACAAGGCGGCCATCCGCGAGATAGGGGGCGACACCATCTTTAGGAAGTAAGCCCCAACCAAGCCCTTCAAGACAGCCATCAAGGAAAACGCTAAAGCTGGGAAGTTTATGCATGGGCAATATAATGCCTTTGCCCACATGTTGCGCGGCCCATTTATCTTGGAATGTATCATGCGGCGAAAAGCGAAGGCTTGGCGCAGAAGAAAGCGCTGCTTTGGTGAGACCATCGGCAAAATAGCGGTTGAAGAATGCGGGGCTGGTGCAGGCGACATAGTCCATGCTGCCAAGCGCGATTTCATCACAGCCAGCGACGGTGTGATTTGCAATGCCCAATGCGCCGACAACTTCACCTGTTTTGAGAAGCTCGCTGGAGACTTCTTGGTCTTCAATGATGATATCGAAGAGAAATTCATCACTATTTTGCGCAAGCGCTGTCATGAACCATGTGCCCAAACTGTCTGCGTTGACGGCAATGCGAACGGTGACGCGATTGGTGGTGTTGAGGCCAAGCTCTTTGGTGAGGTCGCGCTCTAACAGGGCAATGGTTTGAAGATAAGCGTGGACTTTTGTGCCTGCATGCGTGGCTGTGCATGGGGAAGCGCGGCGGATAAGGACTGTGCCGAGCTGGTCTTCCAATAGCTTAACGCGGTGGGAGACAGCAGAGGGGGTGAGGCCCAATTGCGCGGCAGCAATTTCAAAACTGCCTGTTTCAATAACGGCGGCAACTGCGCGGGCGGCTTTATGAGAGATCATGCATGAATAATTTTCATCTTAGTTTATATTTATGAGTTTTATTAATTAGAAGCATTGGCTTAGTCAAACTCGCAGGAGGTGCTTGATATGAGTGCAATGCTGACAGGTTTTTCATTGAGTATGAGTTTGATTATCGGGATTGGTGCACAAAATGCGTTTATTCTGCGCCAAGGCATGCGCCGCGAACATGTGTTGCCGGTCGTGCTTGTGTGTGCGTTTTCGGATGCAATTTTATTGATCGCGGGTGTGGTTGGCTTTGGTGTTCTGGTTGCCAAAATTCCATGGATTGTAGACTTGGTGCGCTATGTGGGTGTGGGGTTTTTGGTTTTATACGGCGCAATGAAGTTTCACGCAGCCTGGAAAGGTACGGGCGGCATGGATATAGCGGAAAAAGCTCCGACCTTGCTGTTGCCAACTGTGTTAACGGCGATTGCGCTGACATGGCTGAATCCGCACGTGTATTTGGAAACGGTTATGTTGCTGGGGGCTGTGGCGGCGCAATCGGACAATAAAGTGGCGTTTGCGACGGGGGCTGTGATGTCGTCCTTTGTGTTCTTTTTCTCATTTGGCTATGGCGCAAGATTGCTGACACCCTTGTTTGTGAAGCCCGTGTCATGGCGCTATTTGGACTTTGGTGTGGGCGTTTTAATGTTGTTGATTGCGGCTAAGCTCTGGTTTCATTAAGGGGTGTGCACTATGTGTCCTCTAACATGTTGAAGCAGTCGTGGAATGTGATGAAAAATCTTGTTGAAAATGTTGTCGATGTGCCGAGCTTGGAAAAGCTGAAAGTGGCGCAACCTTCTACGCATAAGCCGCGCATACTTTTGCTATACGGGGCATTGCGGGAGCAATCTTACAGTCGCCGTGTGATTGAAGAGAGTGCGCAATTATTAGAGCGGTTTGGCGCGGAAACGAAGATTTTTAATCCCAAGGGTCTGCCGCTTGTCGATGATGATGGCGCGGATGCTAGCCACCCTAAAGTGCAAGAATTACTTGAGCTTGTTCAATGGTCTGAGGGGCAAGTGTGGTGCTCTCCAGAGCGCCACGGGGCGATGTCGGGCGTGATGAAAACGCAGATTGACTGGATCCCGCTATCCATGGGGGCAGTGCGCCCGACGCAGGGTAAAACACTGGCTGTTATGCAGGTGGAGGGTGGATCGCAATCCTTCAATACGGTCAATCAATTGCGGGTGCTGGGGCGGTGGATGCGGATGCTTGTTATCCCTAATCAATCGTCTGTGGCGCGGGCCTATACTGAATTTGATGAAGAGGGCCGCATGAAGGATTCCTCCTTCTATGAGCGCATTGTGGATGTGCTGGAAGAGCTGGTAAAATTCACGCTGCTGACACGAGACAATAAAGATTATCTGGTCAGTCGGTATTCAGAACGCAAAGCGGAAGCAGAAAAACAAGCCCAGCACGCGGCAACGTTAAAAGGCATGTAAAAGCGTTTGCATTTGGGGCGTTGAATTGCCCTAACGGCAAGCTCTCAAAGGTGTGATCGCGCTTGATTTGATGCTTTGGAGCGCGGGCATTATGTATGGCCTATTGAATTTACACGATACGCCAACGATGCGAAATGGAGCACTGAAATGAGTAAGTTTGCCAAAATGCCAGCAGTCTACAGCAAACAGCCCTCAAAGCTGCTCGTATATCGCTGGGGCGGTGCGTTTGGGCCGTTTAAGGTGAATATTCCGTGTGGTGAATGTACGCTGACCAAAGACATTATCGAGACGACGCTGGAAGATGAACTTAGCGGCACGCATGTTGAGGTTGAGTATAAAGACTGGCTGACATATCTGCCCGAAGCTATGTTGAAGGGCGCACGTCATGCGCCTGCGGTGTTGCTCAATGGCAAGGTGATTTCTCAAGGTGAAGCGATTAATCGCGGCACGCTGGCAGCGGCAGTGATGGTGGATCATGTTGATCGTTTTCCCATTGAGGGCAATCACGTATTTGGCAAGAAAAACTGCGGATACTGCACAAAAGCTAAAGCGCTGCTAGATGAGCAGGGCATCGCGTATACTTATCATGATGTGGTGGAAAATCCTGCTGCGCTATATGAGATGATAACCCGCGCTAAGCAAAATGTGGGCGGCAAAACGCCGATCACAACGCCGCAAATCTGGCTCGATGGCAAATATGTTGGCGGGTATGACCAGCTTGCTCAAAAGCAAAACAAGGTTGCTGCCGAAGCCGCTTGATTTGAGGCAATGCGGCCCAGCTATCGCGTTGGGCGAGCTGTTGTGTGCTAGTAGTGCGGCGGAGGCTTGTGCGCGGCAGGGGCGTTTGCGCCTGAGGCTGCGCTTTCTTCTATGCGCTCATTCAAATGCTCAATCTGACGCTTGAGCCGATCAATCAATTTCCATTGCTGAGTCACTGTAGTGTTTAGCTCTTCAATCGTCTCGTCTTGATAGGCGATCCGCATTTCAAGCGCGTCAAGGCGGCTAAGGGCGTCTGAGATATCTGTCATGGGGAGGGTTTAGCGCTGGATGAGACACGGGGCAATGGAAAAGGGGGATTGGCACACATTTATCCTACACATGGCAAACGAACGTAAGATGCTCTTCATCGCAACAGGCAGGAGAGATGACCTGCTGGGGCGGTAAAGGTGTTTGACATTGTGAATTTTAAGGGGGCGCGTGTAGGGTGCATTAAGCATCAGCGAATGCACCGCCTCGTGGGGTGTGAAATGGTGCATTCGCTAGCGCTTAATGCACCCTTAGGCGAATGTCGCGTTGAAAGGCTTATGATGAGCTATCCATTTTGGAGATTAAATGGTGCTGTGGAGCAGTTATGCTGCGGCAAAGGTAATTTGGCAGAAAGACTTATCGCAGCGGTACAGTATTTACCTCCACTTCTTGAGAGAGATTTTCCCGAAGAGTTTCAAAAGGATTAGGTGCAATTATATGAAATTTTAGGGGCAACTCCACCGTTAGATACAACTCTGCACATACAATGCGTTGGGTTGTGGGAATATAATTTGCGGACAATGTCTGGTCTTAAAAAAAGAAGATGTGCTGAAATTATATACAAGTGTTATTCTGGAATAGCGTGCGCGAAGATGAATGAATAAAACGTGGAAGCTAAACAGTGTCATGCCGATGCGCTTGCACATCAGGGTATCTAGCTCCTGAATTTTCAATAATGTGCGTGCTTAGAAATGGTGCATTCGCTAGCGCTTAATGCACCCTACGTTTTTTATGTAACAATTGAGCTTTGTTTTTGGGGTTATACTTTTAGGTTTTTGCGGAGGTATTTAGGGGCGAAGGATGAGATTAATTCGCCGATCGCGGCTATGCCATAATAGGTTATGGCGAGGGTGGATGCGAAAAGTCGGCCGCCAAATCCCAAGCCGATATTGTGACTTTCAGATTTTATATTCTTAAATGCGTGGCTTAAATTCCACTTGGCGCGGCTTGCCGACATGCGAAGCAATGCGTGTCCTTGGTTTTCGTTTAAAATATCTGCCATTAGTTTTGAATCATGGCCCGCGACAATAGCACGGCGGAGGAAATGCAATCCGCCATTGGGAGGCGGATGAGAAACGCGCGCGGCGGGACAAATTTCGACGCCTAAACCAAGCTGGTTCATTTTTTTGGCTAAGACATAACAGCGGCCACGGATGAGATCATTCTCGGGAAAAGCGTGATCTAAAAATGTCTGTCGATCAATCGCAAAATTGTTTGCAAAAAAACGTTCAGATTCATAGGTTTTAGTTGCATTTGATCGCAGCGGGAAAAACCATATTAGAGCAAATGCTTTTTCATAGAGGCGTGTAGGTTCGATATATGTTTGTCCGCCAACAATCGCAGCATTACTACTTCGTTTTGCCGTCAATAATTGTTTGAGCCAGTCTGCTTCGGGAACGACGTCGCTGTCTATGAAAATCAGCAATTGGTTTGTCGCTAATTTGGCCCCGAAATTCTTCTGATCGTAATAGGTTAGGTCGGGGGCAGCTTCTAGGCGCATATTCACATGAGCATCTGAATTCCACGCTGCATCGACAAAATCTTGCAAGGCATTTTTGTCGATTTCGGCGGCGTCAAACAGGATAAGTATCTCAGGTGTTGAGGTGAAATATTGCTGTAACTCAGCTAATTGAGTGGAGACTTTCGTGAGCATTTCGATAGAACGATCAGCATCAGAAAGCTTTGCATTCTCCCATTCCATGACGACAGAAATACTAGGATAATGCTGTTCCATATATGCGTCCCTCTTAATAGTGCAGCTCTTGCGGGTTTAGTAAGCAATTATTGAGCCATTTAAGGGGAGATGCGATGCGCCATACATCATTCCCGCAAACCGAGGATGTTGTATGACGCTGCGTTCAAGAGTGTTTTTCGATCTTTATCAATCAATCGGCTCGTCCTGATGAGCGATCCGCATTTCAAGCGCGTCTAGGCGGGATATATCTGTCATACCGAGGTGATAGCGTTGGTTGTAGTAAGGGGCAATGGGGTAGGTAGGAATCTTCAAGCGTTACTCGCTAGGTTGATTTGCTAGCCATTCTTCTCGTTTTTTTCGTTCCTGCTCAAAGTACAATTCAGGATCAGTTTCCATCAATTCCATGTCGGCTTTTTCTTTCTTTATATGCTTTACAATGAGTGATTTGTCCTCTTTGCAAGTAATATCACTTTTTGAAATCGATAATATCATTGTGGCATAGGGGCGGCGGCTAAATAGCGATTGAATCTGTTCTGAGAATTCTGTTCTTGGGTAGGCCCAATGGAGTACAATTGATTTGGGGCGATCTTTTTTCGTCTTATCAGGGAAAACAGAAATACAGCCATAAGCGTTTTGTCTGCCATTGCGTGTGAACCGACCTTGTTCAGAGAACCCCCAAGCGAAATTTTTGTAATGCTTTAGAAAGTCACGCTCTAGCTTTTCTGGATAGCGCGAAAAAATCAAAAGTTTACAAAAATCATCATCTGCATGTTCTATCTGGACGGGGGTATCGGAGGTTGAAGACCAAGCGGTTCCTTGTTCATCTTCAGGTTGGTTTTTAGGAGGTATAAACGATTTAAAACGCCCTTTAGTCACGTGATGCTCTGAGGGCAGAATTATTCCGTTTGATCCCATTAAGGAGGCAATACAGTAATCTCTACTGATAGCGAGCACAATTTTAGTGGTTACTGCGTCTTCGCGCTTTTGTTTCGCTTCTTTGAGGATAATTTTAGTGGCGAAAGCTACGGCTAATATTGTTGCAACAATAAGCGTCCATTTCCACATTTTCATGATTTATCACCCCCAGTATAAGCTCGAACCACTTTCGTAATTTTTGTTTTGATTGCAACCAAAAATATCCGTATTCCCAGACTTGATCTGGGATTCCGACAAGATGAGATGTCACGCACAGTGCGGCTTATTCGAATTGGATTTCCAATGGGTATTCTAATTCTTGTCCAATGGCGGGGCAGGTGCGGCCGCAGGTGTCCGTTGTGCCATAGCGGAGGTGTTCTGCGCTCTTTATCACACCTTTTAGGAAGCGGTCATCGCTGCATTCAGTGTTAAGTAGATTGACGTATCCGCTCTCGAGAACGCGATACTTTAGAATGCATCTAACTTTGTCAGGTGAGGCAGAAAAAGAGGGGATGTCCTCTAATTTTGGATGTGCCTTTATTTCACAATCGTGTGTTCGGTAGGTTTTGCAAACTTCTATGGACGCGAGGTCAGAAACTGACTTCGCTCTATTTAGGGGGATTAGGTCTGTTTTTTGTTCTAGATCACAAACTTTGTAATGGGTCATTTCCCAGATTAAGGTGCGCTTAAATTGGCAGAGGGTTATATCTTGTGAAGTTGGGTTTGGGGCCGATAGTTTGGCGGAAACTATATCGCCATTTTCCAGTTTAACCGTAGCAAAAGTTGCGCCTGCACCGAAATCCGTTTGGTCTACGGCCGTAGATAAGATCGTGCCTCGTTGGTGACCTTCAAGTGTGAAGGGGACGGTGTGCCAAACAATTTTTACAGTCAAAAACATGATCAATAACAGAATAAGCCACCATGCCTTTTTAAGCATGGCGGCCCATTCGTTTAGTCTTGCAGACCAGATCGCTTTTTGAAGTTTATCCGGTCTCATGTCGACTTCGCTTTAATCAATCGGTTCGCGTTTTTCGCCTGTTTCGCTGAGGTAGATTTCGCCGCCTTTTTCGATGAATTCCTGAGACTTTTGCGCCATGCCTTGTTCAGCTTCGAGCTGGAGGGCTTTTTTCTCATTGTCGGAGAGTGTGTCGGCGTAATCGCGCACGTCTTGCGTGATTTTCATTGAACAGAATTTCGGGCCACACATAGAGCAGAAGTGCGCCACTTTGTGGGCGTCTTTAGGCAATGTCTGGTCGTGGAAATCACGGGCTGTTTCAGGGTCTAGCGCGAGGTTGAATTGATCTTCCCAGCGGAAGTCAAAACGCGCGCGGGAGACAGCATCATCGCGGATTTGCGCAGCAGGGTGGCCTTTTGCAAGGTCTGCTGCATGGGCGGCCAAGCGGTATGTGATCACACCCACTTTAACATCATCACGGTTTGGCAAGCCAAGGTGTTCTTTTGGCGTGACGTAACAAAGCATGGCTGTTCCGTACCATCCAATCATAGCGGCACCGATGCCGGACGTGATGTGGTCATAACCCGGCGCGATATCTGTTGTGAGGGGGCCAAGCGTGTAGAATGGCGCTTCGCCACATTCTTTAAGCTGCTTGGTCATGTTGACCTTGATCTTGTGCATTGGCACGTGACCTGGGCCTTCAATCATCACCTGACAGCCTTTATCCCAAGCGATTTTGGTGAGTTCGCCAAGTGTTTCAAGCTCGGCAAATTGAGCGCGGTCATTGGCATCTGCCACAGCACCCGGACGCAAGCCATCACCCAAGGAGAATGTCACGTCATACTTGCGCATGATGTCACAGATTTCTTCAAAGTGGGTGTAGAGGAAGCTTTCCTTGTGGTGGGTCAGCATCCATTTGGCCATGATGGAACCACCACGGGACACGATACCACATACGCGGTTTACGGTGAGGTGGATGTAAGCCAAGCGCACACCGGCGTGGATGGTGAAATAGTCAACACCTTGCTCACATTGCTCGATCAATGTGTCGCGGTAAACTTCCCATGTGAGGTCTTCGGCGATGCCGTTTACTTTTTCCAAAGCTTGGTAGATTGGCACTGTTCCGATTGGCACGGGAGAGTTGCGCAAAATCCATTCGCGGGTGTTGTGAATATTGCGACCTGTTGAAAGGTCCATCACATTGTCAGCACCCCAACGTGTGGCCCAGACCATTTTTTCAACTTCTTCTTCCACAGAAGAGGTGACGGCTGAGTTACCAATATTGGCGTTGATCTTCACGAGGAAGTTGCGGCCAATGATTTGCGGCTCTAGCTCTGGGTGGTTGATGTTGGCAGGGATAACGGCGCGGCCACGGGCAACTTCATCGCGGACAAATTCAGGTGTGATAAATTCTGGGATTTCTGCGCCAAAGCTTTCGCCTTGTGCCACTGTTTCAGCAGCATTGGCGACGGCTTCCTTGCGGCCCATGTTTTCGCGTTCGGCGATGTAGATCATCTCTTTGGTGATGATGCCAGCTTTTGCAAATTCATATTGTGTGATTGGGCCATCGCCCACACCGCGCAAAGGCTTGTGCTTGGTTGGAAATTCGCGGGCAAGGTGTTTACCTGTCGCGCCGCCATTGTCTTCCACCTTGATTGGGCGGCCTTCATATTCTTCTACGTTTGAGCGCGCTTGTACCCAACCGTCACGGATACGCGGCAGACCTTTTTCAACGTCAATCGTGACGGCTGGGTCTGAGTAGGGGCCGGATGTATCGTACACTGGAACGGGCGGCTCATTCGCGCTTGGGTGTAGGTCAATCTCACGGCGCGGCACAGATAGGCTCGGGTCCGCGACAGGGTGTGTGTAGACCTTGCGAGAGCTTGGCAGCGGGCCAGTCGTCACTTTAGGTGTTTCAAACTCGTGTTGGGATGTTGGTTTGTTCATAACGTGCAGGACCCAGTAATATGGTTAGCGGTCTGCATCAACGTAGGGGAAGGGAGAGGAGATAATCGCACGCCTCAAAATCCGTTCCTACGCCGGCACAAACCGGATCAGGTTCAAAGGGTGCTAGGGAGGTGTTGTCCCCATCTCAGCGCTTAACCGTACGCGCCCCTCGGATGGTTAAGAGAATACTTGATTTGCCGATTGGGTCAATTGAAGAATTTTCATCCATGGAACCCTTGTTCTTCTTGGCCGTTAATGTGGCAAGAAGTTTACGAAGGACACTTGTTATGAGGACGTTATTATTTGGTATTTTTGTCAACGCAATGTTGGCGATTAGTGTTGCGATGGTGATTACGAAAGTTTCCCTAAGACAGATGAAGCACACCAAATCAAAAGCCAAAACAAAATTGGCCAGTTAGAGCGCTCCTATGCGGGGCATTGGCTCTGTATTCGATGCTGAGACGCCCGCATAACGCCGCTGCAAATCAGAATTTTCTAAGGATGGGACAATGAAACTTTTATTCAACAGTATAATTTACGCGATGCTCGTGGCGTTTACGGTAACTATGCTGTTTTTGCGTCTCACAACAGGATCTTTCGAAGAAGCAGGTGCACGCGTTGATCGCTGGACAGGCAATGCCGCAGGCGATCTGAAAGTGGTTGCTGCAGAAGCAGCTGATCAAGCGAGTGTTGTGGCAAAAGATATTGCTGATGGGCCTGATGGAACGGGAAGCTAGCGGCTGAATGAATCTGTAAATTGAAACGGGAGCGGCAAAGTCGTTCCCGTTTTTTTATTACATTTTGTGCTAACGATGGTTTGCGTTCAGTGCGTTAAGAGCAGTGTCCATCCGGTTTTCTTTTTCGGCATTGCGAAGGAAAAAGCGCGCGTCGCGTATGATGAAAAGGGGTGATTATTCTTTTATATTCGCCCGCAGAAACAGTTTATCAAACTGAGTTTTGCTGATCTCATTATAGCTAAACTCAGAGGTTTGGAAGAGAGTGTCGTATTCCAGCGGGCCAGGGAAACTGCCATTGCAAAGGCAGTTTGGGTTCGCGGGTGGCGGATAGCGGCGGGCAGCGATTTTTAAGCTGTCGGCGATTGGATACCCATCTTCAAAAATCTCAATCATGCGCGTGACGCAGCGCGTGGGCTGTATTTCATAATACAGCTCCATGGGTTCGTCGGGGAGGGTGTCGTGCCACATAACGCGCAAATATTTAGCCGACATTGGTTAGTCGTCTTCTGGAATATGGCGATCAATGAGTGTTTTGACGGCGTTTAAATCTTCCAGATGGACGAAAAGGAAAGGCGGCTTGCGGTCCTCGTCTTTCACATCTTCTTGGGCGGCGCGGGCAAGAAGCAGGACTTGCGTATCGCTTCTGCCGTCTATTGATGTGTGAGAAATGTCAGCATGCGCGATATCATCAAATATGTCTCCATCCGTTTTTAGAGATATGGAGCGTTGGTTGGTGACGACATAATGTGCGGGCATGGTGTGCGCGCCAATCATGCGATAGCGTTCAACAAAAGCCCATATTGCCACAACAGCGACTAATATTGCGGGACCAGTTATCACAGTTGCTACGAGGCGGGCAGAGCCAACGCTTTCATTTGCGCCCCAGAAACCGTTTGCAAATAGCAATAAGAGATAAAGCGCGAGCAGAAGCATGGCTAAGGCCGCGCCGCCATACATCATGCGGCCTTTATTGTTTGCGGCATTCATCAATTGGCTATCAATAGGTGCATCCCAAATGATTGTTTCATTGGGTGGTAGGTCTATTTTTGGAATGGTCATGATTTAGGCGTCTTCTGGTGCGTTGCCATAGGTGCCCCAACCATCTGCAGTGCCGCCAACAGGCTCTACAATGGCTTGAATGTCTTTTTGAATTTGTACAATTTCATCATATTGCGGGATCATGTGAATAGAACAGTAGACGCTCCAGCGATCGTCTTCGTCGTCTTCAGGATCTGGTGGCACGATTTCAACTTGATACCCTTTAGCATTGAGTGCAGCTTTGCACGCCTCCGCAACTTTAATAGCTGTGGCTTCTGGGTGTGCGTCTACGGCAAAGTCGATAACCATGGGCTGATCCATCTCTGAACCCGCATCGCGCACTATGCCTAGCATTTCGCCGTCAAAATCATCGGGATAGTTAAACATGGTTTCGCCTTCCAAGCAGAGAATGGTTTGGTGGCGAAACTAGAGGCTTTTGAGGCAGGGTCAATCGCCTTGAGGTGAAGGGATCAATCCAAATGATAGATTATCTGGAAGAAAATGTATCAGGCAGATATAAGGCACGATAAATCTTGATTTTCGGCAAAAGCTGGAAGCTCTGGCAAGATGTTTGTGAGGGCGACATAACAATCAGGATCAATGGTCGTGTGCAATTCATCATACATGATACTCAAAGCTTGATCTACGGGAAGCGCAGCGCGATAGGGGCGATCAGCTGTAAGAGCATCATAAAAATCGGCAATTGTGATAATGCGTGTTTCAAGGGAGATTTCATCTCCTTTCAGGCCACGTGGATAGCCTGTGCCATCTAGACGCTCATGATGTGCAGATGCAGCACGTGCCAGATCACCAAAAACTGTTATGCGGGACAGAATTTGCTCTGACTTATAGGCGTGATCGCGCATGCGTTCCCACTCATCATCAGCAAGCGGGCCGGGTTTATCCAAAATTGTGTTGGATACGCCTAGCTTGCCGACATCATGTAGTAGGGCGGCGCGGCGCAACCAAGGGAGGCGGTGTGTTGATATACCCAAGCGTTTACCTAGCGCGTGAGAAATGTCACCAACACGTTGGGAGTGACTTGCGGTGAAGGGGCTTTTGGCGTCAACTACTTGGCCAAATGCAAGCGCTATATCATCCATCCATTGATCGTCTACCATGACCTTTTGTTGTGCGGGTTCTAGCTCAAATATGCGATGAGGCAGGTCATAGCTTTGAAGCGAGGTCCAGAAGCTTTCATTTTGGGCGACAGCTTCAAATGCACCAACAAGTTTGGGGTTGAACCATCGGTCAGCGCGGTTGCGAATCTCATCTAGGGCCGCATGTTTTCCTTTACTGAGGAAAAATACGTCAATGACCTGAGAGAGCAGCGCGATTTGAGAATAAACTGGAATTTCATCGCCCTTTAAGCCCTCAGGTAGGCCGCCGCCATCCCAATGCTCATCTAGGCTGTGAATGCCGTTTGTGACGGCATCGGAAAAGTGCATTTGGCGTGCAATGTCAGCACCGCGCGTGCAGCGTGTTGTGATAAGTTCTTTAGAAAGGGACGTTTTGTTCTTCATCACATGCGCCATGGTTTTTAGGCGTTGGCCTAAATCCATATTTGTAGCTGCGTGTGAGTTGAGAAATTTAAGTGCTTCACCAATGTTGGAATCTAGGAATTTAAAATCATGCTTGAAGCTGTGATCGTCCGTTTTGTAAAGTTGGGAGATACGCGCTGCGTTTGACGAGCAGCCGAGGTCTTTCAACAGCAGGGTGTAATATAGTTCCCATAGTTCTGTTCCCTCCATGCCAAGCTGCTGACCAATATGCGTTCCTATCCAACAGCAACGAATAGAATGACCTTCTGGTTGTCCATCCGTCATATCCAGCGCGTAAGTGAAGGATGAAAGTAATTCAGCGAGTGGTAAGCTCAGCGGTGCGGGGGAAACTAAGTGCGGCAATGTGTGGTCCTCAACTGTCGAAATAGTTCTTGTTGAGGCTTGGTATATCAAAGAGGTTTGAGGATATCGTATGCAATAGGTTTATGAATTGCGCACTTTTGTTAACTTTGCGGCAAGTAAAATTGGTAGGGTTAGAAAGGGTTTTAACTGTTTGAAAAGGGCTTGTTTCAAATTGGCAATTATTTGATAAGACCTAATTCTCGTTGCAATTTTTTAGTCAGCCCAGTGGCAACGATGTCGTGACTTTGTTTTATATAGGTTTTGAATTCCTCATCACTAAGCGTTTCTTCGCTGGTGTGTTGAATCCATTTCATACCGCGTGAAGCGAGATAGGGAGCGGGGCGACACCCAGGAACATCGCGTAAAACTTCCCACGCCATTTCTGATACTTTTATACTGACGCAAATATGCTCAGGGTCGTCATTTTCGATATCTTTTGCCCAGCCACCCACAGCGAAAACTTTGCCACCGATTTTCCAAACATCAGCGCCGCCCCACTGTACGACGTGTGTCGTGTTGGGGATCGAACTGCAAAAGGTATTGAAATCTGCTTTTTTCATGAATGTCCCCTTTAGACCACAAAGTTTGACCAAATCGCCTTTTACGCATCACAATCTAGCCTGAACAGAAAGTCATGAACAAGGATAAGGGCGTTTTAATTAAACCGGAAGGTGGGAATTATGTCGGACAATGAAACGGATGACGAGTTAGGGGGGCAGATGCCCTTGGGGATTGGGGGGGGACATCGACGGAATGGCCTGAATGTGGGGGCGTATATGCCCAAACGGTCATTTGGTTTGAAATTGCTACTGGTATGTGCGCTTGCGTTGGTAATGGCTATTCCAACCATGTTTGTATGGGGGCTAGTGCATGAGCGGTCTACGAATGCAGATCGTGCTGTAGCAGAAGTCAGCCAAGCACGTGGTGGACAGCAAATTGTGCTGGGGCCTTTATTGGTTATTCCATACAGCCAGACATACACCGATAAAACGCCAAATAATTCTGGGGTGATGGTGGAGACACAACGCACTCGGCAAGGACAGTTTGTTGTGTTTGCTAAAAATGGGGCGGCTATCGCAGACTTAAAAACTGAAATGCTGCAACGTGGGCTGCATCGTGTGCCTGTTTTTGATGTGAAAGTTGATTATACAGCGTCATTTGATCTTGAAGAAGCGATGTTGAACCAACCTCGTGGTGCACGTTTTCATTGGGAAGATGCTCGCATTCACATGGGTATGAGTGATTTGCGCGGCGTGAAAGATGAAGTTGTATATGAGGTCAATGGTCAAAAAGTGAGCCTTGGCCCAGGGGATAACTCAATTAGCAATCCTGTTGCGGATATGATGGCTCCTTTAAAGGGGCTTTTACTGAATGAGAGTTCTAAATTTGATCTGACAGCGAATATGCATTTAACGGGTGCACAACGCATTGGCTTTGCAGCCTTTGCGCAGAACACCAAAATCAATCTTGATGGAGATTGGACAGCACCAAGTTTTGAAGGGGGATTTTTACCCACGGATCGAAGCTTCACGGATGCAGGGTTTAGCGCTGAATGGAGCGTGCCGTTTCTTGCGCGTGGCATGGTGGCGTCAGGTGGAGATTTGAATCTCTATGCGCTTACAAATTCAGATATGGGAATGTTGTTGCTTGATGAAACATCGCCTTATCAATCTGTGATGCGGGCATTGAAATATGCACCTATGTTTGTGGGGCTTGTGTTCTTAGCTTACTTCTTATTTGAAGCGACAAGCGCGGTGAGGGCGCATCCGGCGCAATATGTATTGGTGGGACTTGCACAGGCAGTGTTTTATCTATTGCTGCTGGGTGTGTCAGAGCATGCTGGATTTACGATTGGATTTTTCATTGCCGCGACGGCGACGGTGGCTGCCTTGTCTCTCTATGCAGGGGCCGTATTTGGGGGGCGTGAGGCTTGTGTAAATGCCTTTATCGTCTTCACCTCCTTGTATGCTTTGATTTATGTGCTGATGCGTATGGAGGATTATGCGCTACTTGTTGGATCGATTGCGAGTTTTGCAGCAATTGCATTCACGATGTGGAAAACGCGTGATTTAGATTGGTATGGGCTGTCTGCTGAAGAGAGCAAATAGAAACTAATTTCAATGTGTAATTTGATACTAAGCAAGTGAATCACTTGCGGGATTAATAAAACGACCTCACAGCTCTAAAGTTGTGGGGTCTTTTTTATTCTATTTATGCGTTTACGTAAACGTCATGTTGAGGAGTGGATTTAGATAAAAATAATAGAGTTTCTAACTAAAAAAATGGAACCAACTGACATTGATAGCGTATAAATACACGTAAATTTTATGATAAATTGTTTTGACAAAAGAGGCCCTATAGTATCCCTAATTGTCAGAATGTAAAAAAGATTCTGGAAATCGATGTCACTTTCTATCTCGTGTTGAGCCTTTTCTTTGTTTAACTATTTGTAATGGTGTCAATGGTTAAATTTAAGCAGAGCCTCTATTTACGAGACTGTAACAAAAATGCATAAAAGCGGCTTCGAGGGGCAAGGGAGACTTGAGCGTGAAAGTTCTATGGGTAGAAGATCATCCTAAAGCATGTGAGATGCTATTGGCAGCGGGAGCATCCGCAACACGGCAAAGATTGCCAGTGGATCTCGTATTGGCAGGTTCTTTAATGGAAGCTGAGAGAAAATTGCGTCTTGAGCGATTTGATCTTGTTATGCTTGATTTGAGACTTCCAGATTCTATTGATGAAGATACGACTGTAACGCGCGTTGCGAGCATGGGCGATTTTCGTCTTGGTGTGGTCTCAGCGAGCGATAAGCGTCAGTCTATGGTCGACTTCTTGTGTAAGGTAGGACGTAATTGTTCTCCTAAAGCAATCGCAAAAGAAGATTTAGCATTGAACGAGTTTAGTCGTTACCCAGAGAAATTCTATGCATTCCTTTTGGATGTTATGGGTGAGACTGATGCAAAGGGCGCTGTCGCTTAGTTAAATCGCGAAAGTGTTTAGAGTCTTTCCTTCCGCTATCGTTATTTCTGATGTGCTGGATATTGAGATGTTCAGCCATTTTAGTTCAGAAATTATGATGGAACTTACTCGACCAATAGCCGCTAAGACGTTATGGCCTGAGCATGGTTGAGCTTTATCAAGATTATAAAAACAAAGTTGACGCGGGTGAGTTAAAGGCTGATCCAGCGCAAGCGGATATGGCGCGGCGCTTTGGTGCTTTAGCGAGTGCGCTTGCGGATGTGAAAACGGGATGGTTTTCAAAGCCGGTTTATCCTAAAGGGCTTTATGTCTGGGGCGGGGTTGGGCGTGGAAAATCCATGTTGATGGATTTATTCTATGCGCATTCTCCACTTAAACCCGCTATGCGGACGCATTTTCACGACTTTATGTTGGAGACGCACGACTTTATTTCGCAATGGCGCAAATTGGATGAAAAGTCTCGCAAACGTCATTCTGCGTATGTGCGCGGTGTTGGGGATGATCCCATTCCTCCAACTGCTAAGCATATAGCGGATAAGGCAAAACTACTTTGTTTTGATGAGTTTCATGTGACCGACATTGCCGACGCGATGATTTTGGGGCGTTTGTTTGAGCAATTATGGATGCGGAATGTGGTTGTTGTAGCGACCTCAAATCGGCATCCAGATGATCTATATGTCGGTGGTGTGAATCGTGGCTTGTTCAAGCCATTTATCGGCATGATGAAAGAAAAACTCGAGATTATCGAGTTGAAGTCTGTGCAAGATTACCGCTTGGAGCGATTGACTGCTGCACCAGTGTATTATGCGCCGTTAAATCCTGAAGCGGATGCTGCTATGGATAAAGCGTGGCAGAGGCTAACGCGTGGCGTGAGGGATGCGCCAGAGGTGTTGACTGTGCAGGGGCGCGAGCTAACTGTGAAGCGTCATGCTGCTGGATGTGCGCGGTTTGGCTTTGCTGAATTATGTGACCGTCCTTTGGGGGCGGGAGATTATTTATCCATTGCGCGCCGCTATCATACTGTATTGCTAGATCATGTGCCGACGCTGACGCCTGCCAATCGCAATGCTGCAAAACGGTTTGTGACGCTCATTGATGCTTTGTATGAGGCGCGCACTAAACTGGTCCTGAGTGCAGAAGCGCAGCCTGATGATTTGTACCCTGAAGGGGATGGTGCGTTTGAATTTGAGCGCACGGCTAGCCGTCTTCATGAGATGCGGTCAAGGGATTATCTTGCGGCAGGACGAAGTGAAGTTGAAGCTTCAGCCTAATTAAATATTGATCGTGGAATAAATGATTTAAAAAGCCCGTCATACGCATGCATGACGGGCTTTTAGGATTAGTTCAATTTATATGGATCAAGGTCTTCAAGGTCTGGTAGATCTTCCAACAGATCATCGGCCAGCATATCTTCTACTTCAGGCGTATCTGGCAGGTCTGGCAGTGCTGTTATGTCCTCAATCTCGTCGAGGTCCTCAAGTTCTTTGATATCAGCGAGCGCTTCATCTTCTGTCAGAGGCGCGTTTTCTAGTGTGTCTTCATCTCCAAATTCGGAAATGGAATCTTCTTCCGGCTCCTCATCTAAAGGATCAATTGCTTCGGCATCCGTAAGCTCAAGCTCTGTTGTGTTTTCTGCTAGGGCTGGAAGGTCTTCAATGTCGAGTAAATCTTCCAGATCAGCGACATCTGGCAGGTCTTCAGCTTGTGAGGAAGCATCTTCAAGAGGAGCTGAGAAGTCGTCCGCAATTGTATCCAGTGAGAGCGTATCTTCGGCTTCATCTGCAAAATCAGCAGGTGTGTCGAGTGCGAGGTCGGATTGTTCTAATACGTCGACCTCTTGGGGGAGGTCTTCAATATCAGGTAGGGTTAGGTCTTCGACCTCTGACTGAGGCTCCTCAAATTCAGGAAGGTCATCCTCTGGTAAGGTGTCGATAATAGGTGTGTCTTCTAGCGTATCTTCAGCTTGCGCGTCGATGAGATTGTCTATCTCGGGCAGTTCAAAATCTGATACTGGTTCTTCTACGATCTCAGCTACTTCATCGCGGGCATCAGCTAGATGATCTGCTTGAGATAGCTCAATTGGTTCAAGGTCATCTATTTGAGGAAGGTCGTCTTCCTCTATGTCGGCAATTTCAGGTAAATCATTTCCTAATGACGTTAGGACCTCTAATTCAGGTGAAAAATCATCTGAAGCATGTGTTTCTGGCTCTCTTTCAGGAGTTGCATCAATGAATGTGCTCTCGTCAGGCGCGTCTGCTAATGGTTCTATATCAAGGTCAGGAATTGCTTCATCTATCGCGTCAGCATCGGTTGTCGCGTTATCGCTTTCCATGGCCTCTGCTATTTTAGCTGTAGCGAGTGTAGCTGCTGTTGCGGCGGCAGCGATGGGGGCGATGTTCAAATCTTCATCTGCGTGCGTGGCTTGGGGTGTCTTAGATTTATTCTGTTTTGCCGCTTTTGCGTCAGCTTTAGCTTGAGCCTTGTCAGCGATGGCTTGTTCTTTAGCTGCTTTTTCGGCTGCCTTCGCATCTTCTTTTGCTTGAAGGGTGGCAAGTTTCTCGTTCATTTTGGCTTGCTTGGCGGCTTCAGCTTCCGCAATTTTTGCTTCTTTAGCGGCTTGCTTTTCGCGAATACGTGCTTCTTTTTCTCCAGCTTTCATTAGATCGCGTGCGGAGCGTGTGTCTTCTTTGGAGCTAAAGAGGCTGCCAATGCCTGCGAAAATTCCCCACAGTAATTCAACGCAGAAAAAGCGACTGAAAATAGTGAGCAAAATTGCAAATACAGAAAGTGGTGTGAGCAATTGCGAGCTAATGCTATTTTGACGTTCCCCCAAGAGTGGAAGCGCTTTTTGAATTAGATCATCGCACATTTGGAATAATGTATTTTGGATCTCTGGAAAGTAGTAAGAAAGCAGGGCCCAAATGCCCAGCACAAACCCTATAGTCAGCAAGGCTTTGATGCCTGCTTTAAGAAAATTGCCTACGAAATTCATGATCAGCCCCTCAGCTTTATAATCATATGCGGAACTATCAGTATGGAACGACATTGGTGTGACGGAAAGTCACAATATTTACCATGTATGGAAGTTAATCTTCTCAATTCGTCCCTTTATAGGTGAAAATTATATGGTGTGATTGTGTTTGATGTATTTGGGTAACCGTGACGGGAAATGCGCTCTTTGGCGTTTGGGCCCTTATTGGGAGGCGTTCGCATATATCTTTGAACTGAATTTCAAGGTGTCGTGCCTCTGAATTAATAAAAATTATGATAGTTCACGAAAGCCAGAAAAGGGGGAACTCTGAGACTCCCCATGCGTAGTTAGCCAGCTTGCTGACGACATGATGCTCTTGCGGTGTTGTGTGGGTCGCGCAGGTGATCTTTTAACTGCGAAGGAATGTATCATGAAAACGATTATCGCTGGCGCTGCTATTTCTGCACTCACATTGACGGGAGTTGCGAATGCACAAGCAGTTGAAGACACAGGACCATATATTCAAGGTGGGTATTCTTATCTTGAAATGGAGCCAGATGGCATAGACGATGGTGTAGGCACGAGCGCGATCACGGCGCGCGGTGGTTGGCAGATTACACCCATGTTCGGTATCGAAGCAGACATCACTACAGGCATTGATGATGGCGAATTTGACTACAATGTAGACGAAGATAATTTTGAGATAGACCGCAATAATGATGGAGATCTTGATGATATTATTGCTGAATCCAGTGATATCGGATTGAACTATCTTTTAGGGGCATATGGTACAATGCAGGTGCCTGTCACTGATCGTTTCGGTGTGCATGCGCGTGCAGGTGTCGCTTATGTTGATCTTGATGCGACTGTGCCTTTGATTGGTGATGTTGCTGCTGTGAATGTAGAGGATTCTGCATCTGGCCCTGCAGTTGGTGCTGGGATCACATATGACGTCACTGAGAGCTTGGAATTGCGTGGTGACTATACTTATTACTCGCTTGAAGACACGGACACGCATGCAGGTGCTGTCGTGCTTGGCTATAAGTTCTAAATCGATATCAACTCTATGATGACTATCACTGCGGCAGCTTCCAATAGGAGGCTGCCGCTTGTGTGTGGGGGTATGATTTCTAAAATGCCGCGCAATTAGGTGTGCTGAGGCGTTATTTTGCTTGAAATTTTGGATATGTGGCCGTGCTGCGACCATCCGGCGATTCAATATGGATTGCTCTTCGCGCGTGGCTGCGCTAACTGTCGCGTCATAATCTATAGAAATCGGGATTGTATCATGCTTGGTAAACTATTTGGCGGTATCGCCTCTAAAGCAATGCATGATGCTTATACACAACAGGAGAATTCCCCAATGGCACGCAAAAAAATAGCAATGATCGGCGCCGGCATGATCGGCGGAACACTCGCTCACATCGCTGCGCGCGAAGAGTTGGGTGACGTTGTAATGTTTGATATCTTTGGCGGTGTGGCTCAAGGTAAAGCTTTGGACATGGCTGAAGCAACAACAGTGTTTGGTTCCGATGTTAAACTTGCGGGTACTGAAGCATATGCAGACATTGAAGGCGCTGATGTATGTATCGTGACTGCCGGTTTCCCGCGTAAACCTGGCATGAGCCGTGATGACCTTATCGGTAAAAACTTGGGTGTGATGAAGCAAGTTGCTGAAGGTATTAAAACATATGCACCAAACGCATTTGTGATCTGTATCACGAACCCGCTTGATGCGATGGTTTGGGCGCTTCAAAAATTCTCAGGTCTTCCAACTAACAAAGTTGTGGGTATGGCAGGTGTGCTTGACTCTGCACGTTTTGCTTACTTCTTGTCTGAAAAGCTAGGTGTGTCAGTTAAGGACATCCGCGCTTGGACATTGGGTGGTCACGGCGACGACATGGTGCCAATGGTGCGCTATTCAACAGTTGGTGGTCTGCCACTAAACGTTCTTGTTGAAAACGGCATGTTGTCACAAGAAGACTTGGACGCAATGGTTGTGCGTACACGTAAAGGCGGCGGTGAAATCGTTGCGCTTCTTGGAAACGGTTCTGCTTACTATGCGCCTGCTGAAAGTGCGATTGCTATGGCAGTGTCTTATTTGAAAGACCAAAAGCGCGTACTTCCTTCTGCAGCATACCTTTCAGGTGAATACGGCCAGAATGACATGTATGTGGGTGTGCCTGTCGTGATCGGTGCTAACGGTGTTGAAAAAGTCGTTGAATTCCCGATGGATGCTTCTGAAAAAGAAATGATGGAGAAATCTATCTCAGCTGTGAACGTTCTTATCGAAGCATGTAAAAACTTGGAGCCTTCATTGGCTTAAAGCTAACAAATTAGGTTTTTGCCTAACTTGAAATGACAAAGTCGTCTCCGTTTGAACGGAGGCGGCTTTTATTTTGGGTGGAAGTTGAGTCAAAGCGTTGAAATGGCAGCTAAATTGCTGAGTAGGGGGAGATAAAATTCTGATAGGATAAATGTGATGGCGAGACTGAGTTGGTTGGACGGTATGAGGGCTTACGCAATTCTGGGCGTAATCTTTGTTCATGCTGTATTCGGTCTCAATTTTCAGCCACCAGAGGTGTTGGAGTATGCAGGGCGATATGGCGTTTATGGGGTTCAGCTGTTTTTCGTAATCTCTTCGATTGCGATATATATGACGCTGGCAAAGCAGCGACGGGATGCAAGTCCAATTTCTGATTGGTATGGGAAGCGGATATTTCGGATCGCACCTCTATACTTTCTGGGAATTATTGTCTTCGTCAGTTTGAAAACGGCATTTAATGTCGAGCAATTTCAGCTGTATCAAATTCTGGCCAATATAACATTTGTGCATGCATTTGTGCCGAGTGCGAATAATAATGTTGTTCCGGGTGGGTGGTCTATCGGTGTGGAGATGGCCTTTTACCTGATTGCTCCAATGTTGTTCATGCTATTGACGACTAAAAAGTGGTGGGCATGGCTATGGAGCGCGATTGGGGTCGCATTATTGGGTGTGACTTGGTTTGTTGCGGGTGGCTTAGAGGGGTATGTTGAAAATAACTCCTATCTATATTTTTGGCCGTTCACGCAGATACCCGTTTTTCTAATTGCTATGGCTATGATGAAATGGGGAGATGGTTGGATATTGACCTCCGCTCCTACACCTAAGCATGTGTTTTATGTTGCTTTGCTTGGTTTGGGTATTTTCTTCTTAGCGGGAACAGTTGCTGGGCCATTGGCTAAGTCTCACATGATGGCACCGACATTGTTTGGTGTTGCTTTTTGTTGCTTGGTTTTGTTGGCTCGTGATCAATGGAAAGCATTGTTTAGTGCGCCCTTTGTCGTTCACATCGGGCGATTGAGTTACAGCATGTATCTCGTGCATTTTTTCGTCATGTTTACGTTTAAAGACGTGTTTCACATCGTGGATTTGGCGAATTTCGTTCCTGAAAAAGTGCGCTTTTTCGTGTTTTTCCCTGTGATCTTGCTTTTCACTTATGGGTTGTCCCGCATCACGTATAAATGGATTGAGCTGCCTGGGATGCAATTGGGTGTAATGCTGATTGATAAGGCTAAGCGGGCGGAGTTGTCGATTAAAGTTTAATTGGAAGTTTTGTAAAAAGAATGAAACCGTCTCCAATAGAATGGAGGCGGTTTTTTTGTGCGCGTATACACGGAAAATCACACTTGCGTGAGGGGCTGTATTCTGTGCTGGAAAGAGAGGGGTGTCTCTGCAATGCTCCGCAGGTTATTTGAGTTCTATAAGGGAAACCAGCACATGAAAAAGTTAGCATCACTATTGGCTGTGACGTCATTGTTAGGCGGGGCGTTAAGTTTGCCAGCGTTTGCTGAGCATCATGCGGAGCAGGCACCGGCTGTTTTTGATGTGGGTGTAAAAGTTGGTGAGACGATACCGATGGCCGAAGGCGGATTATTGTCTGTTATTGGGTCCGACGGCGAGAAAGCGGACTTTGACTCCTTGAAGGGAGATAAAGGGCTTGTTGTCGCTTTTGTGCGTTCGGCTGATTGGTGTCCCTACTGTAAGAAGCAAATGATAGATTTAGATGCCATTGCTGAAAGTGTAGCTACGCAAGGATACCCACTCGTGGCTGTATCTTACGACGCGCCGGAAAAATTAGCGAAGTTCAAGATGAAAAACGAGTTGTCCTACACGCTTGCTTCCGACACTGGGTCGGCAAACATCAAGGCGTTTGGCTTGTTGAATGATGCGTACAAAGAGGGAAGCAAGGCGCATGGTGTGCCGCATCCTGCTGTATATATCATTGATAATGAGGGCGTTGTAAAAGCGAAACTTATGGAAGAGGGATTTAAAAATCGACCTGCTTCGGAAGTTGTATTTCAGGCTGTAGACGTGGTGTCTAAGGCAGTCTCTGAATAGTCGTCTATTTTCGTCAGGCTGCATGGTTTGGAGATTGCTCTCTAAAACATGCGGTCTGATCGAATAACATCAAGTATAGATGCGGTATATCTTCTCTATTACATGTAAAGTGAAGATGGGTCTGTGAAGTTCATGTAGAAGCCAGCAGTAATAAGAGCTGCAGCAACAAGCATTCCAACAAGTTTAATCATGGTATTTTCCTAATCTGTTTTGTACTTAATTTGTTTGAGTACGGAACATGTTTAGCAAAAGCTTGTTTACTTGTCTTCGCATAATGTAGAAGTGCTGTTATGCGGAAATGCATAAATAAAGTATTGAAATATGTGTATGTGCATGAGGTTTGGTGTAGTTAATTGTTAGTACACTAACAAATTAGTGATCTATCAGTTAAGTCTGAATTTTAAGAGAAAATGAAATAGATGACGCTGGCGTTTGAATGTCTAATCAGAACTTAAAGATATAGTGACGATGGTGCCAATAGGTTTAAGTAAAAGCCGGCAGCAACAAGGGATGCGGCGAAAGCCAGTCCGATAAATTTAATCATGGTCTACTCCTGTTCCTGAGTATTTATATTTTTGATCTTGGGCTTATACCTAATGTCTTCGGTTAGGTTTGTCCCATTCGTGTGATGAATAGCGTTTATCTGGTTATAAGTTAGGCTGCTAAAGGTGTTGTCTGAAATTCATATCTCAGCATGTGGTGCGTGATGTGGCATAAACAAGGCGATAAATGTTAATCATGTTTCATCTGGCTTTTTCTGCTTGAAAAAGGGATAAGACCTAGAAGTGGGTAAGTAGAGCGGGAAATAATTGACCATGCAGGCCATGCTGAAGCGTTATTGGTGGACAATCCTTGTTGGCGTAGTGTTTGTGTGGGGCTTGTTCAGCTTGCTAGAGCCGCCGCCGCCTAAGAGTGTGACTATTGCCTCGGGTGCGCCGGGAGGCGCTTATTCCACTGTTGCTGAATTGTATAAAAAGCAATTGGCAAATGTCGATGTTGAGCTTGTTGTCATGCCATCCTTAGGGTCGGTTGAGAATTTAGAGCGATTGATCTCTGGTGAAGTTGACATTGCGATTGTTCAAAGTGGTGTAACCTCTCCAGAACATAGAGAATTCTTGCTAGGGCTAGGCGCAATTTATTTTGAGCCTATGTGGGTTTTCGCGCGTTCCGAGTTTCCGATAACTGATTTGAGAAGCCTTGCAGGTATGCGGGTGGCTGTTGGTAGCTCTGGGTCCGGTACGCGTGCGCTTGTGGATGTCATACTGGATGATAATGGTCTGGATGAGGGGAGCTATACCGCCGTTGAGGCTGGAGGGTCAGATGCTGCTCAGCTTTTGCTTGAGGGGCGGGTGGATGCCGTATTTCTTGTGGCTGGTCCAGAAGCGAGCTGGATTAAAACGCTCATGCGAACGCCGGGTGTGGAATTGGTTTCGGTGGAGCGCTCTTTAGCGTATGCGCGCCGCCATACTTATTTAAAAGATGTCGTTCTGCCTGATGGTGCTTTGAGTTTGAAGGACGACCTTCCTGCAAAAGATGTGAAGCTGATATCGCCTGTTGCGCAAGTGGTCATCAGAAAAGATCTTCATCCTGCAATTCAAGCTGTAATTTTAGAGGCGATGACGAATACGCATAAGGGGGGTACATTGTTGAATGCTCCTGAGACATTCCCAACGCCTTATCTGGCGGATTTGCCAATCTCTAAAGAAGCGAACCGATATTATGAGAGAGGGCCGTCTTTTTTGCGGCGCTATTTCCCGTTTGCATTTGCAAACTTTTTAGACCGTGCATGGGTGTTACTCATTCCTATGATAACTTTGATGGTGCCCATCATGCGAGCAGGCCCGCCTATATATCGTTGGCGCATTCGTCGTAAAATTTATGTTTGGTATCGCGATCTGCGTTTGGTGGAAGCTGAGGGGCGCGTTGCAAGCACCGAAGAAGAGCGGTTTGAGGTGCGTCGTAAATTGTCTGAGCTGCAAGCGGAGACAAGTAAGGTTGAGGTGCCAGATAGTTATACTGATGACCTCTATCGCTTGCGCGCGCATATTCGTTTTGTCACTGAATTGCTCGATAAACAGAACGCAGATCCCAATACGCAATGGGCGTAAATTCGCTCAATGTTAGCTTAACATTTTTGCCTTGAGGAATGTTAAGCGCATGTCTGGTTTTGGGTGAGGGGAGATGAGTCTAAAATTGAATTTTGGACAGCTTCGCACGGGCGTTGTTTTGTTCAATTTGTCACTGAATAGGCGCATTTTCCGGGTTTTGCAGTCCGCTTACTGATTTTTTTTGAATTTTTTTTTAGTGGGTTTGAAAAAGTGAATTGCGACAGAATAGGCCTGTTAGCGCTAACGAATTACCGACAAGTTAATCAGGTCTTAATAATCTCCTTTTAGCTAGGTAAAGTCCGGTTGTCACAAGCGTCCTGAATGCTATAAACCGCGAACTATTAGGGGCTAATTCCTCGCTTTGCTTAGGCGGTTTTCTATGAATATTCACGAGCATCAGGCCAAGGCCGTTCTCAAAGAGTTTGGCGCACCTGTCGCTGACGGTGTTGCAGTCTTTTCTGCGGATGAAGCAGCAGCAGCAGCTGACAAACTTCCAGGACCTTTATGGGTTGTAAAAAGCCAGATCCACGCAGGTGGACGCGGTAAAGGTAAGTTTAAAGAAGCATCAGCTGGAGAAAAGGGTGGTGTTCGCCTCGCTTTCTCTAAAGAAGACGTGATTAAAAACGTTGGTGAGATGCTCGGCAGCACTTTGGTTACAAACCAAACTGGACCTGCTGGTAAGCAAGTTAACCGCATTTATGTGGAAGACGGTGCTGACATCGAAACAGAGCTTTATCTTTCTCTTCTTGTAGACCGCGCATCTGGTAAGCCAGCTTTTGTGGTGTCAACAGAAGGTGGAATGGATATCGAGGAAGTTGCGCACAGCACACCTGAAAAAATCATCACGCTTACAATTGAGCCTGAAGATGGTGTGACAGATGCAGATGCAACAAAGCTTTGTGATGCACTTAAGCTAACTGGCGCTGCACGTGAAGATGGTATGTCACTTGCGAAAATCCTCTACAAAGCTTTTGTTGAAAAAGACATGGCGATGCTAGAGATCAACCCGCTAATCGTTATGAAAAATGAACGTCTGCGCGTGTTGGATGCGAAAGTGTCTTTTGATGGAAACGCATTGTTCCGTCACCCAGACATTATGGAGCTTCGCGACAAGACTGAAGAAGACGAAAAAGAAATCGAAGCTTCTGAGTGGGACCTTGCGTATATCGCGCTTGAGGGAACAATCGGTTGTATGGTGAACGGTGCTGGTCTTGCTATGGCCACTATGGACATCATCAAGCTTTACGGCGAAGAGCCTGCTAACTTCTGTGATGTTGGTGGTGGTGCAGATGCAGCTAAAGTTGCGGCAGCATTCAAAATCATCATGAAAGACCCAGCTGTTAAAGGTATTTTGGTCAACATTTTCGGTGGTATCATGAAGTGTGATGTGATCGCTGAAGGTGTGCTTCAAGCTGTTAAAGAAACAAACCTTGCTGTTCCTTTGGTTGTACGCCTTGAAGGAACTAACGTTGAAAAAGGTAAAGAGATCATCGCTAACTCTGGTTTGAACGTGATCCCAGCGAATGACCTTGATGACGCTGCACAAAAAATTGTTGCTGCAGTGAAGGGAGCTTAAGTCACATGTCTATTCTTATCGACAAAAATACGAAGATCCTGACACAAGGTATGACGGGTAAAACCGGTTCATTCCACACAAACCAAGCGCTTGCATACTTTGGTACGCAAATGGTGGGTGGTATTCACCCGAAAAAAGGTGGAACAAACTGGACTGCTGATAACGGCCAAGAGCTGCCAATCTTTGCGTCTGTTGCTGAAGGTAAAGAGAAAACTGGCGCAGATGCGTCTGTAATCTATGTGCCACCAGCAGGTGCGGGTGCAGCTATCATGGAAGCGATTGACGCTGAAATTCCATTGATCGTTTGTATCACTGAAGGTGTTCCTGTGATGGACATGGTGAAGGTGAAGGCGAAATTGGACAAATCCAAATCCCGCCTTATCGGACCTAACTGTCCGGGTCTTATGACACCTGATCAGTGTAAAATCGGTATCATGCCTGGTTCTATCTTCAAAAAAGGTAGCGTGGGTGTTGTGTCCCGCTCAGGTACGCTCACATACGAAGCTGTTTACCAAACAACTGTTGCTGGCCTTGGTCAGACTTCTGCTGTTGGTATCGGTGGTGACCCTGTTAAGGGAACTGAGTTCATTGACGTTTTGGAAATGTTCTTGGCAGACGATGAAACAGAATCCATCATCATGATTGGTGAAATCGGTGGTTCTGCTGAAGAAGAAGCCGCTCAATTCTTGAAGGATGAAGCTAAAAAAGGCCGTAAGAAACCAATGGTTGGTTTCATTGCGGGTCGTACAGCTCCTCCAGGACGTACAATGGGTCACGCTGGTGCGATTGTATCCGGTGGTAAAGGTGGCGCTGAAGACAAAATCGCGGCGATGGAAGCAGCAGGTATTACTGTTTCTCCAAGCCCGGCGCGTCTGGGTGTGACTATGACAGAAGTGCTTAAAGGCTAATATAACAAGCGACTAAGGCGGCCGGATTGGGCCAATTCAGGTTCCAATCCGATCGTCCTTATATAAGGACGGTTAACCATGACGAGCCAGTCGGCATCGGGCAATAACGAGCGTTCAAAAGAGAACGCTGACATGTTGGACACAGCGTTTCTCTATGGAGGCAACGCCGTTTATATCGAGCAGCTTTATGCTCAATACGTAGAAGATCCTACATCCATTTCCGCGGACTGGCGGGATTTCTTTGATAAAGTTGGTGATCCAGCAATTGCTGCAAAACAAGCAGCGGCAGGTCCGGCTTGGTCAAACAAAAGCTGGCCAAAAGCGCAATCAGACGAGTTGATTTCAGCGCTTGATGGTGATTGGGCTAAGATTGAACCCGTTCTTAAATCTAAAATCGAGAAGAAACAGCCGGCAGGGGCTGCTGCGTCAACGGCGTCAAGTGCGCCTGCGTCTTCGGCAAATATTCACCAACAAGTACAAGATTCTATCCGCGCATTGATGATGATACGGGCCTACCGTATTCGTGGTCATCTAGCTGCTAATCTTGATCCGCTGGGAATTGAAGTTCCTTCCGAACACCCTGAATTGTCACCAAAAACTTATGGGTTTGAAGAAGCTGACATGGACCGCGAGATCTATATTGATCACGTGTTGGGCCTTGAA
The DNA here is from genome assembly GCF_042665075.1 of Hirschia litorea. NCBI lineage: Bacteria > Pseudomonadati > Pseudomonadota > Alphaproteobacteria > Hyphomonadales > Hyphomonadaceae > Hirschia > Hirschia litorea. The sequence goes on along the minus strand of NZ_JBHTBR010000004.1, from coordinate 112,283 downwards.
TATGCGTCTCCACGTAAAATCCTTGAGATTTTGAAACGGACTTATTGTTCAACCTTCGGTGTGCAGTTTATGCACATTGCTGACCCAGAAGAAAAAAGCTGGATTCAGCAACGTATAGAAGGTGAAGACAAAGAAATTGAATTTACGGCTGAAGGTCGTATCGCAATCCTTACCAAGCTTTTGGAAGCTGAAACTTTTGAGCGTTTCCTCCACAAGCGTTATCCGGGTACGAAGCGTTTCGGCCTAGATGGTGGTGAAGCAGCTGTGCCTGCACTTGAGCAAATCATCAAACGTGGTGGTGCGCTGGGTGTGGATGAAATTATTCTAGGTATGCCACACCGTGGACGCTTGAATGTTCTTGCGGCTGTGATGGGCAAACCTTACCACATTATTTTCAACGAGTTCCAAGGTGGAAACACGCAAGGGGCAGATGATTTTGGTTCTGGTGATGTGAAATATCACCTTGGTGCCTCATCTGACCGCGAGTTCGATGGCAATAAAGTTCACTTGTCTTTGACAGCGAACCCATCGCACCTTGAAGCTGTGAACCCAGTTGTTCTTGGTAAAGCACGTGCAAAACAAAGCTTTGACCTTCAAGAAGATCGCCAAGCTGAGCGTGTGAAGGTTATGCCTTTGTTGCTTCACGGAGATGCGGCCTTTGCTGGGCAGGGTGTTGTTTCTGAGTGTTTTGCGCTTTCTGGTCTTGCCGGATATCGCACAGGCGGAACAATCCACTTTATCGTCAATAACCAGATTGGTTTTACAACGAGCCCGAAATATTCGCGTTCGTCGCCATATCCGACAGATGTTGCTCTGCAGGTGCAAGCACCGATTTTCCACGTGAATGGGGATGACCCAGAAGCTGTGGTGCATGCAGCGAAAGTAGCGACTGAGTATCGTCAAAAATTTGGTAAAGACGTTGTGATTGACATGTTCTGTTACCGTCGTTTTGGACACAATGAAGGTGATGAACCTATGTTCACGCAGCCATTGATGTACAAAAAGATTTCAGGACAAAAATCTACACGTGAAATCTACTCTGACAAGCTTGTGCAAGCTGGCGTTATTACAGAGCAGGGCGTGGATCAGATCGTTAAAGAGCTTGAAACTTTCCTCGACCAAGAATTTGAAAAAGGAAAGACCTATAAAGCTGCTTCTGCTGACTGGTTGGACGGTGCGTGGTCTGGCTTTGGTCTACCTGCGAAAGATGACCGTCGTGGCCGTACATCTCTTGAGATGGACCGCCTTAAAGCACTTGGAGCCAATCTGACTACAATTCCAAACTCGGTTGTTGCGCATAAGACTGTGAAAAAGGTTTATGACCAACGCGCGAAAATGATTACCACAGGTGAGGGAATTGACTGGGCAACTGCAGAGATGCTGGCATTTGGATCACTTGTATCTGAAGGTTTCCCAGTTCGTTTGTCTGGTCAAGATTCTGGTCGCGGTACTTTCTCTCAGCGTCACTCGCACATTGTCGATCAAAACACTGAAGCGCGTTACACGCCGCTGCGGTCTTTGCGTCATGAGCAGGCTGATTATGAAGTTATCGACTCGCTGCTATCTGAAGAAGCTGTACTTGGTTATGAGTATGGGTATTCACTTGCAGCTCCAAACACGCTGACCCTTTGGGAAGCTCAGTTTGGTGACTTCGCAAATGGTGCACAAGTTGTGTTTGACCAATTCCTATCATGTGGTGAGCGTAAATGGCTTCGCATGTCTGGTTTGGTGTGTTTGCTACCTCACGGATATGAGGGGCAAGGTCCTGAGCACTCTTCTGCGCGTCTTGAGCGTTTCTTGCAGCTATGTGCGCAAGATAATATGCAAGTTGCGAACTGTACGACACCTGCAAACTATTTCCACATTTTGCGTCGTCAGATTCACCGTGACTTCCGTAAGCCACTTATTTTGATGACTCCGAAATCATTGCTACGTCATAAATTGGCTACATCCGCACTCTCGGATATGGCGGAAGGTTCTTCTTTCCACCGTGTCTTGTGGGATGATGCTGAGACGGATGGACGTCAAGGTAAGGTGGAATTGGTCAAGGATGACAAAATTCGTCGTGTGATTATGTGTTCTGGTAAAGTCTATTACGACCTGTTCGAGGAACGTGAAGCACGCGGCATTAAAGATGTGTATCTGCTACGTCTTGAGCAACTTTACCCATTCCCAGTGAAACCACTGATGGAAGAGTTGAAACGCTTTAAGAATGCGGACATGGTTTGGTGTCAAGAAGAGCCAAAAAACATGGGTGCTTGGACATTTGTTGATCCAAACATTGAACGTGTGCTTGAGCGTCTTGAAAGCAAAGCGACACGTGCGCGTTATGTAGGTCGTGCTGCCTCCGCTTCAACAGCGGCTGGTAATATGGGGCTACACAAGAAAGAATTAGCTGCATTCCTAGATGCAGCATTTGAAGAGTAACACGTCCGGTAAGGACGATTGAAGGAGGTCAAAATGGCCGATATTACGGTCCCAGTATTGGGCGAAAGTGTTACCGAGGCTACTGTCGGAACTTGGATGAAAGCTCCGGGTGATGCTGTTGCTAAAGATGAAGTTCTAGTTGAACTTGAAACAGATAAAGTCTCGATTGAAGTATCTGCTGCTGAAGACGGTGTTCTCTCTGAGATTGCTGCTAAAGAAGGCGATACTGTAGAGATTGGTGCTTTGCTCGGTCGCATCGGTTCGGGAAGCGGCGCTGCGCCGGCCCCATCCGCACCAGCTGCTGCTGCAACGCCTGCAGCGGCCCCATCTGGTGGCGGAGACTCTGTTAAAGTTGTCGTGCCAGCAATGGGCGAAAGCGTGACAGAGGGGACATTGTCCCAATGGTTGAAAAAGCCCGGTGAAGCGGTTGAGGTTGATGACCCGATTGCAGAAATCGAAACAGATAAAGTCGCGATTGAGGTGCCTTCACCTGTTGCGGGTGTGTTGTCTGAAACTTTGATTGCTGAAGGCACAACAGTTGGTATCGGTACAGAAATCGCGATGATTACTGCCGGTGCAAGTGCGAGTGCTGCACCAGCTGCTGCTGCACCCACAACAGCGCCAGCAGCTCCGGCAAGTTCAAGTGCTGCAGTTGCACCGTCTGTGCGCCGTATTTCTGCTGAAAATGACGTAAACCCAGCTGACATTCCGGGAACTGGCCGAGATGGTCGCGCAACTAAAGGTGACGCTTTGAGCTACGTTGCACAAGGTACAAAATCAGCAAGTGCAGCGCCTGCAGCTGTCGCTCGTGACATTGGTCCTCGCGAAGAGCGTGTGAAAATGACACGTCTGCGTCAGACAATCGCGAAGCGTTTGAAAGAAGCACAAAACACTGCAGCCATGCTGACAACATTTAACGATGTTGATTTGACAGAAGTCATGGCGATGCGCAGTAAATACAAGGACTTGTTCCTTGAGAAGCACGGCGTGAAATTGGGCTTTATGTCTTTCTTCACGAAGGCTGTTGTGCACGCACTTAAAGAAATTCCAGCTGTGAACGCTGAAATTGATGGCACAGACCTGATCTATAAAAACTATTACGACATCTCTATGGCTGTCGGGACAGACAAAGGTCTTGTCACGCCAGTTGTACGCGATGCGGATACAATGAGCCTTGCGCAAATCGAAGCTGAAATTGGCCGTTTGGGTAAATTAGCGCGTGACGGTAAATTGGCATTGTCTGACCTCCAAGGCGGTACATTCACCATTACAAACGGTGGTGTCTACGGTTCTATGATGTCGACACCTATCTTGAACCCGCCTCAGTCTGGTGTGCTTGGTATGCACCGTATTGAGCAGCGTCCAGTTGCTATCAAAGGCGAAGTTAAAATCCGCCCAATGATGTATCTTGCTCTCTCATACGATCACAGAATTGTGGATGGTAAAGAGGCTGTGACCTTCTTGGTCCGCGTGAAGGAAAACCTAGAAGATCCAGAGCGTCTATTGCTCGACCTTTAAGGTTTTTAAAATCCGAATAATAGAAAAGCCCGCCAGAGATTGGCGGGCTTTTTTGTGGGATGAATTGAGCTTGTTAGACAACTGCATTCTTGTCCTTAAAAAATCGCCATAAGATATAGCTGGCCGTAATCGCCATTGCAGAGATGGTTAGGCCTATCGCGATTTCTTTGACCGGTGTCGCCAACCATATGATAACAAATGATAATCCAAATAAAAGGACAGCCCGGCTGGAAGCACGAAAGCGTGTGTCGATGAGGTGAGTTTCTTCAGGCGTTTTACCCATGGGAGGCAGTGTTTTCGTTTGAAAATTCGCCATTAGCATGATGAAAAAACCATAGAATGCCATGTCCATGCGTTTGAATAAAGTAGCGTCTGTCCAACCCATATTATAGGCGTATAGTACTGACTTATCGAGCAGTATAAATGCGGATGTGAGTAGGACACACCACATTAAAAACTGCCCACTTCCAGGGTCTTTGAGTTTATCTCTGGGCATGAAGTGGATGACAAAACTACCAATCCACAAGATTGCGAAAAATCCCAAGACAAGTGCAGGTTTGGGAAGACCAAACTCGCCAATAGGAATGGTATCATAAGTGCGCCAGTCCAAGATGACGACGGCTACCACTGAAAGCGTAAGAAGCAGAAAGATGGAAATGTAGGTACGAAAACTCATTGGTCGGCCTCCTTGGCTGACGTTGATGATGAAGTTGTGCTGGTTTGGCTTTGTGATAGTCCGAATGTTTTGGAGAGGCTGAGAATAGCGTCTTCCAACACAGTCAGTTTTAGTCGGTAGAAAACTTGTTTACCGATCTTTTCTGTTTGAACGAGATCAGCTTGTTTCAGCACCGATAAGTGAGCCGACATGGTCGGCTGAGAAAATGTGAAATGCTCTCCAATTTCCCCAGCGCTCATGGGCTTTTGCCGCAAGAGCTCCAGCACTTGCTGGCGGGTAGGGTCGGAAAGGGCTTTAAAGATGTTGCTCATGAATAGACATATAGCTAATAAACTATATATTAGTCAATACGCATAGCTATTCAGCTATATGTTCGTGTATTAAAGCATGTGGAATAAATGACGATATTTACTTTGATGATTGTTACTTATGATGCTTGGTGGGCTGTGAAATCATCTTTCGTGTTTCAGAGGACGTTTGTTTGGCGGGGAGACCAAATAAAAAGCGAAGTAGATTAAAAGGTCGGATGCAGAAGTGGTATATCCCGAACGAGCCACCAAATGTTGCAATTAAAAGCAGGGTTACTTCAAAAAATGTGTGTATGGGTAAACGGGTCAAGTAATACCCAGCTATGACGATGATGGTTTGATGAAGAATGTAAACTGGTAAACCTGCGTCCAGAAAATAACTTAACGCTGGACTCGGGCGGTTCAGATAATGTTGCGCTAGTCCAAGCAATCCGCCGATGATTGCAAATTCATATAGAATGTTGAGCGCTTGTAGAACAGGCACGGAGTTTAAAGTGATATTGGCTCCAATATGCCCAAATACGCATATCGCTAGAATGATGCTCATCGCTGCGGCTGCCCAAATCATTTTGGTATAGTAGCGGGCTATAGCGCTCCAGAAGGCCGGATTTTTTGCAAGAAGAAATCCCAAAAAGAAAATTGAAAAACGATGGAAGTGGTGTGCCCAATCGTGAAAAATCCTAAGTGTTGTTTGAAAGTGCGGGTCTAAAGTAAATCGGTAAAGTATAAAGGGAAGAGGTATAAGCCAAAGGGTACTGAAGGGGTGGTCAAATGCGTGCCTTAGCATGTCATCGCCATGTGACTCCATGAAGCGTTTGATAATGGGGATGAACGGCAAGAGGCAAAGCGTGTATGCCAAAAGGTATGCTAAATACCATAAATGCTCCCATTTCACGGGTTCGTCCGGATAGGCGTGTCCTGGTAGGAGATAGGTTGCACTAAACTTCAGGAAATTTGGTAATGCCATCCCATCTTGCAGGAATTGGTAATAGGCTTGTGGAGGGCAGATAACCAATATTCCGAAAATCAGCGGTACGCCGAGTCTTAGGAATTGTTTTTTAGCGAGTTTTAAGGGGGGGGCTTTGTCTGTTGCAAATCGCAGAGATACGCCAGAAATAAAGAATAAAAGGATGAGCGCCCATGGGCTAGGGTTGGTCAATGATAATAAGAGGCCATCTACAAAATGCCCTGAATGCGTGCTTTTGATGACCCAATTAGTGGGGCCGTAAAAAACGCAGAGATGATAAATAAAAATAAGACCTAATCCAACAACGCGAAGGTGATCTAAATCATATCGACGTGCTGATAAATTGGTTGGAATTGAGTGCGCATTAGCATTGAATAACTTCAAAACTCTCCCCCAAAAAACATAATTGTAAAATCCTGATAAGGGCGTTAAGCGCTCACAAATACAGGATTTTTAACGTTAACATAGTTTTAAGGAATAAACACCAGAGGAAGTTGCGACATTTTACATTTTACACGAAAATTGCAAACATGCCTGTCCCAGAGAAGATGACTTTGGAGATGTTCTCATGCATGACAAAAGCTCAGTTGGAATAAGCCAATAAAGAGTGGGCAGAAATGACATATTCAAATTTCATCATTGGGTCGGGGCTTTTAATGCTCGCGGCAGGGTTTGGTATCCCCATGATGGCCAATTTGAATGCGGGACTTGGAACAAAATTGGGGAACCCGCTCTCAGCTGTTGTGGTTTTAACGGGGGTTACGTTTTTAACCAGTAGCCTCGTGTTAATCGCTTCTGGTGGAGTAGGAGACTTTCCAAATATTGCGCAATTTAAGGCAATCCCTAAACAGTATTTTCTGGGGGGTGTGCTGTTTGTCTTTTATATCTCTTCCATCACATGGGCCGCTCCAAAAATTGGTTTGGGGAATGCGATATTCATTGTGCTGCTGGGACAATTATCCAGCGCTGTAGTGATCGACCATTTTGGTTTATTTGGAGCGATTAAGTCCACAATCACGCCTAAACGTGCTTTGGGCCTATTTGTTATGGCTGTAGGCTTATATTTGGCTCAAAAAGACGTGTAGTTTTTCGCGCGCTCTAGGGCTAGCGAGAAAATCCTAATACAAACATTTTACCGTCTGTATTAGGATTGAATAACTTATTTCATCGAGCTGAGGCCGATAATATTGCCTTCACTGTCTTGGCATAGCGTGACCCAACCAAATTCACCGATTGAAAACTTAGGCCGGATGACCTTTCCACCAGCTTTGGCAATGCGTGCTTCTTCTATAGCGCAATCTTCAACCGAAAAATAAACAACAGTTCCACCAGCACCGGGCCGACCAAACTCTGATTTTGATAATGCGCCACCGGCACCATACAAGCCCATGTCGGTTGGGAAACTCATCATTTGTGTTTCACCCGTAGGGTCGCCAATTGGCTCTAGCTTGCAAGCAAAAACGGTTTCATAAAATAATACGGCGCGATCTAATTCAGCTACATATATGTCAAACCATCCAACAGCGTTCATTTTCGTCATGTTCAACTCCTATTTGTTATTTGGCTTATCCAAGACCTAACAAAGCGGCGTTCAGTCGTATTGTAGATTTCAGACATCGTATTTTTTTGAATATTTACCCGGAGAGTAACCGGTCGCTTTTCTAAAGGAGTTGATGAAATGCGATTGGTCGGCATAGGACCAGATATCTTGGCCATTTATAGATTGTTGCAAGCGCAAGATTTTTAGAAAGTCATGCGGTGGAAAGCCTGTGGTGCGTTTGAGCGTGCGTTGAAGTTGGCGCGTGGATAGCTTCGATATCTCAGCCATATCTGCCACATTATGAATATTGTCCAGATTGTTGAGTATGTTTTCAATCGCAGGATTAGGCGCAAGTAAGCCTTGCTCGATAAGGGTTTCAACAAACTGACATAGCAGCTCTTGTTGGTTCTCAAATTCCAATCCGGTAATTTGAGCGTTTAAATCTTTAAGGGGGAGGTCTCCGGCATAGGGTGTATCTACTAGACCATAGGCTATTTGCTCAAGGTCGCCCAACCATACGCCGGGCAAAAAGCGGATATTCACAAAGTGAAATGTTCTTCCAAGATTGAATTCTTGCGATTCTGCCCGCAGTTTTGAAACGCCAGTTACATCTACATTATGCTGATCAAACACAAGATAGGTGCACGCATCAGGCAAGGCGTGAAATTCATAATCTTTGTGTAGCTCTCCATCCGTTTTGAGGTCCAAGAAGCGATGAACGACACCGCGTAAATGTTGAGGAGGTTCGGCTTCTGAAAACTGGACAGTAGGAAAGGACTTATCTTTTCCGTTTCCTTTCGGGCTATACATTGGATGGTCACTTTTATTGTTCAATTGCGGGTATTAAAACACCAAAACTTGGTCGCTCTCTGACTCACTTCAGCTTAAACAAGAGAATGATATTAAACGACCCCATTAGCTCACTTTCTTTCTTGGGGCTTTAGTCGTCACTTGGTTGATGGTATGCGGTAACGAATCTATTGAGGGATTAGCATGCAATCTATTATCGCCACATTTTTAGGCCTAATCGTTTCTATGACGCTATTATTGATAGCGCGAGGCGTGGGGGCTGGCTCATTGGTGGGGATTGGCTTTTGGGTTATCGCGCTATGGTGCGGTGTCTTTGCGACAGCTTTCTTATGCCCAAAAAAAAATGCAACTTGGTTTCGTAGCCATTTGCCTGCTTGGATTGTGGTCGTAGTGATAATTACCATTGGGGCATTTGTGTATGGGGCTGTGTTTGCTGTTTTGCCGCTATGGTTCCAGTTTCCCATTGCGATGGCGATGTCAGCAGGTAGCATGTTCTTGATCTGGTTAGCGCCACGCGTCTCAAAGAGACCTTCCGTATAAAGAGCGCAATTATCATTCAGGATTTCGCATAAAATTAGGGCAGGGTTTACTAATTCTGCGTCATTAAATGTGCCTCATTGCGGTTTTTTTTGCCGGAATGCATGTTTGTAGCGCTAACAAAACTTTTGCAGCCTTTGGACGTGTTGACCTCTGCGAAAGCAAGTATAGTTTCGCGGCAAATCACCCTTACTGCCCCTCTCGGGCGACCCACTCGGGGAAACAGGAAATACAATGTCTGAGACTTTTGACGTCGTAATTATCGGAGCCGGCCCTGGTGGCTATAACTGTGCTATTCGTTGTGGCCAGTTGGGCTTGAAAACAGCTATCATTGAAAAAGAAGCCACGCTTGGCGGAACATGTCTGAATGTTGGATGTATTCCATCTAAAGCCATGCTGCACGCGTCTGAGCTTTTTGATGAAGCAAAGAACAATTTCGCAAGCCTCGGTATTGAGACAGGCAGCGTAAAGCTTAACCTTCCTCAAATGCTGAAGCAAAAAGAAGATGCTGTTAAAGGTCTAACTGACGGTGTTGCTTTCTTGATGAAGAAGAACAAAGTCAAAGTCTTTAGTGGTAAGGGCCGTATTGCTGGTGCTGGCAAAGTGGTTGTTGAAGGCAAAGACGCAGCAGAGCTTTCAGCAAAAAACATTGTGATTGCGACAGGTTCAGTACCAACAAACCTTCCAAACATTGAGATTGATGAAGAGCGCGTCGTTACATCTACAGGTGCGTTGAGCCTTTCGAGTGTGCCGAAGAAAATGATCGTCATCGGTGCTGGTGTGATCGGTCTTGAGCTTGGGTCTGTTTGGTCACGTCTTGGCGCAGAAGTTACTGTTGTTGAGTATTTGGACCGCATCATTCCTGGTTCTGATTTGGAAGTTGCTAAAGCAGCTCAGAAAATTTTGACCAAGCAGGGCATGACGTTCAAACTCGGTCAGAAAGTAACTGGCGTTGAAAAGCTAAAGTCGAAACTGAAATTGACAATGGAGCCTGCTAAGGGCGGCGCGTCAGAAACAATTGATGCAGATGTTGTGCTCGTTGCGATTGGCCGTAAGCCATACACAGATGGCCTCGGGCTTGAGACTGTGGGTATTACGCCTAATCAACGCGGCGTCATTGAGAATAACCATTTCCAAACAGGCGCTGCTGGCGTTTGGGTTATTGGTGATACAACAACAGGTCCAATGCTCGCGCACAAAGCTGAAGATGATGGTGCGGCCGTTGCTGAACTTATCGCGGGTAAAGCTGGTCACGTGAATTATGATCTCGTGCCGGGTGTTGTTTACACAAGCCCTGAAATGGCTTGGGTTGGTAAAACAGAAGAAGACCTAAAAGCCGCTGGCGTGAAATACAAAGTGGGTAAATTCCCATTCATGGCGAACTCCCGTGCGCGTTGTAATCACACTACGGATGGTTTCGTGAAGATCATTGCAGATGCATCAACCGATGAAGTGCTTGGTGCGCACATGATTGGTGTTGGCGTCGGCGAAATGATCGCTGAAATCTGTGTTGCTATGGAATTTAAAGCATCTTCTGAAGACATCGCACGCACATGTCACGCACACCCAACGCAGTCAGAAGCAGTTCGTCAGGCTGCTATGGGCGTTGAAGGTTGGACAATGCAAATGTAATTTAGCTTTTTATAAAGCTAAAAAAGGAAGCCCGCGATTTTATCATCGCGGGCTTTTTTTGTTATTCTGCCGCATCGAGCATGGACCTCATATGCGCAAGATAGGCTAGCCAAGCTTGACGTCCCTTATCTGTCAGGATGGCAGTGGTTTGGGGCTTCTTACCGACGAATTTTTTTTCGATAGTGATATATCCAGCCTCATCCAATTTTTTGAGTTGCACAGATAGATTACCGTCGCTTGCATTCACCTTGGCTTTTAATTCTCCAAATATGGCGGAATGGGCTGTGGATAGATAGGCCATGACGCCTAAGCGAAGGCGAGAGTGAATGAGATCATTTATCTCGCCATGGTCAAACGGGTTCTCGCTCATTTTAGCTTAAACCACATTCTTTGGTTCGCGCTTCATCATAATGGAGCCGGGGATGACACCTATGAGAAGTGTGGCGATAGCACCGCCCAAATAAGCTTCGGCAGTTCCAATAAGTGCGGCCATTGTTACAGCCCCAGCAATTCCACCAAGACCTGCAAACCGTTTCCAACTTGCTTTTTCCATGCCTGCTTCAATCATGTACACGACGCCATATGAGAAGAAGGCGATAATAGGCAGCATATCAAAAACAATGGGGGATACGTTTCTAAAGTATGCGGCAACGGAAAGGGCAATCCAGATTGAGAACATGGCGGGAGAGGCCGTTGTCCAAAACAGGCGTGTCACTCGGTTGCTTGCTGAACCCTGTCCCGGTTTGGAATGGGATGATCGAGAGAGCAGGAAAATAGCAATGGGTGAGAGCAACGCAAACCCTAACCAGACGAATGCAAGTGTTGATAATGGAAGTCCAATCACTCCGCTTGCTATGGACCAATGTGCTGTTAGAGCAATCGCACCAAGGCAGCCAAAAGTAATGTAGTAGCGCCCATTCACATTTGGCGCAGTGGCACCTTCTTCTGCAAGTGAGCGTAAATATCCAAGGTCGTCTATTGCATTTGATGTTGACATGATTTCTCTCCAGTAAAGAACTTTAAAATATAAAGTACATGTTTGTCGATAAACGTCAAGCAATTTTTAGCCAGTGCCGTTGGAAGAGAAGAAATGTCGTGAAATAGGGTGTTAGGAAGGGGGCGTGTAGGGCAGCATTTCCAAGTGAGTGTCACCGTCAGAATGCAGAGTTACTTTGTAGAGGCGGTCAAAATCACTTTCTTCAAGTGGCGCGACATCGCGTTGTATGAGAATGCTGACCAATTGAGGTGTCGTATTGCTATGCCCAACAATGAGATATGTGCCTTGTTTGGCGTGTATCTTCTGCGCGACGTCTTCAAGATCATTGCCTGCATAGGATGTGAGGCTATCTAATCCTGATTGAGTTAAAACCGGCGCTGCTGTTTCTGTCGTGCGTCGATAGGGTGTTGAATATATTGCGTCAAGTTTCACGTCATTTAGCAGCTGAGCAAGGTAAGTTGCGCGGACCTGACCTTGTTGACTGAGGCTTGGGTCCTTAGTGCCGTCATTTTCTTTTTCAGCATGGCGAACTAAATACACGGTCGTGATATTGTCTGCAGGCGTGTTTGTTGCGCAGGCATTGAGAAACAAGGCTATCGCTATTCCAAACAAAAATTTCTTCAACGGCCCGTTCCCCAATGCTCAAATGTCTAGTGCGAATTTGCTGTGATGTTATTTGCGTTTCAAAGGACAGTTTTCAAACTCAACATCGACTGAATTGCTTTTTACAACGGTTCTCAAATTGAAATGGTTTTCTGCATTAGGCGTAGTTAGCACATCTCTATAGTGCTGGCCAAAGGCTAGAAGTGTTTGCTCTGTGGTGAGGTTAAGCAGGTGTTGGAGTGCGAAAACTTTACAGCTCCCTTGGTTTTCAGAAGCGCTATTTTCAACTCGCCCGTTTTTAAAGGCTGTTGGCGTGAAATCATACCAAGTTTCAATAAAGCTCAATGTCGTTTCAAACATAAAGTCTGGCTTTGTAAGGTCGGCTAAGAATTCCTTTTGCGCCGAGGAAAAGTTCGTCATATTCTGTCACTCTATAATTGCTAGGTCGGTTGTCGATTAAGGTGTTGATTGTTTTTCTTTCGGCATCATGACCAATATCAATGCGCCTGTAATTGCAAATACGAGCGCGAAAAAATGAGGCCAACCAAAGGGCTCATGCAATATCCACACGGCAAGTAATGCGGTCACGGCGGGGCCAAGCCCTCCAAGTGCGCTCGTTAGCCCCGGACCGATGCGTGATATCGCTTCTGTCATCGCAAATGCGGGGAGCGCTGTGCAGAAAATAGCCAAAAACAATCCATAGCCAATCAGGTTCGCATTAATCGTCACCTGCTCAATGCCAATAGCCGCTTCCACTGAAAAGTGCGCTAATATCGCAATAGCGGCAGCGGACATCGCGATAGATGTAAATAAGGGGGATCCCAATGAAGTGATGACACCTTTTGACATGGTCACATAGGCTGCAAACAATATTGCCGCTAGAAACACTAATCCTGCACCCCATAAAGCTTGATCACCAAAGTGCGCTCGCTCTGGCCCAATCAATATCGCCACGCCCACATAGGAAAGCGTTAGCGCGATTGCGTGGCGAAATGTGAGTTTGTCTTTCAAGAATATCCAAGCGAAAATAGCGGTGAAAGTGGGGTATAAAAACAGGATCAACCGCTCCAATTGCGCAGAAATATAGTGCAGGCTTTCAAAGTCCAGCCATGTGCACACATAATAGCTCAACACACCAAGAGCTGATGTCTGCATGATGCGGCGGGGTGTAAGCGCAACGCCTTTGCGACGATTTTTGCGCCACGCCATAAAACCTACAACAAGAAATATTGGCAGAGAAAATCCCATTCTCAACACCATCATCAGTTCTACACTCGCGCCTTCCAGAAACGCAAATTTGATTGCGAGTGCTTTCATGGAGAATAGGGATGATCCTATCGCAGCTAGTGAAAAACCGATTACTCGGTTTGAAGGTTTAAAAGGCATAGGACAATTCCGCACTATGTTGAATAAATTAAACCGACTGCGAAACATTTTGACTGGTATCAGGCTTGGTCGTGGATGCTCCACAGCCGATACAGACATGATCTTATCGACTGCTCCTATATCAGGAGCAGGTGCCAAATTTGCGTGGAGGCTGGGCGATACATCATGCGCTGGCATTATCCTGCGGCTGGCATGCAGTCAAGCGAACCAAAGGGGAAGATGTGTTTCTCTTTAAATTTGTAGTAAGCTTGCGCTTTGAATAAGGAGGGCAGGTTATGAAATTAGGGTTGTTTTCACTTAGTCTAGCAGTCAAGGAACTTGCAATTTCTAAGGTATTTTACGAAAAACTGGGCTTTAGTGCATATGCGGGTCATGAGGAGCAGGGTTGGCTAATCATGAAAAATGGCGACACAATTATCGGATTGTTTGAGGGCATGATTGAGAAAAATATGCTCACCTTTAATCCCGGTTGGGATGAGAATACCAATCGCCTAAAAGACTTTACGGATGTACGCGATATTCAGAAATCCCTAAAAGCAGACGGCATAGAGATCGAAAAAGAAGTCAATGAAGATTCAATTGGTCCGGCCAGCTTTATTGTCATCGACCCTGATGGAAATCCAATATTGATTGATCAGCACGTCTAAATCCAGATTTGGATTTTTTATGTCATGCCTATGTCATAAGGTGGAATTAAGTCTGGCTCCAATTCTGCTGCATTAGGTGATTCATGAAACTACAGTTTAAATGGGCAAGTCTGTTTGCTCTTCTCCTTTTGGGAGTGGCTTCATGTGCGACCCCGCCTAAAAGCGTTCCGCAATCATCGCAGGTGAGTGCGGAAGATGAATTGCCAGCATCTGAGCGATCGACTGTAATATTAATCGGGTTAGATGGTTTGCGGTGGGATGGTGTCGATCGAGCAGATACCCCAAACATTGATAGTCTTGTCCAGCGGGGTGTGCGGGCAAAGGGGATGCAACCTGTTTTTCCTTCCAAGACATTTCCAAATTTTTACGCATTGGCGACTGGATTGCATCCTGAAAATCACGGCTTTTTAGTCAACCGTCCTTATGATCCAGTTTTTGACGAGACCTTTACCAATGATAGTTCATCCGTTGAAAAATGGTGGGATGACGGTATTCCCATATGGAATGTACTTGAATCTCAAGGTGTGCGTACAGCCACCGCTGGTTGGGTTGGGTCTGAAGCTAGTATCAATGAGATTGGTCCCACCTATTCGATTGCCTATTCGAGCTTAATGACGAAATTTCCGCACGAACGTGTTGATATGGTGTTGGGTCATTTAGACCGTGCAGGCGATGCGCGTCCTCATTTTCTTACGCTTTATCATGATGATATTGATCAGAACGCACACCGCTTTGGGGTAGATTCCCCCGAAGAAAAAGCCGCTATTTCTAGAATGGATGGAATGGTTGGAAAGCTGCTAGATGGCTTGCGCAAGCGCGAGCTGTTAGAGAATACCAATATAATAATCGTGTCAGACCACGGCATGCTGAATGTTGATTTAGAGAAAAAGATCTATCTTGATGACTATATTGATATGTCCTTAGTTAGAGAGCGCAATCTCGATTTAGGGCCGTTTGCAGCGGTTTGGCCATTGGATCCCGCAGATACGCCGCAATTGCTTGCGAACTTGCAAAATGCTCACCCTCATATGAGCGCCAAGCTTGGAACGGATGTTTTTACGCATCGACCGTTAGGTGCGCCGCCGCATGATAGAACGCCGCCTATAATGGTGACGATTGACCCTGACTGGTATGTGACAACGCGCAACGCCGAAATAGCAGCCGAGAAGACGGGGTGGTCAGTTAGTCCTATAGGCAATCATGGTTATCTCAACACGCTAAGAGATATGCATGCGACGTTCATCGCGGCAGGGCCAGCCTTTAAGCAAGGTGAAATGATCGATGTTTTTGAAAATGTGAATGTGCACGGCATGATTGCTGAGATATTAAATGTTGAGCCTGCGCAAACGGATGGATCACCAGAAGTTTGGCGTAAGCCATTCACTGATAAATTTCGATCAAGATTAGATGCGGATGCAGATAATTAGTCTAGACTAATGGCTAAACGGGGCACGAGTTTGCAGTTGGGTGCAATTATGCATGCCTGCATCCCGCTTGACATGTTCTCAGAAGTAAAACATAAGGCCCGCTGCGATGCGTTTCCACAAAACGCATGGGTAAGACTGGCGGCGTGAAGCACGCGCGGGAGACATCCGCACTTGAGCCGGCCCCCTGAGACGCACATCTCACAAACGCCCTGATTCACGCGGGTCGTCTCTTTAACGAGCGCCCGTGCGCCTTTCTGATGAGAAAGGGGCCTGTGATATTTTGCGTTCATCTGTATGCGAAAGTAAATCGTGACAACATTCTCTGATTTTGATCTGGCTGGTCCAGTCCTTAAAGCCTTGACTAAAGAAGGCTACGAAACTCCAACTCCAATCCAAGCCCAAGCTATTCCGCTTGTGATGGAAGGCGGCGATATCCTTGGTATCGCTCAAACAGGTACAGGTAAGACAGCTGCATTTGCTTTGCCGCTTCTGCACCACTTATGTAAATATCCTGACATGCCAGCACCCGGTGCTGTGCGTTGTCTTGTAATCGCACCGACACGTGAACTTGCAAGCCAGATCGCTGAAGCTTTCAGCAAATACGGCCAATGCCTCTCATTGCGCGTTGTAAAAGTATTTGGTGGTGTGCCTATCCGTAAGCAAATGCGTGACTTGCACCGCGGGGCAGATGTACTTGTTGCAACACCAGGTCGTTTGATCGACTTGATGGAGCAGAACGCAGTTGATCTTTCTTATGTTGAGAAACTTGTTCTTGATGAAGCTGACCAAATGCTTGACCTTGGGTTCATCCACCCATTGCGTCGCATTGCGGGAGCTGTTCCTGAAGACCGTCAAACATTGTTCTTCTCTGCAACAATGCCAGACAATGTCTCTGGGCTTTCTAAGCAGTTCTTGAAGAACCCGAAAAAAGTATCCATTGCGCAAGAATCAACAACAGCTGAACGTGTTGATCAATCCATGACACACGTGAATGCAGCTCAAAAAGCACCTTTGCTTTTGGTGAAATTGCAAGATGAGTCCATTGACCGCGCTCTTGTGTTTACACGCACAAAACATGGTGCGGACAAGGTCGTAAACAGACTACTTGCAGCAGGAATACGTTGTAGCGCGATCCACGGAAACAAATCTCAAGGTCAGCGTGAGCGTGCATTGAATGCTTTCCGTAATGGTGACACGAAAGTGCTCGTTGCTACGGATATTGCTGCGCGTGGTATCGATGTGCCAGGTGTATCACACGTCTTCAACTATGAGATTCCAAACGTACCAGAACAATATGTACACCGCATTGGTCGTACAGCGCGTGCCGGACGTGAAGGGCAAGCCATCTCATTTGTGGCACGTGATGAAAAGAAATACCTTCTCGACATTCAACGTCAGATCCGGATGAAAATCCCAATTGTTGATCTGCCGGATGGTTTCGTTGATTTGGCTGAAGAAATTACAGCAAATGCAACGCCAATTGAAGAAGAACGCCCACGTGGTCGCGGTGGCCGTGACGGTGGTCGTGGCGGACGTGATGGCGGTCGCGGTGGTCGTGATGGTGGACGTGGAGGTCGTGATGGCGGTCGTGGCGGACGCGATGGTGCGCGTGGCAGCCGTGATGGTGGCCGTGGTGGATATAAAGGTCGTGACGATCGTGGTGATCGCGGTGACCGTCCACAGCGTGAAGATCGCCCATTCCGTGCAGACGCGCGTACTGAACCAGCTTATGAGCCACGTGCAGAGCGTTCTGAACGTCCCAATCGTGATGACCGTTTTGCGCGCCGTGAACGTCCAGAAGGTGGGCGCGGTGAAGGTCGAGGCTATCAAGGCAATCGTGAAGGCGGTCGTTCAGAGGGCGGACGCGGTGAAGGCCGAGGCTATCAAGGCAATCGCGAAGGCGGTCGCTCAGAGGGCGGACGTGGTGAAGGCCGAGGCTATCAAGGCAATCGTGAAGGCGGTCGTTCAGAAGGCGGACGCGGTGAAGGCCGTGGCTACCAAGGACGCCGTGAAGGTGGTCGTTCAGAAGGTGGACGCGGTGAAGGTCGCGGCTATCAAGGGCGTCGTGAAGGTGGCCGTGATGGTGGACGTGACGAAAATCGCGGTGGATATCAAGGACGTGAAGGCGCGCCGCGCCGTGAGGGTCCTAACCGTGCAGAACGTTTAGCAGGTGAGCGTCCTCCAAGTCGTGGGTATGAGGGAAGCAATCCGCGCCCACGTACAGAGTACGACAAGAAACGCGCAGCTGATGGTCGCTCATGGGGTCAAGATCGCAAAGAAGGCGGTCGTCCAGACAATAAACGTGGCGGCGAGCGTACATGGAAACGTCCAGAAGGTGGTCGTTCTGATGGACCGCGCCAAGATGGTTATGAAGAGGGCGCAAGCCGTCCAACTCGTGGACGCTCTGAGCGTCCTACATATCCGGGTACACGTGGCGGAAATTCTGAAGGTCGCGGATTTGAAAAACGTGGCGGCGGTGATCGTTTTGAAAAACGTGGACCACGCGGCGAAGGTAAGTCTGATGCACGCGGTGATAAAGCGGGTTTTGGTGCACCTAAAAAGCCAAGTGGCGGTAAGCCGCGTCGTGGACCAGCTCCAGGACCAAAGAGCAAAGGCCCATTCAGTGGTCGCAAGCCAAGCTTTGCACGCTAAATTTTAGCGATAGCAATTTAGATTAAAGTCAGCCCATTCTCGCTAACCCGAGAGTGGGCTTCTTTGTGTCTGGCCTTCATTTTACTTCCGTATCAAATCAATAAAAATGAACCTTTTGCTTCTTGGGCATGACTATACTGTCAAACAGGAAGGAAATCGTCACCGTGTCACGCAATCTTACAGACATACGTACGCTTGAAGCGCTTGATGAATATCAGGCGATACTTGCAATTGGCGGTGATCGACGGGCTTTCGAGCTGCTGTATAAACGTTGGTATCCCAAATTGTTGCGGTTTGCTTTTCGGCGAACCGGGGAGCGTGAAGCAGCATTGGATGTTGTTCAGAATGCTGCGCTCACAATCGCAAAAGATATTCATCGATTGAGCGATCCTGCAGCGTTTGGTCCGTGGGCCTATACGATAGTGCGTCGTCGTGCAGCGGATTATGTTCAATCCAAAATACGCGCTCGAGATGTTCAGGCCGAATTAGAGCGCCAGCCCACACCCGCAGCTCCAGATCAGGACCATGAATCATTCGCATTAAAGCAGACTTTGGGTGCCTTGCCCGAAGCTGACCGAAAATTGCTTTTGCTTTTTTATGTTGATGGGATGCGCCTGAGGGAGATTGCAGCAGGAATGAGCATTCCCATTGGTACGGTTAAGTCACGTCTGTATGCGGCACGCGAAAAACTAAAAGCAGTTTATGAATTAACAGAAGAAGGAACGTTGTAATGAGTGGATTTGATGACCGTTTGAAAGGCCTTCTAAGTGCTGAAGATGAGGCTTTTATTGATGAGAGTCTGAATGAGGATAGCTACTATAAAGAAGCTTTTGCAAGCTTGAGTGGGCCAGGCAGAGGAATGAATATTATGGCTTGGATTGGTGTTTTCATTTTTTCAGGGGTGATACTGTACTCAATTTTTGCATTCTTTCAGGCAGATACGGTGAAAGATCAGATTATGTGGGCAGCATTAGCGATTATGGGAAATACAGCGCAAATCGCGATGAAGCTCTGGTTTCACAATCGTTTGAATCGGTTTGCCATTGTGCGTGAAATCAAGCGCCTCCAGCTAGAAATTGCACGGTCTAGCTCAATCTAGATTAAAGTCAGCCCATTCTCGCTAATCCCGAGGATGGGCTTCTCTGTGTCTGCGGCGTTATCAGAAATGGGCCACCACGATGCAAGGCCTAAATCTGTCTTTCGCCCTCGAGTCTACAAAATGGAAAGCGTCCGCTATTCGCCAGAAGTGGACATTACCCTTTAAACAAAAAGCGCCCCAAAATGGTCACGCTGTAGAGCCAAAGTAGAACGCAGAATGGTAAGACATTTACGAACATAGAAAGTGATGGAAGTGTAAAGCGTTGATAAATTTCATTTCTCGAGCGCCCTTTGTTGTTCTCGGCGCAATTGGCCTAGTTACTCTGTCATCTAGCTTTATTGACCTGCATCAGAGTATTGTGGATTGGGTGACAATTTATCAGACCATCAGCCATGCATTGTGGGATTTTTTACTTGGATGGGTTCCTAAATTTACTGGATGGGAGCTCACTAAATGGGCAAAAGACTACATGACTGCTGGGGTGATAGTAAGTAGTGCAGCTTATCGTACCTTTTCTAAGTTCGGTAAAGATATGCTAATTTTAATGTGTGTGCTCGCATTCGTTTGTTGGCCGATGTTTATATATGTGCTCGTGTGGGAGTTCTGGTTTAAACGAGACACAGACGGTTACAATCCCTTTTTAAGAGAGATTCCCGATCTAGTTATGAACGTTAGTGAAGAGGATATGTCATACGATTTCTACTACACGCATTATAAAGGGCAGGTAAAAAGCCTAGGTCTCTTGTTTTTTGAAACCTTTATATACGCGGCTCTGACTATCGCTGTTAGTTATGGGCTGATGTTTTCTTCAACACACTAACACATATCATAGCTTAGAGATCATCAGTAGTCTTTGGGCCACTTTTACCCTGATGAACAGGAAGAGTTTCGCCAAAAGGTGACAGTTACGTTCTAAAGGAAGTAGTTAAGATTAAGTAGACTTTATCGCGACGGATTACTTATTTTAATGAGTAGTTTAATATCGATATTTCGTTGGGAGGGGAAACTATATGCTTGGCGTTCTCAAGTTTGTTCATGACTCATTTGGCATTTTTCCATTGGATAGCCGACCAATTTTGAGAAGAGCGGTTATTTCGTTGATTTTTGCACTTTCGATGTCAATTTTAATAAATTTAAGGTTGCATTTATACGCACTGAATTATGGTGCCAGACTCCATTTTGAAGGTATTGCTTTTGCTGCCTATTTTAGTTTTACCGTAGCTTTTTTTACAGCGTTTTTGAGTTTTACGTTTGTTTCAACTCTTCCTCCTTTTGTCGAAGTAATTAGGAACCACTTTAATTACCAGAAATTTGATTCATCAAGCTTACCTTTAAAGATTCGAATGATTTTATTTCAATTTTCTGCTCTATTTTTGTCTTTCCTAATTCTATTTTTATTCATTAATTTGTTCTCACTGATTGATGGGGTGTTTAGCACGTTTCAGTATTTCAAGTTGACCTTTCTATTTGCTGGTGGTGTGGCAATTTTTTTCGCAATCCCTAGTTCCCCTTTCTTCGGCGAAGCGTCGAAATGGCCCGAATATTACGCTAGTTTTGTCGCCCTAATTATCGTGGTGGCAAGTATATACGTTGTGGCTATAAGGTCTTTTGAAACAAACCTTAAATCTATTGGATACGGTGGTGGGCGCATTATTTCTATAAAAATGGACAATGGCGAAACATACTCAAACGTTGGATTGTTCCTGCGTTCCAATGGCTATTTTACTGTCTATGACAACAAAAAAAATCGTTTTATTGAGCTCCAAAAATTGCACGTCAGCGAAATAAGATACAGTCCATCTTACTTTGAAGGCGAAGTACTTCCTCCGCTACTTGAAAGATGACACAAAGGTTTTAAAATCGTCTTCGTATTGTTTCTAAGACTATCTGGAGAGGTACTGAACGACCATTTATGCCAAAACCCGCCATTGCTACCCCCTTGGGTGAGCAGCTTTGTGGATGGCTTTCAATCTATCGCTTTCTACGCCTGTATAAATTTGCGTGGATGAAAGACTTGCATGGCCTAGCAATGTTTGGATCGAGCGAAGGTCTGCGCCATTGGCCAATAGGTGTGTTGCGAATGAGTGTCTTAAAGCATGCGGTGTGGCTGTGGCTGGTAAATCCAACGCATAGCGCATCTGCTCAACAAGCTTTTGGATTATCCGCGCATTTAGCTTATTGCCCTTAACGCCGCGAAATAATGGTCCGTCATCATCACGCAGAAAAGGGCGCTTCTCAAAATATGAGTTAAGCGCATCCCGCACGACAGGAATAAGCGGTACGAGTCGTACCTTATCGCCTTTCCCGCGAATACGAAGCACGTCTCGCGCAGGAATATCTGCATCCGTAAGTGACAATGCTTCGGAAATACGAAGTCCCGCACCATACATCAGGGCGATCATTGCGGCATCGCGTGCGGCCACCCAAGGTTCGATATCTTGGTTTTGGACTTCTTCAAGCAAATTTTTTGCTGCATCCATCGCAAGCGGGCGGGGTAATCTTTGCGCGCGCTTGGGAGCTTTCACCATTTGAATACGCGCATTCGGTTTATCGAGCTGGCGATCCATAAATTTGAAAAATGCCCTCACAGCCGATAAAGCGCGACTAAGGGATGTGGCTTGCAACTCATCATTGGCACGGCGATGGGCCAGCCATGCGCGCACATCGCTCGGTGTAAGTTTAGTCAGATCATCCACATGGGCCTCGCCGCCGAGGTGGTTGGTTAAAAATCCTAAAAAACTGGCGACGTCCCGTTGATATCCGTCAATCGTATGTTCTGACATGCGGCGTTCGTGCGTTAAGTGCTGCACGAATGCGTAAAGGGCTTGCGATGCTGTGCGCGGCGCATGTGAATGTGTGTGTTCGGGGGTGGATGCAAGGTTGGCCATAACTTAATCATGCCGCTTAGATGTTAACTCAAAATGGACGCGCGCAAATGGGGATGTGTTTCTTGTGAGAAATCTGTGGTGTTTGTGCGAATGCCTGTTGTCGAGGCGTGTGCAACAAGCGAGAATTGGCGCATGAGTCTTTTTCCCGAGCCAGATTATCAAATTGCAAGTGTCTTGCTGCCAATGCCTCTTCCTGAAGCATTCGACTATCGCTTGCATGAAGATATGAAAGTAGAACTTGGCCAATTCGTTACTGTACCACTTGGTGCGCGTTCAGTGACGGGGGTTGTGTGGTCTCTAAAAGATGGGCCTTCTAAGCGTCCTCTTAAATATGTGGAAAGCGTATTGGAAAGCGCGCCTTTGTTGCCGCAAGTTATCCGCGATTTTGTTGATAGGTCAGCAAAATATACATGTACGCCTTTGGGCAATATGTTGGCTATGTGTATGCGTTCTCGCGATGCTTTATTGCCGTCTCCAGTTGAAAATTACGTGTTTAAAAAGCAGGGCGCACCCTCGCGACTAACACCTGCCCGCCAGAAGGTGCTCTCTATCGCACCAGACACTGCGCAGGCAGGTATCACAGCAGCAGAACTAGCGAGGCAGGCAGGGGTCTCGGCAGGGGTAATAAAGGGTTTAATCGAGGCTGATGCGCTTGGTCAGGAAGAATTTCCGATAGATAAACCGTTTAGAAAGCCTAACTCTGAATTAAAAGGGTTTGACCTAACTGACGAGCAGCAAGCAGGCGCTGACGCTTTGTGTGAGGCTGTGCGCAGCCAGACATTTAAGCCAATATTGCTCGACGGTGTCACGGGGTCAGGTAAGACGGAAGTCTATTTTGAGGCAATCGCAGAAGCATTGCGAATAGACCAAACAGCGCAGATTCTTGTTCTGCTTCCTGAAATCGCATTGACACAGGCTGTAAGGGAGCGATTTGAAAACCGGTTCGGCGCTGCACCAGCTGAATGGCATTCTAACGCGACTCAAAAAGAGCGCCGCCGCGTGTGGCGTGAAGTGGGCGCTGGTCGTGCGCAAATTGTTGTGGGGGCCCGATCAGCCCTGTTTTTGCCTTTTCAAAACTTGCGCCTAATCATTGTCGATGAAGAGCATGACGGTTCCTACAAACAGGATGAAGGCGCTGTGTATCAAGGGCGTGATTTATCTGTCATGCGCGCACATATAGGCGCTGCAACGGTTGTTTTAGCCTCTGCGACACCATCCCTTGAAACGCTGGCAAATGCATATCAAGGCAGGTATCAACACATAAAACTCCTTGCGAGACCGGGCGCTGCGGTGCTTCCAGACATTCTACTCGCAGATATGAAGCAAAACCCTCCAGCAAAAGATTGCTGGCTGTCGCCCTTGCTTATCGACGCGTTAGAGCAAAACTTAGACGCGGGGGAGCAGTCGCTTTTATATCTCAATCGTCGCGGCTATGCGCCATTGGTGATTTGTAAGGGGTGCGGCGAAAGATTGAAGGCTCCAGATACTGAAAGCTGGCTTACCGAACATCGCTATACGGGAATGCTCGTGTGTCACCTCACTGGTTTTATGATGAAAAAGCCAGTCAATTGTCCACATTGCGGCGCGGCAGATTCCCTAATGGGTGTTGGGCCTGGTGTGGAACGTTTGGCAGAAGAGGTGCGCGGGCTTTTTCAAGGCGCAAGAGTTGAGGTTTTCTCATCAGACACCGCTAAAAGTCCAGAAGAACTCAATGGCATTATTCACCGCATGGAGCAAGGACAGGTAGATATCCTCATCGGAACTCAAATTGCAGCAAAAGGCCATAACTTTCCGAACCTTACCTTGGTTGGCGCAGTAGATGCTGACTCTGGCTTAAAGGGCGGCCAAGGCTCAGATTTGCGCGCAGGTGAACGTACATTTCAATTGCTCTCTCAGGTCTCTGGTCGTGCAGGACGTGCTGACAAACCGGGGCGTGCCATTATTCAAACGTATGCACCAGATTCTCCTAGTATTCAGGCGCTTCTAGCCAATGATCGTGATTGGTTCATGGAGTTGGAAATGAAATCACGCGAAGATTTGGGATTTCCACCCTTTGGCCGTTTGGCGGCTGTTGTTATTTCGGCTGAAAATTCTCTTGCCGCTGATGATGCTGCATCTGCCTTTGTACAGGGCGCGCCGAATGTGGATGGTGTGGATATTTGGGGGCCAGCACCAGCGCCGATAGCGGTGCTTAGAGGGCGTCATCGTCGTCGTTTATTAATACGTTCAAACCGAAATGTAGATTTGTCAGCTTATGTGTCGTCTTGGCGAGAGCGTATAAAGCTGTCTAGTTCTGTGCGTGTGTCGCTGGATATAGAGCCTTATAGTTTCATGTAATTTCAATCCATAGATTGGGGCGTTTGACAGATATCAATACACGCACTTATAAATGATATATCATTTGTATGAGGTTGGTATGGCGAGAACGAAACGAATGTTTGTGGATGGGGCGTTTGGTCAAATCCATTTGCGGATGGCAGTGCCTAAAATCATGAGCAAGCGGCCCTTGCTCATGATGCATATGAGCCCGAAATCAGGTCGGCTATTTGCTGGTTTCGTTGAGGATGCATCGACCGATCGGATAATCATTGCGCACGATTATCCTGGATTTGGCGAATCAGATCCACCCCCTTCAGATCCGCATGTGACGATCGAGGATTATGCGCAGAGTGTTTGGGATGTTGTGGATGCGTTGGATTTAGGGAAGGTTGACCTTTTAGGGTATCATACAGGGTCTGAAGTTGTTGCTGAGGCTGCAAGGCAGCGCCCTGAAAGCGTTGGTGGTATTGTTATGGTTTCAGCGCCAATATTCACTGCAGAAGATATCGCGGAAATGAAGCAAACTTATTCCTTCACACCTCTAGATGCAGAAGGAACGCGTTTCAAAAAGATGTGGGCCGCCGTGAAAGCGCATCGAGGACCGGGGATGACATTGGAAATGATGGCGGTGACATTTTCTGAAAATTTGCGTGCGGGTGAAAACTATGATTGGGGCCATCGCGCCGCGATTGAATATGCGACGACTTATCCTGAGACGGTGAAAAAATTGCCTCACAGAATCACAGTTTTAATGCCCGATGATGATCTGGCTTTCTATACGCCAAGAATTATTCCATTGCTTCAAAATGGTGAAGTTGTCGATTGCCCTAACTGGGGGCACGGCTTTCTAGATGCTCACCGTGAACAGGCGATAAGCGTAATTAAAACAGCTTTGGATGCTAGTTAATTATTGGCTTAGTTGTGGCTTTCATAAGCACGTTTTAAATCAATCATAGCTTCGCCAAAATCTTTGTGTATTCTTCGTGCCAGTTTGTAGGAGGCGCGTATGAAAATAGAAGTGACAGGTGGTGATTTCCTGCCTCATCCCAAAGCGCGGTTCGTACGTACTGGTATTCAGCTTTATATCGGCGAGGGTGGGAAATACCGTGCTGTTAGTTATCGTTCTGAAGATATAGTGTCCGTACAAATTCGAGATAATTGGTGGATACGCTGGTGGGATAAATCAAGCGATTGGACAAAAGCAGTATTGGCGTCAGGGCTGGCTGGTTTGCCGGGCGCAGGAGCCAACTTCATGTTGCCTGAGTTTGTGTGGGGACAAAAGGCAATTGTCACTTGGGCCAATTCAGTCATTGGAGGCGTTGCAGCAGCTGCTGCCATTAAAAACTCAAGGCGTGTACGATTTCATGCGCAATTTGTCGATGGATCAAAGCTCAAAGCGCGTGCTGAGCAGCGTGTTTTGAATGAAAAATTGATGAAGTTACTAGCGATGCGCGTGAAGGCCTAAACTTAACAAATTGAATTAATAGTATTTCGTTTCGCAGGCACAAAAAACCCGCATAGCTGTTGCTTTGCGGGTTTAGTTTAGCCATTCCTCAAAGTGAAATGAGGAGAATTCTAAGTGTCTATCGACGGGGAGATTAAGCCGCGTCGACAGTCATTGCGTGTGGTGAAGGGTCACGAAGAACGTAACCACGGCCCCAAACTGTTTCGATAAAGTGGTCACCACCTGTTGCTTTCTGTAGCTTCTTACGAAGTTTACAGATGAACACGTCGATGATTTTTAGTTCAGGCTCGTCCATGCCGCCATAAAGGTGGTTTAGGAACATCTCTTTTGTGAGGGTCGTGCCCTTACGTAGAGAAAGAAGCTCGAACATTTGATATTCTTTACCAGTTAAGTGAACGCGTTGGTTCTTAACTTCAACTGTTTTCGCATCAAGGTTCACAAGGATGTCGCCTGTACGGATTACGCTTTCAGCGTGACCTTTAGAGCGGCGTACAATCGCAGTAATACGTGCGATCAACTCATCTTTGTTAAATGGTTTTGTGAGGTAGTCATCTGCCCCATAACCAAGAGTTTTGACCTTGGCTTCAATGTCTGGGTTACCAGACAAGATCAACACAGGTGTATTGATACGCGACATGCGTAACTGTTTCAAAACTTCGTAACCAGAAATATCTGGCAATGATAAATCAAGGATAATGAGGTCGTACTCGTAAACCTTACCCAGGTCCACGCCTTCTTCCCCCAAATCCGTGATGTAGATGTTAAAGCCGGCGGCTTTCAACATTAGGTCGATACTGCGTGCAACCGCATCATCGTCTTCAATCAACAAGACCCGCATAAGGCTCTCCCGAATCACTTACGTCCATATCAACGTATTAACCATTAACAATCAAGCATATTAACTCTTTAAGAAGTGTTAACGCGCCTTCACACCTATTGGCGGAATATTAATTTAGGTGCCTAAAGTTGCATAAATATTGAAAAAAATATGCGAAATA
This sequence comes from Hirschia litorea, assembly GCF_042665075.1. Lineage (NCBI taxonomy): Bacteria > Pseudomonadati > Pseudomonadota > Alphaproteobacteria > Hyphomonadales > Hyphomonadaceae > Hirschia > Hirschia litorea. The sequence continues at coordinate 85,387 of NZ_JBHTBR010000004.1, read as the reverse complement.
TTTTCTCAAAATTTTGAGTGAAGAATCACCTGCGTTAACGCTAGCTTAGGGCAATGGGCACATTCTGCCGAGTCAGAAAAGCAAGAATATTTCGGCTTTACTCTATTGACTCAAAGCGACTCGGTGAAGGTGTGCTTACGTGCTGCAACAAGCGATAAAAGATATAAAAAACATTGAAAAACAATTGTTTGAAGGCCGAATTGTCGCCGTTGAAGGATTGCGAATAGAGGCGACAGGTCCAGCCGAAGCTCTGCGATTGGGCGCTTATGCACGCTTTGGAGACAAAGACGGCCCCCGTGGGGAGCTTGTTGGGTTTGAAGGGGATAGAGCCGTATTTCTTGCATGTGATGATGTGGAAGGTTTACGTCCGGGTGCTGCGGTGTGTTTTTCTTCAGAAGATGCACTTGTTCGTGTGTCAAATTCTTGGCTTGGCCGTGTTGTGGATGCATTTGGAGCGCCAGTTGATGGTGAAGGGCCACTTTCTCAAGGTACAATTTCGCGTCAAATAAAGACTCTTCCACCAGCAGCGCATTCGCGTGCACGTGTTTCAGAGCCTATGTCATTGGGTGTTCGCGCGCTTGATGGCTTTGCGCCATGTGCTGTTGGACAGAGAATGGGACTTTTCGCTGGTTCAGGCGTGGGTAAGTCGACACTTATGTCTATGCTCGCTCGAAACGCGCAAGCAGATGTTGTTGTTATTGGCTTGATTGGGGAACGTGGCCGCGAGGTACGTGAGTTTGTTGAGGATACGCTTGGACCTGATGGTTTAGCCCGGTCGGTTGTTGTGTCAGCAACATCTGATGAATCTGCGCCTCGTCGCCGCCGAGCTGCTTGGATGACAATGGCAGTTGCAGAACATTTCCGCGATCAAGGCTGTAAAGTTTTATGTCTATTGGACTCTGTGACGCGTTTTGCGATGGCGCAACGTGAAATCGGTTTGGCAGCTGGCGAGCCACCAACAACTAAAGGGTATACCCCGTCAGTTTTTGCTGAACTTCCTAAACTGTTAGAACGAGCTGGGCCGGGGCAAATCGTTCCCAATGGTCACCCTCAGGGGCATATTACGGGATTGTTCACAGTGCTGGTTGATGGTGATGATCACAATGAACCAGTAGCTGATGCGGTGCGTGGTATTTTGGATGGTCATATTGTTATGGACCGTAAAATAGCTGAGCGCGGGCGCTATCCTGCTATTGATGTTCTAAAATCGCTCTCTCGTATAGCAAGCCATTTATATACACCAGAGACCGCTGAAATTGCTCGACAGGCTAGACGTTTGATGTCGCTTTATTCAGATATGGAAGAGTTGGTCCGTATTGGCGCTTATGCACGCGGGGCAGATCCGGAAGTTGATCGGGCAGTACAATTATCTCCAGAAATTGAGAAAATTCTGACGCAGCACGTTGATGAGGCTACGCCGCCTGAGGAAACGTTTGCGATGTTGGCGAATGTGCTCGGTATAGGCGTGGAAAGTCCAGCTGCACCAAATCCGCATGTGCATGCGGGGGAGGCAACCATGGCAGCACAAGGTGGGGACCGTAGAAGTGCCAACCGGTCTTCATTAGCAAAACAATTAGGCGGTAATTAAGCGCCATCTTTTGTTAGGAAATGCATTTCCTTTACGAGTTCTTTGCTTCACTCCTTCAGAATGTAAATTATGAAATCACTACCTACACTTATAAAACTCGCCCAACGCAATATTGATGCTATTGCTGTTGAGATTGCGAAAGCTCAAGCGCGTATTGAAGGGCTTCGTATGGCTAAAGCCACGGCGCAAGCAAAGGGTGAAGCTGAACAAGCAATGGTGGGAGATGATAATCTGGATCTGCAATTATTAGCGAGCGTTCCTGCCTATATGTATCGCTTGAAAGGCGAACAAAATAGACTTGATATGGAAATTGCGGAACTTGAAGCGGGCATTGAGCATGTGCGCGCCAGATTAGTTGTAGCTTATCAGGAAAAATCAAAGCTGGAGAGCTTGCAAACTCAGTATAAACTTAGAGCAGATAAAGAGCTGGCAACCCGAGAGCAAGCTCAACTCGACGAGGCGGCTTTAACGCGTCGCGCCTGATTTCTATTTCTGTTGATTGACGAGCTATTTAATCAGCGAATGACCTTCACCACCGATTTTGATTGCTGACTTTCTTTTCTGGCGGCTTTTCATTCATGACTTGTGCAAAAGCCAGTGCAGCGGCCGGCGCAAGTGGGCGACTGAAATAATAGCCTTGGATATAGTGCAGGTCTAAATCTGTGACGAGCTGCAATTGGCGCTCGGTTTCAACACCTTCAACCACACAATCCAGGTCAAGGTTGCGGCACAGGTCAGCTATTGTACGCACAATGTTACGATCAGCTGTGTTCTTGGCCATGTCCTTGATGAAAGAACGGTCAATTTTCAAGCGGTCAATTGGTAACTTTTGAACATAGCTAAGACTTGAATACCCAGTTCCAAAGTCATCCAATGCAAGTGCAAAACCGTGACTACGAATGTAGTGTAGAGATTCAATCACCCGATCGAAATCCTGCATGATCATGGTTTCGGTGATCTCGAACACGATACGGTTTGGCGCAATACCAGCTTCTTCGATAATAGTAATGAGGCGCTGCATACATGACGTGGAGGAGAGTAAGATCGCTGACAGGTTGAACGACAGATAGATATCTTCCGGCCAGTTCTTCATGCTTTTCAAGGCGCATTGAAGAAGGAGGGTTGTGAGAACGCGAATACTGCCTGCCTGTTCTGCGGTTTTGATGAATTCATCTGGCGGCACTTGCCCCAATACCGGATTGTACCAGCGTGCAAGCGCTTCAAACCCTTTTACGCGGTTGTGTTGTGTATCCACGATTGGTTGGAATTCGACGTATAATTCTTTCTCAAGGTCAGCCTCGGTCAATCTCTGCTCTAAAGCGAGGGCATCGCGAATACTGTTTTCGTGTTTCTCGGAGAAGAATACAGGAGCACCCTTTGTATTTTGCTTGGCAAAGCAAAGTGCGTAGTCGGCGCGATCAAATAGCACAGAGCGTTTTCTACCTGCTTGAGGGAAGCGTGCAAGACCAATTGTTCCACCAATATTGGCAGTCCCTTCGTCCAACTTGAAGGGCGCACGCAGCATGTTGCATATGTCTTCCGACAGCTTCAGCATCATTTTGTCATCATGAGGCTTCAAGAAGAGAATACCAAACTCATCACCGCCCAAACGCCCTATGACAACATCACTTCCAAGACGAGCTGATAAACGTTTCGCTGTAGATACGAGTAAATGATCTCCTGCAGGGTGGCCAAACACATCATTCACAGGCTTGAAACCATCCAGATCAAGAAGCGCCAATACAAATTCTGCATTGTCGTCGCTATAATCTTCAATTGTATCTTCGATAGTTTGGAAGAAACTTCTTCTATTGGGCAGTTTTGTGAGCGGGTCAGTATTTGCTAAGCGCAAGGTCTCGGCATTGAGCAATTCCAGCCTCTTACTTTGTCCAAGAAGAGCCTTTTGGTGGCGTACAATGTCACTCATGCCTTTGTCTTGGCTGAGAATTGCTAAATATAATACACCTGCAACCATGGATAAGTTGAGTGCGGAAACTGCATAAATAGGATCAAATTGGATCAGCAGATATAAAACTGTGGCGGGAATGTTGGATAGTAACATTGCTTTAGCGGCTTGTGGCACCGCCAACAATGTCATTGCACCGCCGATAATGGTGATGCCGGAATAGAAAACAACCAATCCTCTTAAAGCGCCATCACCTGCTTCAAACAGCATAACATTCCATGCAAATAACAGAATGCCGATAATCGGTGAGATTTTAACTGATAATTGCAGGCGAAATACTGTTTGCTCGTCAGTTAATTGAATCGTATTTTTGTTCAGCGCTGCAGGGGCTCTCATAACGCTGACGACGAAAAAGAATATAGGGACAGGAAATAGTAAATATGCCGGAAGTAGGTGCATGTGCGTAATACACATACCCAAACTTGCGAACGTCAATAATAGATAGTTTACCGGAAGCTGTAGTTTAATAGCATCATAGCGAGCGCGGTTTAGTTCCGGCTCGTTTTTATGTATTTTAAAGAGAGATAGAAATCTCGAAAACACTTATGTAGTCCTCCTGCTATAATTAGGAGGCTATATCAGTATGATTAAAACCTTGATGTGACTGGGTTTAAAAATCAGGTCAATTTCGTTTACTATTAATTTAAATGTTTTTCGCGCTTAGGTTTAAACAAAAATTGAGCATAAAAAAATCCGCCTACATAGCAGGCGGATTTTTCTTTTTAGTATCAGCTAGTTACTAGCTCGCTTCGGCTATTGAGTCAGCGCCGCCGCGTAAGATTGCTTCAGCAATCTGTTCAGCGTCAATTGCTGCTTGTGCATCAGGAAATAAAGTCGTGATAGTTTTCTGTGTACGGATGGCTTCACGAACTTTGGAATCGCGAAGAACGATACCAGCTAAAGGCGGGCGGAAACCAAGGAATGTTTGGCTTGCACGCGCAAGGGCTTCATATGTGCGCCGACCTGCAACACGTGTATCTGCCATGTTCACTGCAATCCATGGTGCAACGCTTGGTGCATATCCACGAAGAACTTTGATAAAGGCATACGCATCTGTCATTGATGTTGGCTCGTCATTTGCCACCACAAGTGCGCGGTCTGCGGCACGTGCAAGGCGCATAACGTTGGCATCAATACCAGCTGCTAGGTCAACCAATACAATATCATACTGCATCGCTAAAGTTGTTAGACCAGCGGCTAAACGAGCTGCATCATCTTTTGGTAGTTCAGCAAGTGCGCCAGAACCAGAACGGCCAGGCAGCACATCAAAACCACCTTGAGCGCCAGCACCACCATTTACGGGCGTAACTGCGTCATCAAGCTCAACCCAACCGGCCATAACGGCAGCAAGGTCTGTATCAGGTGCAATACCTAGTTGAACATCTACATTCGCACATCCTAAGTCGCCATCCACGAGTAGGGTGCGTTTACCTGCTTTAGCAAAACTAGCTGCGAGGGTTGTAGACATCCATGTCTTACCAACGCCACCCTTGCCAGAAGCAATTGCGAGAATTTGGGCCGGTGCTATGCGCGGTCCTGAGGACATGTGTCCGGATTTTTTGCCAGGAAACGACATTATGCAGCTCCTCTATAAGACATACTTGACCCTGATCCGTTCTCTGGTGCTGTTTCCAACAACAATCTTGCTATTCGCAATGGCGTCGCGGGAATCAGCCCGTTTGATATAGAATGCGTCAAACTTAGTTGAGCGATACTTAACCGAGACGAAGAAAGTGCAGCAAAAGCACCTCCTCTACGTCTTACTACATCTAATTTAGTTAAAATTGCCCTTCTAACGCCAACACTTGCGAAAGCACGTGCATTATCTTCAAGATCTTCAGGATGACCTTCTGCTGACATGACCAAGATTGGTTCAACATCGACATGATAAAGCAAGTTACGAAGGCGAGCGATTTCATTCGGGTTTACCGGATTAAAAGCAGGGCCATCAATAACAAGTTTGCGTTCAGAAGCTGTGCGTGCAGCAAGGTGGTTTTGCAAAGCTTCAGGCGATTTAAATAAACCAACATCAGGGCGGCCAACATAGGCAGCTAGTCTGGCATGTCCGCCGGAAGCATCAAAATCAGCAGACGCTGCTTTAAGACCCAGCGGGGAGTTGCGTGTGACAGCAGCAAGTTTAGCAGCTGTCGAAGTTTTTCCGGCTCCAGGCGCACCGACCAATAGGATTGATTTGCGTGTGTCGGAGTGAACGGGTGAGAATGACAAGACACCCTCAAGACCAGCAGCAAGGGCTGGGCCTGGGTCTGCTGTCGCGCCCATCAATTTCAGACCAGCGCTGGTTACAATGTCAGTAAAGCCAGTTGGAGCACCATGCCAGCTCATTACATCTTTAATGCGCTCGCGTGTGGTGTTGTCGAAACTCGGGCGGGTTTCTGAAAAAACGGGAGTTGCAAAACGCGCATTAGGTGCGCGCTCTACTGCAGCGCGTACCTCGACATTGCCGGGTTCATTGCGGGTTGAAAGAATAACCGCGTCCGAACCTAACTCTGCCCGCATTTGCTCCATGGCTTCTTCCATGGTGGCTGCGGAGAATAGTTTCATTCTCATGGTAGGTGCCTCCTGAATGGCAGTGTGAAATTAATATACTGGTGGGTCATTTGGGGTGTCATTCTTGTTATGTGTTTAGATAGATCCGGCAGACCGCAAGCGGGCTTTGGGATGTATTTCATTTTGGCTCATGACCACTGTTTGGGCGCGGAAACGCTCTACGAGTGAGCGGACATAAGGGCGAATAGGGGCAGATGTGAGTAGGACAGGCGTATCTCCCGTTTGAGCAGCCGCTTCAAATACGCGGCGCATTTCACCTACAAATTCGTGTAAGCGAGAAGGTTCAAGCGCGAGCTGGCGTGCGCCTGCATCTCCGATGAGAGCCTCTGCAAAGGTTTGCTCCCATACGGGTGATAGTGTCACGACTGATAGCTGGCCATCATGTGCTTGGTTGGCGTTACATAGCTGACGGGCAAGACGTGTGCGGACGTGTTCAGTGATCTGCATGAGGTCTGTAGAAGCGCCAGATGCTTCGGCGATTGCTTCCAAAATCGTTGCAAAATCACGGATAGAGATTTTCTCACGTAGCAAGTTTTGCAAGACGCGCTGAATGCCAGACATTGTAATTTGGTTGGGAACAATATCGTCAAGCAGAGCTTTTTGCGCAGATGGCAAGGCGTCTGTTAGTTCCTTTAGAGCTGTAAAGGAAAGCAAGTCAGACATATTTTCTTTTACAAGCTCAGTAAAGTGCGTTGTTAAAACAGTTGCAGCGTCCACAACTGTATACCCACTCATTGCCGCTTCTTCTTTGATAGACTTGTCAATCCAAACAGCTGGAAGTCCAAACACAGGCTCTTTTACACGTTCACCTGAGATTGGAGTTGCTACGCCTGATGCATCCATCGCCATATCAAGCATTGGACGTAACAAGCCGCCACCAGATTCAACCTCTTTAATCATGATACGGTAGTTTTCTGAACCTAGTTCGAGATTGTCTACGATACGAACTTGCGGGGCGATGAAACCAAATTCAGATGCGATTTGGCGGCGCACAGCTTTGATTTGGTCTGTAAGCTTGCGGCCTTCAGATTCATTGATCAGTGACAAGAGGCCAAAGCCAAGTTCAATTTTGAGATCATCCACTGCAACGCTGTCTGAAATAGGTGCTTCCGCAGATTTCTTTGTGGCGTCTGTTTTTATCTCATTCTCTTTGACGATCGCGTCTTGAACAGCTTTTTCTTTGTTTGTCGCTGCACGCCATGCACCATAGCCAGCTCCACCGGCGAGTAGAAAGAACGGAATCATTGGCATGCCAGGCATAAGTCCAGCAAATGCAGCAATACCCGCCACCATAGATAAGCCTTGAGGCGAGGCCATTAATTGCGTGCCAAGTGCTTTATCAGTTGAGCCATCAACACCCGCTTTAGATACCAACATACCCGCAGCAACAGAGATAATAAGCGCAGGAATTTGAGATACGAGCCCGTCACCAATGGTTAGCATTGTGTATGTTTGGGCAGCTTCACCAAAAGGAAGACCCTTTTGAGCGACACCAATTAGAATGCCGCCAATAATGTTTATGACGGTAATCATAATACCCGCCATAGCGTCGCCGCGAACAAATTTGGACGCACCATCCATGGCCCCGAAGAAATTGCTCTCGCCTTCAAGTTCTTTACGTCTTGTGCGCGCTTCATCTTCGTTGATCATGCCGGCAGATAGGTCAGCATCAATCGCCATTTGCTTACCAGGCATCGCATCCAAGGTGAAACGAGCTGCAACTTCCGCAATACGGCCAGAACCTTTGGTGATGACCATGAAGTTCACAATCACGAGGATAATGAACACAATCACACCGATCACATAATTTCCGCCCATCACAAATGAGCCGAAAGTCTTGATGATGCTTCCTGCAGCTTCTGGTCCTTGATCTCCTTTGGAGAGGATTAAGCGCGTAGACGCCATATTGAGTGCGAGCCTCAACATGGTTGTTAGCAACAAGACAGAAGGGAAGGATGAAAATTCCAATGGCTTTTGAATGAGCAAAGCTGTCATCAAAACAAGCACTGAGAATGTAATGGAGATAGCCAGCATAAAATCCAGCAGGAAAGACGGCAATGGCACGATCAGCATGACGATCAATGTCATCACACCCAAGCCAAGCGCGACCTCACTTTTGGCAGCCCCTTTGGCAAGCGCGTTCATATCGAACCCGCCTATGGAAATACCGCCAGTGCCTTTAGTTGCTTCAGCCATAAGTGGTTAGCCTGCCGCTCTAGTTTCGCCGGGAGCTGCAACTTCAACTCCAGCATCTGTGTAGGTGCGAAGTTTGTTGCGCAGCGTGCGAATTGAAATCCCAAGAATATTCGCCGCATGTGTGCGGTTTCCTAGGCAGTGATCTAATGTTGAGAGGATAAGATCTTGCTCAACTTCAGCCACTGTCCGGCCAACTTGAATACTCGCTAATCCTGCTGTGATAGCTGTGTGTGCTGTTTCAGCGACGCGTTGAACCGCAATATCTGATTGTGATTCATGTGGGTTATAGCCACCACGTCCACCCAGAGGTGCACCATCAGGCGTACGTATTGCGTCTGTCTCAATCACGGGTCCGCGAGATAGAATGACAGCACGGTGCATTGCGTTTTCAAGTTCACGCACATTCCCCGGCCAGCGAGAAGCTTCTATTTGCGCGCGCGCATCATCTGAAAGTGATTTGTTTGGAAGCCCATTCGCAGCACTGTATTTTTCGATGAAGAATTCCGACAGTTTTAAAAGGTCAGATCGACGCTCACGAAGGGCAGGAATACATAAATTCATGACGTTCAAGCGATAAAGAAGGTCTTCACGGAAATCACCTTCGCGCACAGCTTGTGCCAAATCACGGTTGGAGGTCGCTAGAATACGGATATCCACTTTGATTGGCTTTGTGCCACCCACGCGATCAATTTCACGTTCTTGAATGGCGCGTAGTAATTTTGCCTGCAAGCGTGCATCCATTTCTGAAATCTCATCCAGAAGGAGTGTGCCGCCATCAGCTTCTTCAAACTTACCAATCCGGCGCGCCATTGCGCCTGTAAAAGCACCTTTTTCATGTCCGAATAACTCGGATTCAAGTAGGTTTTCAGGAATGGCAGCACAGTTTACAGAAATAAATGGTTTGCTTGCGCGGCGAGATTTGCGGTGGACAAAACGCGCCATGACTTCTTTACCAACACCGCTTTCACCTGTGATAAGTACGGAAGCGTCGGAAGGTGCAATCTGTTCTGCTAGTTCTACAATTTGAACCATAGCAGGGTCTGCAGCAATCATTGGACGTTCATCATCTGACACCGCAGATAATACCGCAGCAATCAGCTCTGCATCCGGTGGAAGTGGGATAAATTCACGCGCACCTGCGCGAATAGCAGAAGCTGCTGCATCAGCATCTGCTTCAACGCCACATGCAACGATAGGCGCTGCAATACGCTCAGATTGAAGTGCTTCATGAAGCCATGCAATGTCAGCTTTCACATCAACCATAACAAGGTCTGCGCCATGTCCGGCGCGAAGTGAATCTAGTGCTATAGCGGGGGATGCAGCGTGGGATACTTGTGCGCCGCGCTCAAAAGCAATTTTCGTTGCTGCTGATAGCTGGCCACCCAGATCTCCAATAATTAGTACGCGCATAATGTCTTCACTTTCCAAAAATCTTGTTCTGGCAAAAATCGAATTGTGTAGCTGAAATTTTCAGCCTTGAGGGGGACGGTTAACCGCCAGCATTCTTGATTATCTCTGTCATGGTCACACCGAGGCGATCATCCACAACAACGATCTCACCACGAGCAACGAGGCGAGAGTTTACATAAATATCAATGGCTTCACCAACGCGGCGGTCCAATTCCAATACGGAACCTTCGCCAAGGTGCATCAGTTCGGAAACTTCCATTGTTGTACGTCCAATCACGGCTTGCACTGAGACAGGAACATCAAACATGGGAGCTAGGTCAGCCGCGAATTTTTCACGCCGTTCTGCTTCAACGGATGGAGAAATAGGGTTTGCAACCGGCTTGATGCCTGGTTCTAGTTCTGGGAAATTGAGATCGTCATTAGACATTTTGCTCTCCTAAAACTTGCAATTAAGCTGCACCAAACAAATCGAGCTGATCTTCAATAGGATCGGCTTTGCGATTGTTTAGGCATTTTTCAACTGTTTCACTGATGGCATCGCGGCTAAATTCTGCTGCGCCGCCATTAAATTCGATACGCCAATCGCCTGGACGTGCAGTAGGGTCCGCTACAAAATGTAGACGGTCTGCGATGTCAGGCATGTTTTGCAGGCGCATTTTGATAGGTAGTTCTGCATCTGGCGCGACAGTCACAATGAGGCGCGGCTCAGATCGAAGTTGTTTACAAGCTTCAGCAACAGCTTCTTCTGCAGCCTTATGACCATCTTCATCTAAAGCTTTACCTGCGATGACAGTGGATGCAGCAAGGGCAAGGTCAATTGCTTGGTTGCGTAAAGTCAGTGCCACTTGATTGACGACTTGCTCACTGGGAGTGAGGTTTGCCGCGATTGTTTCAAGAGCAGTTGCAATGCGCGCTTCAACGCTGGCCATGACGGCATCTTGCGTCTGGGCGCGCGCTTGGTGGATTTCCTTTTCAACCTCTTCAACACGCTTATATGCCGGCTTTTTGCCGGATAGAACTTCACCTGTTGGGGTGAATTCGGTATATAATTCAAAGGGTTTTACTTCAGCCATGATTAATACACCAACTCATCTTCAGCGCCGCCATCTGCAAGCATAATTTCGCCGCGATCGGCTAATTCCTTGGCCTGATAGACCATGTCTTGTTGGGCTGCATCGACGTCTTTAAGTTTTACCGGCCCCATTGAGTTCATGTCTTCTTTTAGAATTTTAGCAGCCCGTTCCGACATGTTCGATGTGAACAGGTCCTGCATTTCTTCATTTGCGCCTTTTAGGGCGAGGGTCAGTTTTTCTTTAGGAACAGCTTTTAGAAGTGTTTGAATTCCGCCTGGGTCTAATTTGGCTAGATCGTCGAACACAAACATCAAAGAACGAATTCTTTCAGCGGCTTCTTTGCTTTTTTCTTCAAGCGCCGTCATGAAACGACCTTCGGTTTGGCGGTCAAACGCATTGAAAATATCGGCCATTTGCTCATGGCTATCGCGTTTGGATGTACGTGCGAGATTGGTCATGAACTCCGTGCGGAGCGTGACTTCGATTTTCTCGATAATGTCGCGCGCAACTGGCTCCATACGCAACATGCGCTGCATGCACTCGATTGCGAAATCTGGTGGTAAACAGGCGAGAACCCGCGCAGCGTGGTCGGATTTGATTTTGGATAGGACCACAGCCACTGTTTGTGGGTATTCATTCTTTAGATAGTTTGCGAGAACTGTTTCGGATACATTACCCAGCTTGTCCCACATTGTACGACCGGCAGGTCCGCGAATTTCTTCCATGAGTGAATCCACTTTTTCACCTGGAAGGAATTGAGAGAGAAGACGTTGGGTTTGCTCAAAGTTACCTGTGATCGAACCAGATGTGGAGAGTTTACCGACGAACTCAATAATCAAATCTTCAACCAAAGAAGATTGAACCACACCAAGGCTGGACATTGCGGCGGATACATCGCGTAATTCTTCATCATCAAGTGCCGCCCAGATAGGGCCTGTCTCTTCACCTAGTGCCAACAATAAGATGGCCGCTTTTTCTGAACCTGTAAGATTTTTACCATCAGCAGCAGCTTGCTGGATGGCTTCTCTTTTTGACATGGTTTTGAGAGCTTCTTCTGCTTCAGCGGCTAGATTGCTCATGCTGCATCACTCCCTTTATTCACATCTTCAGATAACCAAGAGCGTATAATCTGGATCGACTCGTCAGGGTGGCTTTCAACAACTTCGGAGATTTTTTTAACAGAAGAAGCGTTCACGCGTCCTGTGATGCGCGCAACATCAAGTCCCAGACCGCTCATTGGGTCTTCGTCTTCGCTTTCGGTATTTGCTGAATTACCACCTGCGGCTCCCGGCAGGACAAGGTTTTCTGACATTTGAACCGATTTTGTGTTGCCGCGTCCCATGCCAGGAAGCGCAGCTTCGCCGCCATAAAATGAATCTTCATTAGAAGCGGGGTTCATCAATCCTTTCACCAATGGACGGAGCACGAAAAGGATGAGAAGAATTGCGCCTACAAACAGGGCGGCAACTTCTGCAATTCTCATAATGTCATCTTTGGTAAGACCCAACATGTTGGGCTCTTCAATGGCAAGGTCGAGCGACGTTTCAGGACGCATAAAGGAGACGTTGACCACTTCAACTATGTCGCCACGTGTTTCGTCATATCCCACAGCAGATTTTACAAGCTTAGCAATGCTGGCAATTTCTTCAGGCGTGCGGGGCGCAAAACTGGCAGGTTCATCATCTGCACCAGCGATACGCACATCATCCAAAGCAACAGCAACTGAGATTTTACGGATGCGTCCACCTTCGGTTATCTCGGTTTTAGTTGTTTTAGAAATTTCGTAATTTGTTGTTTCTTGAATGTGGTTTGATTCCGTTTGAGAGGTAGGGGAGTTACCCGCTTCAACATCTCCGCCTTCAGGAATGTTATTGGCTGCAGTCACAGTGCCGTTTGGATCTGTCGTTGTTTCACGGTTTGAATCTTCAGTTGTTGTCGCAGAACGAATGACGCGGCCATCTGGATCAAAAATTTCTGAACTTTGTGTGATGCGGTTAAAGTCGATGTCTGCGGCGACTTCTACACGAGCAGCGCCTGGTCCTGTTACGCTCTCAACAACTGTCAGAACTTTAGAACGGATTTGTTGCTCAATAGATGTTTGGCGTTCATCAACATTGCCATCACCAAATCCGCCTTCGCCATTTTCGGCACCAGCTGCAAGTAAACGACCTTTATCGTCTAAAAGTGTGATCCGGTTTACTTCTAAGTTTGGAACTGAGCCGGCGACAAGGTTTCTGATTGCGCGCACTTGAGCAGGTGTCATGCCGCGGCCAGCCACTGACATAACAACCGAGGCGGAGGCGGTCTGCGCGTCACGTTCAAACAGACGGCGCTCGGGTAGCACAAGGTGAACACGGGCACCGCGCACATTGTCCAGAGAGCTAACAGTACGAGCTAATTCGCCTTCTAACGCACGAACACGATTAATATTTTGCACAAAACTGGTTGTGCCAAGTGCTTCAGTTTTATCGAAAATTTCATATCCCATTGCGCCGCGAGTAGGCAAACCTTCTTCCGACAACATCATACGTGCATCAAGCACTTGATCTCGGTCAACGAAGATAGAGGCACCATCTCCGCGTATGGTGTAACTAATGTTTGCTTGGTCTAGACGACCAGAAATCTCTGCAGATTCAGTAAGATCCAACCCAGAATAGAGGAGCGCTTGGTCAGTACTACCGCGCAGCATGATAAAACCTAAGCCAGCGCCCACTAATGCAGTCACCACAAGCGCGGCAACGATACGTGACTGTCCGCCCTTAAGGAACTTCTGAATGAATGAGTCTGAATCGGCCATTATCTACCCGGTAATTATTGCACCCCAAAATGAGGTCGTTAGGCAATAATTTCCCAGCAGTCTGTAAACGTCTCATTAACAAGAACGAAAACAATGGCATTTGTTTTAATAATTTGCAGAAAAACGGTGTTCAAACAGCAATATGCCTCGCTCTTGAGAAGAACGAGGCATAAATTTTTGCTTTAAGTTGAAAATAGCTACATTAGTGAGCCAATAACAGAGTCTTGTTTCACTTAGCTATATATTCGACCTAGGCGCGGTAGTTTTGTAGGCGGGTTGTACGAAGTCCTTTTACGCCGAAACGGTCGTAAAGTGCTTCCCATCCTTCAAACTCTTCAGATGAGATTTTGTAACGTGCGCAAGCTTCATCGCGAGTAAGCAAATCGCCGCGTACTGCTGCAACGACTTCTGCTTTACGACGGGTAACCCAACGCTTGATGTCTGGAGAGGGGAGATCATCCAGCGTTAGTGTTTTTCCGTCGGGTCCGATAACTGCCGCGCTTTTCGCGTTCTGGGTCAGCATAGAATTCCCTTTCATTGGTCTGGTCTATGCTGATCACCATATACGAATGGTTTTAAGTTCAGACTGAAGTCAATGCGAGGGTTTTATTGAAAATTTCAAGAATAAAAAAACACCCCAGAGACGTTTTGTTTGTCTTTGGGGTGGTTTTTGTTTCAGAATGGAGCAGAAATCGCTAAATAGGCGATAATAGTCTTAATTACTTATCGTTTGATACGAATTAGCTCATCAAGCATTTCATCTGCTGTTGTAATAATTTTAGAAGATGCAGAATAAGCACGTTGTGTTGTGATTAGGTTTGAAAACTCTTCTGCAAGATCAACAGTAGAAGATTCTAGCGCACTGGAGACGATTGTACCGGCTTCACCCGTTTTAGGGGCGCGTAGGTTCATATCACCTGCATTTGGGCCTGCTCGGTAGCTGCTACCGGCTTGAGCGAGGAGGCCGCCTTCATTTCCGAAGGTTGCGACGGGAACTTGGAAGATTTTACGGCTAAAGCCATTCGTGTATTGGGCGATCACAAAACCATCTTGGTCAACATCGACAGATGCGAGCGAACCAAAAGGCACACCATCAACTGCGGATGTGTCTAGGATTGAGTCGGATGAGTATTGTGTAAGACCGATCGTGCTGTTTCCGTCACCAAGATCGAGTTGGATAGATTGTGCATCTATCCCCAACCCATCAGCCCAACGCGGCGTAGTACCTGCTGCGGTAACGTCAGATGCACCAATGTCGAGTGTGCCTTCAGGATCGAACCCGTCTGGAAGTGCGTTCGTGGCCACCGGATCGATTAAACCAGCTTGCGTGAATACAACTCTACCGCTGGCTAAAAGCCCGTCTGCAACGCCTTCTATATCTGAAGCTGGCGTAACATATGCTTCCACTTGCCATTCATTCGGGTTTGCAGTCTTTAAGAATGAGAAATTTACAGTGTGACGACCGCCCTTGGTGTCATAGACTTCCAAAGGTGTTGTGAAATCAGGCGTGATAGTGCCAGCGGCTAAAGCACCTGTTGTATAGGTTGCTGGATTTACCGTCTGGTCAGCATTCAAATTTGCAGTGATGGATAAATTCGCGGAAGCTTCTGCGATACCGCCATATCCTGATACGCGCACAGGACGCAATGCTGTCAGGTCTGTGGGGCTGGCGTTTACAACTTCGTCAGCACCAATTGGCCATCCATATAGGTATTGCCCACCGCTGTTTTGAAGATATCCGCTCGCGTCAGGAGAGAACTGACCTGCACGTGTATATGTGTATTCATCGGCGGCTGTCGCATTGCCTGCACGGTCTCTGGTTACGAAATAACCTTCACCTGAAATCGCCATGTGCGTTGTAACGGATGAGGTTTGAAGAGTACCTTGCTCACGCATTAGCGAAGTTGCTTTGGAGCTAACTGCACCAGCATTATAAGATGTTTGATATGCTTGGTTGTTTAGCATGGCTGTAAAGTCATTGCGTAAACGTTTGAAACCAACTGTATTTACGTTTGCAATATTTTCTGAGACCGCAGCCATTGCGGATGCGTTTGCGCGTAGACCTGCTGTTCCTGCGAGGAGTGCTGAACCTATACTCATGGCGGTATTCCTTAAACTAAACCCACTCTATTACCCGCATCTTCTTATGAGATGTGGCCTTGAAAGAGCGCTTTTGCGCCATGTGTCTGCGAACTGCTTTTGCGGTCCGGATCGTCTTTCCCTCATAAATAGAGGGGCATGATTAATTTGGCGTTAGACGCAAAATATCACTGTAACTAAATATGCCTGCATTTGTTGTGATTGCTGGTGTCCCATAAGATAAATCCACGCCTGTTACACGTGTGAGCACACGTGAAGATGTTTCTATGGAATTACCTTCATGGTTTTTGGCTGTGATGCTTGTGTAATAAACAGCATCTTGTGCAGCCTGTGTTCCGTCAGTTTTTGTGCCGTCCCATGTAAAGTCATGAGAACCAGCGCCTTTGGCTGCGTTCTCAGTATAAACAACTTTACCGCTTTCATCCTTGACCACGATAATTGATTCAGCAGCATCGCTGGCAACTGAATAACGCCAAGAAAGGTCTTCTCCGCGAAAGCCGGCACCTTCACTATTGATTTCAACATTTTGACCCAAATAGCCCGATAGTGCTGCGCCTGTCGTTGCGTTGTTGGACGCGAGCAAGGAGTTGAGGGATGTGTTTGTTTGGATTTGTTGTTCTACACCAGAAAATTGGACAAGCTGGTTTGTAAATTCAGATGCATCCAATGGCTCCAAGGGATCTTGGTTTTGCATTTGAGCTGTCAGAAGTGTCAGAAACGTATCAAAATTTCCAGCAAGCGATGCTGAAGATGCTGCTGTGTTTGCGCCAGTGGAAGCGCTTTGATTCACAAATGAGATAAGATCTGACAAAATTACCTATCCTTATTCTTATGCTTTTAGATCGACGCGCATGCGCGACCAAGCTGTGATTTCCGGCGTGACTTGGTAAGGTTCATTAGAGTGCTGATCACCTGATTGGTCTGCGTCCTTTGAAACTTCACCTTTTTTGTTTGCCGTTTGTGAACCATCATCGTCGCTAAAGGTGAATGAACTACTGTCATCTGACGATAATTCTAATTTTAAACCACTTTCTTCTAGCTCAACGCCTGCTTCTGATAGAGCATCTTGGAGAGCTTTCGAGCCGCGAGATAATTCAGACAGTGCTTCAGCCGATTTTGCGGCGAGGGTGACTGTTGCTTTCTTATCTTTGGTAATTTCAATGGAGACATTTATCCGACCGAGTTCAGCAGGATCTAGGCGAATTTGAAATTGCTGACTTTTACCGTCAAGACGTTGGATAATTCCCGCCCAAGCTTGCTGGGTAACGGGATTTGCATTGCGCAAACCCGGAGGCAAATCAGGTGTTGGTTTCGCCTGTGCAGCAGATGTCGTTGAGGCCAGATTTGTGTCTTTAAAACCGGTTTCAGGTAGGTCTGGAATATCTGCATCGGCAGAGGAATCAGCAAAATTTGCCACTTCACCACTGGGCAAAAGCGCGGGCTGGGGTGCGCCTGCTGGTTGGGTGGTTGATGGGTTCTGTGTGCCTGCTTGTGCTGTGAAGGCAGGGTTTGTTTGCTGTGAAGGTTGCGTGTTTAGTGTCTGACCGCTTTGCGCTGGCGTGCTGCTTTGCGTTGTTCCTGAATTTGCAGAATTTGAGGTGTTTATCCCCTTAGTAGATTGCAAAAATTGCGCTGAAGCACCCTGTGGCGCACTAGCTTGAGAGAGAAGTTGTCCTACACCTGACTGAGTCATGTTAGTTTGGATTTGAAGCGCACTATTTGGATTGGTAGCTGTTGAGGTCGCAACAGTGCCAGTTTGTTTAGCTGTGTTTTGCGCGACGAGATTCAGGTCGGCGGCTGTAAGCGGTGTGGCTGGACTCTTTATAATAGCCGCCAAATTTTGCGCACTTATGTGGGGTGTCGAAGTTTGTGCTGCTTGATTTGTTGGAGTTTGAGGTGCGCTAGTTGCTGTTTCCGAAGCTGTTGGCGTGCTGGATTGGCCAGTCGCTAAAGCTTGCGCTTGGGGTTGTGTCGCTGAAGCAGACAATGGCGATGTTTGTTGTGTATTGGAATTGGTCGTTTGGCCGATTGCCAATTGTGCATTGGGCGGTGTGGCTGTTGTTGCGTTTTGTAGTGTGTGTGTATCGGTTGCTGCAATTTGCGTGTTTTGCAGTGCTCGGGTCTCTAAGGAAAGAGAGGGGGAGGTGTTTGAATTGAAATCTTGCGCAGTAAAGAAGTTGATCGTCATAAGAGAGGCATCTGTGGATGCGCTTTCCTGCGAGGATGTTTGCTTTTGCGTTGGGTTTGGGCGGGCTTTAGATGTGCGGGATTCTTCCTCGTTTAGGAAGTTGCGGAAATATTCTCTATCAATGTTCTCGCCCTTATAACCGCGAGTGTCATCTAATTTAGAAAGGGACGATTTTGCAGTTTTCGTCTCTGAATAATTAAACCCGTCAATCACGCTATTTACCCGTTCATTTTTGTATCGCTAGTCGCAAGCAGCGCTGCGTTAACCATAGATATGCAATTGGCGGGCCAGTAATAAATTTGGCGAAAACTTCCCTGAAAGTGTGGGGGTGCCGTTTACCTTTTCGTTTAAGGCGGCAGGAAATTCTGGGCTAATTTAGGTGGAGCGGCATTTTTTGCCGATCGCTTTTGGAGCGTGAAAATGTGCTAAAAAATGAGCTGAAATACCAATTTATGGTAAATTTGCATTAAATTTAAATTCTGGCCCAAAGCTTGCGAGGTATCTGATACGCAGGAAAACATTTCTGGGTGAATCCGTCTTGCTTAAAGCGAGATGATGCAAATAAACGCAAACAAAACAAACGCTTGTTATAGATTAGCTTAGGGTGTTTCCACAACGGGATTTAAGGTCTGTATTGATCAGCTAGGCAAAACTAGCCGGGCAATCTTGACCGAGGGGCAAAATATTAGCCCCATCTGGTAGGAGATGTGACATGAGTATTAGCAGCATGATGTCGACAAGCCTTTCGGCTTTGCAGGCAAATCAGCGCGCGCTCAACACGGTTTCTACCAATGTCGCGAATGTTAACACTGAAGGCTATACGCGCCTTGATACGACCTTTGATTCACTGAGTTCAAAGCATGGATCTTTCGGGGTTCAGGTCAATGTACAGCGTGCGGCAGATAAATTTTTAGCAGCATCGGAAATGCGTACATCTGCGACTGTGGGCGCGACATCTACTGTGGCTCAATTCATGGATCGTTTGCAGGGTTTATTAGGAAACCCATCTGATGGTGGAACAGTTTTTTCAGCGCTTGATAATGTGTTGGGATCATTTGGCGGATTGGCGCTAGATCCGTCATCTTCGCTACGTCAGGGCAGTGTTGTCTCCGATATTGAAAATATGCTGAGCCAAGTGAATCAGACCGCCGATGAGATTTCGGCGCTGCGCGATGAGGCGAATGCACAATTGCGATCGGTGATTGGTGAGGCCAACACATTGATGCAAACAATTGCTGATTTGAACGCATCAATTCAGCAGTCCAAAATTGCTGGTTCTGATGCAACGCAGGCTGAAAATGAGCAAAGCAAGCTGATTGATCGCCTGTCTCAGATTGTAGATGTGCGCACTGAGGAGCGTAACCTTGGTGGTGTGAATTTGCGCACAACGAGCGGTTTCTTGTTGGTGTCGCATGAGCCTGCGTCTTTCTCTATGGGAGATACGATAGGATTGCAGGGGTATGCGAGTGTTGAGGTGAGCCATTCAACATCGAGCACCAAATTGTCGCTTGATAAATATGTGAAGAGCGGCGAAATCATGGGGTTGATACAGGCGCGAGATGTAGAAATTCCAGCTATTGGGGTTGCGTTTGGAGAATATGCGAGCGGTCTAATTGATAGCCTGAATGCAGCGCACAATGATGCGAGTGCTGTGCCGGCACCGGGTGTGTTGACGGGTGAAAATACCGGACTGATCTCCACGGATACACACGGATTTACAGGCACGTCACATCTTGCGATTACCGATGCTAACGGTGAGATCGTCAAGAATCTCTCCATTGATTTTACGGCTGGTACGATCACGGATGAGGCTGGAGCAACGACTGCGATTGGGACGACTGTCGGGGGGCTGGCAACCTCGATCAATACAGCTTTAGGAGCATCGGGTTCTGCAACATTCACAAATGGCGTGTTGCAAATTTCAGCGGCGAATGCAGCTGGCGGTGATGGTGTGGCTATGCGTCAGGATGAGGCGGCTCCGTCTGACTGGGCTGGCCGCGGGTTGGCGCACCGCTTCGGCTTGAACAATATCATTTCAAAACCAACACCAACAAATTTTGCAACTGGATTGAGTGGGACGTCTGCGCATGGATTTGCGGCTGGGCAGTCTATCTCCTTTGAAGTGCGTGCAAATAATGGCGCGATTTTGAGTACGGTGTCTGTTTCTCCAGTAGCTGGCGGCACGATTGATGATGTCATCGCGCAAATGAACACAAGCTTGAACGGGTTTGGAACTGTGTCGCTGGATGGCGATGGGCGCATGAGTTTTAAAGGCGCAAACAACACTCAAGCTAGCCGCATTGATACAATAGAAGACACAACGCAGCGTACTGGCTCGAATATATCATTGAGCCAGTTATTTGGCTTAAATAGTGTAGGGTCTGCGGATCGCGCTAAAGATATTTCTGTGCGTAGTGAGATCTTAAATGACTATGGACGGGTTGCAACGGCCAAGCCTGACCTTGCGGGTAAGGTTGTAGGTGACAGCGTGTTGGAAAAAGGCGATGGTCGCGGCGCGACAGGCTTGTCATTGTCTGGCGATACTATTCGCAGCTTTGGTGCGGCGGGCGGCATTAATGCGCAAAGAACAAGTATCAATGATTACGCGGCGCGCTTGGCTGGTGTAGCGGGCGCGAAGGCGACATCTACTGCACAAGCAGCCGCATCAGCAGAAGCAGTGAAAAATGAAGTGGCAACACGCCGCGAAAGCGTTGAAGGCGTGAATGTCGACGAAGAATTAGTAAAGATGACGCAATATCAACAAGCGTATAACTCAGCGTCCCGCATGATGCAGGCGGCGACTGAAATGTTCGATACGCTCTTGAGAATGGTTTAGGGAAGAAAAGGTAAGCTGATATGACACGTATTTCGACTGCCATGATTTCTCAAAATGCGCTGCGTGATTTGCAGAAATCACAAAAGACATTGTTTGAAGTATCTAACCAAACAGCTTCGCAAACCAAAGCGACGGACCTAAAAGGCTATGGCGCGCAAACGCATACATTGGTGTCTAGCTCTAGATTGCAAGCTAATATCCAATCGCGAGTGGATAATGCGGCAGAATTAAATACGCGACTATCCATGCAAGATGCCATGTTAGGACGCGCAGATGAGGTTTTGGGGCAATTGCGCGACGCGATTTTGCAAGATACCAGCTTGAATGGCCCTTCAACAATTGATTCCAAGCTTGAGGAAGCATTTTTGGTTATCAAAGATGTGTTCAACCTAGAAATAGCTGGACGTCATGTCTTTGGTGGGACGCGCAATGATAAACCACCGGTGAAAGCTGCTGATCTTGCTGATCTTGTTGCAAACCCGATTGCGGACGCATTTGAGCAGGGCGCGCAAGAGCAAACGGTGAGCGTCGATGGATATCAGAATATCTCGATGGCACCGGTCGCAGCAGAGGCTGGGTTGGAAGTGTTTACATTGCTGCGCGATATTGCAGCGGGTGGGCCATATCCTGGTCCAATGAGCGATGCTCAAAAAACAGCGCTACAGGCGCAATTGGGTGCTTTGGATTCGGCTACGCAAGGCATGGTGCAGTTGCAAGCAGAAAATGGGCGCACACAAGAGCGTGTTGAAAGCGCAATTGAGCGTCAACAAATGCAGTTGAACACATTATCAAGCTCAATCGGCAAGATCGTTGATGTTGATCTGGCAGAAGTTGCGGTAAGGCTCAACAATGCACAAACATCCTATCAGGCATCTGCCAGCGTGTTTAATGCTGTACGCGGTCTGACTTTGTTGGATGTTCTCTAGGTTTATTCTCTAGCCGCGAAGGTGGGAGTATTTGCCTTGGGTAAATAGATTTGATTTGTCTATCGCGATTTCTAGAAAACGAGATGCACCTGTCATTAATGGGTGAATTGCAAATGCGTTATCATCGTTTAGATGCATACGCCAAATGTGCAGGACTGGGTCCCATTCAATCGCAGTGATTTGTTTCCAAGTATAAAATTCTTGCGCACTATTCCAACGTTGGATCATGATACCATCATCCATCCATTCAATTTGACGTTTGCTCGCATCGTATAAGCAAAGAAGACACGCCATAGAGATGGTGAAAAAGACGATTGCAAAACCATGTTGCGTGTTGAGGTCGATTAAGCCATCGAATGCATAGGGAACTGCAACCAATACGCCAAAAAATACCGCGCCAAATACAAAGGTTGTGTTGACGACGAAGTTTGTTTTTACCATTTGCCGAGCGGGATTATCGACTAATTGCACAAATAAATATGCCAATGGTAATCCGACTAATCCCAAGCCACCGCCCAATAGCGCGCCTTTGAGGCCATTGGTGAGAATAATGTCGAGCATGATGTGTCCCAATTTGAAAAATTAAAGGTTTGCAAATTGGGACGTTGCAAAAACGGTGCAACATGGTTTCTCAAACGTTAATATCAGCAAATCAGCCTGCATTTTGGAGAGGCTATGTTTTTTACGTGATTTGCGTTATGTAGGCGGCTGCCCAAACAGGGTTATGAATTTTAATATGCTGCTGCTCTGGCCCTTGAAGCCATTGGAGAGGAAAAAATGATTACTGACGCTTTGAATGCGCCCGGAATGAAAGAGATTCTGGCTGGCGCTGATCTTGATCTTGGCTTTGATAAACCCCGTAGCGAAACGCGCGTTGTCGCGGCAATGTCTGGCGGCGTGGATTCCACTGTAGTGGCTGCGTTGTTGCATCATGCTGGCTATGATGTGGTGGGGGTGACTTTGCAGCTGTATGATCACGGTGCTGCCTTGAAAAAACAGGGAGCATGTTGTGCTGGGCAAGATATTCACGATGCGCGGCGGGCGTGTGATGCATTGGGTATTCCTCACTATGTGCTCGATTATGAGAGCCGCTTTAAAGAGCAAGTGATGGAAGATTTTGCAGACACTTATTTGGCAGGTTCAACACCTATTCCATGTGTGCGCTGCAATCAGACTGTGAAGTTTAGAGACCTACTAGAAACTTCCAAAGACCTTGGTGCTGATTGTATGGCGACGGGCCATTATATTCGGCGCGTGATGGGGGCGGACGGACCAGAGTTGGCGCGTGCGGCTGATCCTGACAAGGATCAATCGTACTTCTTGTTTGCGACCACGCATGAGCAATTGGATTATTTGCGCTTTCCTTTGGGAGGTATGAATAAGGAAAGTACGCGTAAGGCAGCATCTGCGCTTGGCCTTGAGGTTGCGGCAAAGCCTGACAGTCAAGATATTTGTTTTGTGCCGGATGGAAAATACACCGCTATTGTTGAGAAACTACGTCCGGGGTCTGGGCGTAAAGGCGAGATTGTACACATGGATGGGCGCGTGTTGGGTGAGCATGATGGTGTGATTAAATACACTGTCGGCCAACGCCGTGGATTGGGTGTGGCGACAGGTGAGCCGATTTATGTGGTGAAGATTGATGCTGGCAAACGTCAGGTGATTGTGGGACCACGTGAGGCGCTGGAGACACGTGCGCTTAGCATGGGCGAGAGCAATTGGCTTGGCGCACAATCTTTGGAAGAGGCGTGTGCATCAAATACGCCTGCACTTGCGCGTGTGCGGTCAACACGGCCACCAAAATCAGGTGTTATGACGCTTGTGAATGGTCAGCCTGGTTTTCGCTTTGATGACGCTGAAGAGGGTGTTGCGCCCGGGCAAGCATGTGTTTTGTATTCCACGGGCGATGCGTCGCGCGTATTGGGCGGCGGTTTCATTACGGGGACTGTATCGGCATATGATGCTGATCCAGCCCCACGTGTGGACGCTTAGTCTTTAGAATTAAGCTCTGGAACTTTAGTGGCATCCAAAAGGCGGCGCGTAATGGTTTGCGTCGTCTTTTGGGTGGTAACTTGCGTTGGCAAGATGAATTGCAAATGCCCAGCCGGTGCTTCAGCATCGCTATAGCTTTGGTCTGTCTCTACGGTGATGCTGTATTGGCCTTGCAAAATAACACACGCATTTTTGGTTAAATGTGACGTGGCAGATTTGCCGTCAACATGCACAATGATACTGTCTGGCTTGCCACGATCATAGCAAAATTCAGTTACGAAAGCGCGGGGCTTATAGTTTTTATTCGGCTTATCAGGCGTGCCTGCCGCGTTGACGACATGGGTTTCAGTCGCGTTTGCGGCGGACCAGTTGCTGCGGATCGTTGTATCTGCATAAGCGGGTGCGAGGGCAGATAAGGCGATACAGGTAGACAAGAGTAGAGATTTCACGGGCTGAACCTTTATGTGTGAACGCCTTGAGGGGATAGACGTAAAGGAGATGATTTATCGCCCTAAAACGTGTTTTTCAATGCTCATACCTGTATAACGTCCGGGTCTGTGATTGACCGCGATAACGAGATTGGTGGCGACGGCACCGGCTATGGAGATCAACACGCTTTCCCACGGCAGGACGAAAAAGCCAGATACCAGAACAAGAACATCAAACCCCAACATGAAATATCCTGCATTGACGAGGTTTTTGTCTTGTAAAAATTGTGCAAAAATACTCATGCCGCCCACACCTGCACGGTGACGGAAAAGGAAGAGTATGCCGCTACCAATGAGCAATCCGCCAAAGACGGATGCGAAAAGCGGGTCGAGCTCTGAAAACTGAACCCAGATTGGCAGTATTTTGGAAAAGACTGAGATAAGGGTCACGATCAGGAATGTTTTGAACGTGAATAATAGGCCCATGCGCAAAAAAGCGAGAATATAGAAGGGCAGGTTGGCAATAAAGAATATCGTGCTGAACTCCCATCCTGTTGCATATTGCAAGAGAAGAGAGAAACCGGCCATGCCGCCTGTGAAAACTTGCGTTTCCAGATACATGACCACCCCAAAACTGATGAGGGACAAGCCTAGAAGCATGGCGAAGATGTCTTCATACCAGCTGTGTTGCTCTGGCGATTTTTTGTGTGAGGTCATAATTGTTTCATCAATTGTTGAAATGGGGTTATTTGCTATTAGAACAGAAGTGCTTAGCAATTTGAACCACGATAAGCTTATAGTTTGAAAAATAATGTTATTGGCTGCTTGGTATTGAATAGCGGATTAGTTGACATTAAATCAATTCAAGAGTTTGTTGCGTTGCAGCACATCAATATAATGAAAGCAGTACAAGGCTGTGGAGGGACTTTATGAGTGATTCAGTTGTAATCGTTGGAATGGCACGCACCCCAATGGGCGGGCTTCTTGGTGATCTTGCTGGAATGTCCGCAAACGAGCTTGGAGCTGTTGCTATAAAAGGCGCGTTGAAAGACGCAGGCGTGGCAGGTTCTGATGTTCAAGAAGTGATCATGGGAAACTGTTTGCCGGGCGGACAGGGACAAGCGCCAGCGCGTCAATCCGTACTTAAAGCTGATATGCCTCAGTCTGTTGAAGCAACGACAATCAACAAAATGTGTGGATCTGGAATGCAGGCTGCCGTTATGGGCCGCAATGCTCTTATGGCAGGTGAAGCACAAATCGTTGTTGTGGGCGGTATGGAAAGCATGACGAATGCACCGCACATGATTAATATGCGTGCAGGCCTTAAATATGGGGCTGGCCAAACGATTGACCACATGGCGAAAGATGGTCTTGAGGATGCGTATGAAGGCAACCCAATGGGTGTGTTCGCTGATCAAGTGGCTGTTGAGTATCAATTCACACGAGAGCAACAAGATGCTTATGCACTAGAGACATTGTCTCGTGCGCAGGCTGCAACAAAAGAGGGTCGCTTTAAGCGCGAGATTGTGCCCGTTACGATTAAAACGCGTAAGGGTGAAGTGACCGTTGATGAAGACCAATTGCCACGTGAAGCGCGTCCGGAAAAAATTCCGAGCTTACGTCCAGCATTTACAAAAGATGGTACTGTGACAGCTGCGAATGCGTCTGCGATTTCTGATGGTGCAGCAGCTTTGGTGATGATGCTAGAATCAGAAGCTAAGAAGCGTGGCTTGAAGCCGCTTGCGCGTGTCGTAAGCAGTGCTGCACATGCTCACGAGCCAAAATATTTTACGACTGCGCCAGTGCCGGCGATTCAAAAAGCTTTGGATAAAGCAGGCTGGAATGTAGCTGACGTTGATGTTTGGGAAATCAATGAAGCATTCGCTGTCGTGCCGATGATTGCCATGAAAGAGCTTGGCATTTCGCATGATAAAGTGAACGTCAATGGTGGTGCATGTGCAATGGGTCACCCAATCGGTGCTTCTGGTGCACGTGTTGTTGTTACATTGCTGAATGCGATGGAGCAAAAAGGCGCTAAGAAAGGTGTTGCGTCACTTTGTATTGGTGGTGGTGAGGGGATCGCCCTTGCTGTTGAGCGGATCTAGGTTGGCCTAAATTAGATGAATAAAAAAGAGCCGCACCCATATCAGGTGCGGCCCTTTTTTTGTGTTTGTATAAAATCGAAAACCCCGATGTCGCGTTATCGGCAGGGCTTTATTCGACAGTTGTTGGTTCTGTGATGAAGGGGGAGATCAAGCCCAGCGGCGCAGCAGTTGTGCGTTTTGCTACATTAACAACAATGCGCGACTGGATGTCGGAAACAAGACCAAGACCCAGAAGTTTATCACGCAAGAAATTATCATAGGCGTGAATGTCGGTTGTGATGATGCGGATAAAATAATCTACAGCGCCAGTGACAGTCATGCATTCGATAACTTCAGGCCAGTCAGCGACAGCACGTTCAAACAGATCTAAATTTTCGCGAGATGGGAGCGTTAATTTCACGTTTGCAATGACTTCAAAGCCAAGACCAAGTTTTTGGTGGTTAAGAAGTGTAACACGACGTTCTATAAGACCTTGCTCTTCCATGCGCTTAATGCGCCT
Organism: Hirschia litorea; assembly: GCF_042665075.1. Lineage (NCBI taxonomy): Bacteria > Pseudomonadati > Pseudomonadota > Alphaproteobacteria > Hyphomonadales > Hyphomonadaceae > Hirschia > Hirschia litorea. Next base: position 58,715 of record NZ_JBHTBR010000004.1, on the reverse strand, counting down.
CCAACATGGAGAAGAAGAGAGGCCAACGGCATCCGCAATATCAGCTACGGACATGCCTGCATCTCTTTGGATCAAGTCAAGGATTTTGGCATCAATTGAGTCTAGTTCTAGCGACATGAGTATTCCAACAAACCCTATTTATTGTGCATTAATTTGCCAAATGCTGCATTAAAAACAGGGTAAAGTCAAACAAAAATGCCCATTATGACAAATTGGTCATGTTTTGAGGTTGGTTGAAAATGAGGTGACGGAAGGGCAAATTGTTTTGCTTTTTGCTTCCGTGTGCAGACATAAATTATGTGTTTTTCAGATAAGATCAAGTCTTGTTTTATCAAAGTGGGAATACATTACATCTTCTAGGTGTGGAAGTTTTATGGTGAATTTTTTGAATAAGCTGCAATTTCCTGCTCAAAGGCATTGGCCTTTTCAGCCAACGCATTGTATCTGTAAGTCAAATGACATTAACCATAAGCTGAGGGGATAGCTATGTCTCGTAAATCTGCACTCCGCGCGGCGCTTTTGACCGCAACTATTCTTGTAACGCCTGCTATCTCCGGATGTGCGAGCGCCTATTATGGTGCGATGGAATCCTTCGGCATGGAAAAGCGTGACCTTCTTGTGGAGCGTGTTGTGAAGGCTGCTTCTGCACAAGAAGATGCTAAAGAAGAGTTTGTGTCTGCGCTTGATGCGTTTAAGGCCGTTGTTGACGTGGATGGCGGCGAGCTTGAAGCGACATATAACCGATTGAATGCATCTTATGAGTCGGCAGAAAAAGAAGCAGAGCGTGTGCGCACGCGTGTTAAAGATGTGCAGATCGTATCGAAAGATTTATTTAAAGAGTGGCGCAAAGAGTTAGATCAGTATTCATCAGCGTCACTTCGTTCATCAAGCGAACGCCAATTGGTCGAGACTGAGCAGCGTTATGAAGAGCTTGAGCGCCGTATGCTAAAAGCGTCTGCGTCGATGGACCCAGTGTTGAATGTTTTCAAAGATCGCGTGTTATTTTTAAAGCACAACCTCAACTCACGTGCGATTGCCTCCCTTGAAGGCGAAGCAGCGCAAATTGAGACAGATGTAAGCGCGCTTATTGCAGACATGGAGCGCTCTATTGCTGAAGCCGATGCATTCATTAAAGACATGCGCGGTGAAACAGCCTAACGAATAATTCCTTTCTGATGAAGGGGTTAGTTGATTTTTATAGGGTTTGGGTGGGCCGCTGATAAAGAAAGTGTGATTTTCTTGAAAATCATGCCTTGTCTAGCGCGCAGACCCAGACTATAAGCGCCGTTTCCCGTAATAAGATTGTTTGTTTAAGCAACTTATTGACTGGTGATTGCTCGTAAGAGCGATACGGTTCGGTGGGGTAGCTCAGCTGGTTAGAGCGCAGGACTCATAATCCTGAGGTCGGGAGTTCAAGTCTCCCTCCCACCACCAAGTATCTTCCTGAAAATATAGCGATATTGATTAGGTTGGCGTGCAGAATTTGCTATTCCGATTGGGTTTTGCGGTGTCCGTTAAATATCATAAAATTTATATCTCTGACTTGGACGGCAAATAGTCGGAATGTTTTGTTTTCAAGAACGGAAGCAAGCAAAAGCAAATGCCAAAGAAGGCAGTGAAGTATGCTTGAGCAATGAAGAAATTAGCCCAGTTTATGTCTGGCATTGCAAATTGGCGTATCAGTAGGACGATGACGCCTGTTGAATAGCCAAACGCGTCGGCAATATAGACAAGAAAGCCTGCATTGCCCGCTGCGCCAGTCATGGCGATCATGCGATCAAATAGGACTGTGCCAAAAGGTATATAGGCCAGATAAAGCCCCGCACCGGAAAGCGTCATCCAAGCCATAGGGGATATTAGGTTGTTTTCAAATGCCCATGTTGAAATGCCGATGATGAAAAATCCAGTCACTATCAAAATGTTGATGATGGTGTTTGCGCGCTTATTGCTTCGTACAAGTGATAGAAGGGAGAGCAGGCATAAAATACCAATCGCGATAGGAAGTTCGCTGATGGTGAAGGCCGAGATTGTGTTTTGATAGCCCAAATCAGCCCAAATTTCAGCGGCAAAACTTTCTCTTATATCCCTAAAGGCAGTTAGCAATATGTATGAGAAGATAAGTACGGCAAGTGTGGGGGCTAGTGCTATAAAGCTTTGTTTGCGCGCGGCGGCGTCCATGGAAACGCGCGCGCGGCGCTCGTGAATATCAGCTTCGCTCGGGGCGGGTAAGCAGGCCAGAAGGGCGACAGAAATCAATAAAGGAATTTCAAAAATGGCTCCCGTGGCGAAGGGCATCCATTGTTCGCTCACATTGTGAGTGTGCATGAGCCATGCGCCGACGGATTTTACTGCGCCGGATGCAAAAATAAAACTCGCACATAATATGCCGCTTAAAAGTTCCGTTGTGCGACGCCCCTCAACCCAAGCAAATACAAATCCCCATATCATCCCTAAAGGGAGACTATTGATGAAAACCATGGATAAATTCCAAGGCGCAGGCAAAAGCGCGAACCCTAATAGGGCGAGCCAAGAAATACTCATAAGACCAAGTATGAGCCATGCACGATGGGCGGCGGAATGGGAGGAAACAACGCGGACACCAATCCATTTTGAGAGCGCATACCCCAAAACCTGAATAGTTATCAGCGCGATTTTATAATCAATATCTCCAAATAAGGTGGGGGTGTTTTCAAAAGTTGCGACCGTGATTGGTTTTCGGAAGGCGTACATGGAAAAGTAGGCTGAAAAAGCCGCTAATCCTGCCAACGCGACAAAGGCGGGCGAGTTGGGTTTTAGATTGAATTTTGAGATCATAAATATACGCAAACAGAGAGAGTTTGCTTTTGTCTAACGCATTGCTGTGTCAGATTTGCAAAAGAGGGCACAATTGCGCGTGCCCTCTTTATTTTTATTGTGATATGCAGTGTTTTAAATATCTGAAAATTTTATGCTTTTTCCGTCATGGACGATTTTCTCAGAATGTATTGTTGAGACGCGATATTCTGTAGTCAGAACATTATCGACGGCAACAAAATCAGCGTTTGCACTTTGTGGGGTAAACACAACCCTTACATAGCCTTGATGTAAGTTATCGGTCCATTTCACTTCATCTAATTCTTGTTCAAAGATGCGGTCTAGCTTTTCCGCGACATCGTTTGGCCAACCGCTTTCCACAAAATCACCTGGAGAGGATATGCCAGCCGTACCCAGCTCAATCCCTGCTGGGTTGCCGTCTGCGTCTTTAAGAGGGTTAGCCCAATAAGAGTGACTATCTCCGGTGAGAAATAGGAGGTCATTTGCGCCTACAGATTTTGCTAATTTGTATAAGTTTTCACGGGCAACAGGGTAGCCATCCCATGTGTCAGTGTAGAAGGGAAGGTTCCATTTCCCTTTCCAGAAGAGCGCTTTGGTCCAGAAGCCTTCAGGGTCTTTATTCATGTCTGGTGTAATGCCGTGTTTGCTGACATCTGGAACGGGCATGCGGGCGATTGGGCTGGCATTTCCCAGCATGCGCCACGGTTGATTGGAAGAGACAGAAGCTTCAAGCCCGTCTCTAAGCGCCTTCTCCATGCCTTGAGAAATCATCTTGCGTTCTGGGTCTTGCATGACATCCTTGATGAATATGTCCCGCGTTTCAGGGGAGGTGATGTTTGCAAAATGTTTGAGGTAATCAACTTGTTCGCTGCGGCCCGTGTGGCGTGTTTCCAGTGTGATTAGTGTAGCTAAATCGCCGAAAGAATAGGTGCGCCAAGCCTCTGAGCGGGTTTGATTGCCTGTAGGTTCGCGGATGGGCATCCACTCATAATAGGCTTGGATTGATGCTTGGCGGCGGGCGGCGTAATCGCCTTCCGTGTCGGGCTGGTGATTTTGAGCGCCATCCATCCAAGGATTGTTTGCTGTTTCATGGTCATCCCAGATACAGAGCAGAGGGTGGGCTGCATGCATGGCAAGAGAGCCTGCATCGGTTTTATATTGAGCGTGACGGGTGCGGTAATCTTGAAGGGTGATGATTTCATGTTTTGGAGAGTGAACGCGGCCAACCGTTTTGGCGGTTTCATGCCCCCAACCTTCATCACCGCCATACTCGTAAATATAATCGCCTGTGTGTAAAACGACATCTATGGCTTCATCTTTGGCGATTGCGTCATAGGCATTGAAGAAACCAAATGCGAAATTGGAGCAAGATGCGAGCGCAACGCCAAGCTTTTCAACATTGCCCGATGGCAAGGTTTTCGTGCGGCCAATGGGGGATGTCGCGTTCAAAGCTTTAAAGCGGTAAAAATACGTGCTGCCAGCCTCTAAATTTTCAGGAATGACTTTGACAGTGAAGTCTTTATCGGCGTTTGTAGATGTGGTGCCAGTTTGAATGATGGTGTTGAAATCTTGGTCGGACGCTAATTCCCAATCAACTTCAACTGTTTCAGAGGCTGTTGAGATGCGTGTCCAGATAACCAAGCTTGTGTGCTGAATATCTCCACTCGCAACACCATGTAGGAAGATGGTATTGGCAGAGTTATCTGCTTTGAACGGAGTGGGTTTAGGTTTAGGAGAGCAAGCGAGTGCACCGCTAGCTGCGAGTAGTCCTAAAGTTTGCCGGCGGGAAAGACTCATATCTAGTCTCCTATCATGTCTCTATAAAACGAAAAATGAGGACGAGCAGGGATAGTGCTCGTCCTCCAGTTGCTTCGGTTTATTTGGGTTTAGAAGTCTGCCGTTAGAGACAGAGCAACTGTGCGAGGTGCGCCAATCCAAGCACCTGAGTTTTGTGCGATGGTTCCAAGATAGCTTTCATCGAACAAGTTTGTGACGTTCAGGCGCATGTTTACGCCATCCAATGCAGGGACGATCGCGCCGCCATTCATACCCAGATATAGATCAACGATTGTTGTGGCATCCGTGTCGAATGAACCAAGCGCTGTGCCTGGAGGAACGATGGTGTTGCCTGTCGCATCAGTAACGGCAAAGTTGCGTGCAACGTTTACACGGCGCTCACCTGTATATTTAGCCGAAACACCGGCGTTGAAGTTATCAATATACCAGTCAGCAGAAGCAACGAACATGTTGTCTGCAATACCTGCAACAGGATTGCCTTCCCAAATTCCGGCATTGTCGTTCAATGTGCGCACAAGGTCAGCAATTTCTGCTTCTGATGCGCCTTCAATTGAGGCTGGAGAGAGGACGGAAGCGTCAATCCCAAGATATGTGGCATCGTTATTCGTGTATGATGCATAGAATGATAGGTTATCAGTCGCTTCAAATGCGGCGGCAATTTCAAAACCTGTTGATTCAATTCCGCCAACATTGGCAAAGCCACCATTAGAAGCTTCCAGATAGTCGATTTCACCCGGCGCTGCAGCAAGTGAGATTGTTGTTAGGCGGTTTTCAAAGTCGTTTTGGAAGTAGACGGCGCTAGCTGAAAAGCGTCCTTCAGAATAACGTACACCCGCTTCCATAGTTTCAGATGTTTCAGGCTCCGGGAATTGCGGCACCAACACCTCAAAAACATCATCAGCAAGTGCTCTGTAGTTTTCTGCGTACCCAATGAAAGCTTCAAGCCCGTTAACCGCGCTCGGTGCGTAAGAGAGCCCCCCAGAGAATAGAACATCTGATTCTGATTCTGCGGTGAAATTTTCTGTTGCAGAGCTAGGATCAAAGTTGTTTTTACGCTCTATTTCATTGTGGAATTGCTTAACGCCAAGCGTTGCAGTGATGTCTGCAAACTGAATGGAATCTTCAATATACCATTTGAAAGTTGATTGCGGGAAGTTCCGGTTATATTGCGTGAAATATGGGTCTACATCAAAGCCAAACCCGACGGTTGCATCAGTAATTTTGTGCCAGTCGCGGTATTCATAACGAGTGGCATCTTCATACCAAATTCCGGCGCGAAGCGTGTTTTCAACTGATCCAAAGTTTTTGTTCCAATCGATATCTGCTGTTAGACCTGTACGCTCTTTTTGATAGTGCGTGTGACGATAGGACTGAACCGGAGTTGCATCCGCGTCTGCTGGATCTGCAGCAAGACCATCAGCACCGACATAAGTGTAAGTGTTACCTGGTGTGCCTGTGACAGCGCCTGTTAGGTCAAGCAGGTAAGGAGGGGCCCAGTCACCGCGTCCGTCTTGGTCGTGACGATAGATTGCAGCTTCTAGGTTTAGCCCATCAATTATTTCATAATCAGCTTTCACATACGCAAACAGGTTCTCACGTAGAGTTGACCAAGCGCGACGATAGTTCTGATCTACGGCTGGCGTAGCAGTCCAAACACCAGTCAATCCATCTGAATCTGGGTTGGCTTCATATTGAGCCGCAGAATAAATGCGCTGATAGTTATCTTCATGGGTGTCATCGAAGGTAATGTAACCAGCCAAATTGAGTTTTCCAAATTCGGATTCTATTTTGGCCGCGAAGTGATCTTTTTCGTTTTCGGCTGAACCATCAATGAAGTCTGTTGCTTCGATTGTGGACGCTGAAACCCACATTTTTGTCGTGTCATTGAGGAATAGGCCAGTGTCATAGCGACCATATAGGCCGCGTGCTTCATGATCACCCACAGTTAGGCCAAGGCGAGCGCGACTTTCATCCAATGGACTTTGTGTTTTGAAGTCAATTGTTCCACCCAAAGCTTCGTTTGAGCGTGAAGCAATATCTGCTGTTCCCTGAGAAACTGTTGCGCCAGCAAGGTTCATTGGGTCGATATAGCGGTTGGCTTTAGAGCCGCCACCATAGCCAGAACCACCATTTGGAAGACCATCTATTGTCATCCCAACTTGACCGCCTTGGAAACCGCGAAGTGCGACAGATGTGGACCAGTCGTCGAAGCCATATGAGTCACCTTCATTGATGCTCACACCAGGGAGATTGTCTATTTGTGCGATAACGGATGTGATTGGCGCTTGCTGTAGCTCCATGCCTTCCGTGGTCTCGAGGGCGGAGTATGTTTTACCTTGGCCTACGACAACAATTGTATCCATCTCTGCAATTGCGTCGGCTGCAACAGCTGCGTTGTCTGCGTGGGCTTGAAATGCAAGGCAGAAGCTTGCGCTGGCAAGTAAGCTAAGTTGAAGTTTTTTTCGCACGATAATCCCCTCAGGAAAAAAAATAGGTACATTTGAAGGGAATTTGGAAAGGCCACATAAAAATGTCATAAAGCCACACAAAACCAAATTTAACCCTGTTCATGAGGGGCAATTAGTGAAAACACGTCACGAATTTGTGACAAAATGTGGTTTTTGTTGGTTTTTGGTGTGGAATATGTGGAATGTTATTGGATTGTCACATTTTGCGTTATAAGCAGAACGTAGGCAAATGGTTGCATTCCAAAAGGGAAGTTACGCCAATTCGCTCAATTGGGTATATTAGAGGTTTCGTTTTTATGTCTTTAGATCCTTCAGGTCGTCAACTTTCCATTCTCAGCGTACTTGAGGAAGAGGGGGCTTGCTCGATATTGAGATTGGCCGAACGTTTCGACGTTTCAGATGAAACCGTGCGCCGAGATGTAAAGCATCTTGAAGTAATGGGTTATGTTCAGAAGATACATGGTGGTGTGCGATTACCAGATAATGTGTTTGAGACCCCCTTCCGTCAAAGGCAGCATGAAGAATCCGATGCCAAGCAAAAAATAGGGGAGCGTGCGGCGCAGCTTATCGAAGATGGTATGACTGTATCTATTGAAAGCAGCACAACCGCATTTTGGGTGGCGCGTCATATCACCAAGCAGCGTAATGTGTCGATTATTACGAATGGATTGGAAATTGTTCGCGAAGTTTGCGGCCGTAATAACAACCGTGTGTATCTTGCGGGCGGTGAGGTCTCAGACACGACAATGTCGACATTGGGTGCTAATGCACTGAGTTTTATTCAACGGTTCACGCCGGATATGGTGATATTGGGAGCTTCAGCTATCCATCCAGAGGCGGGGTTGTGTGATTTTCATCTGGCTGAGGCAGACTTTGCCAGTGCTTTGCTTGAGCAATCTCTGTCTGCGAAAATAGTTGTTATTGCAGATAGCACAAAATTTATGAAACGCGGTTTAGTGAAGGTCTGCGATTTTGATAAGATTGATATACTTGTCACAGACCGTATGCCGGAAGGTGAATTGGCAAGCGCACTTAACGGCATAGACATTATTATAGCATAATGCGGTTAAGCCCGAATACACACGTAACGGATTGAAAATACTAGAATAAAGCTTTTGCTGCTAGCGCTATACCGGCCCACAATAAAGCAGATGCTCCAAAGGCAAAGCTCAAAGAGAGTAGGAGTGGCCACTTATCTGCGGAATCAATCTGCATCTGTCTGTCAGGATCAACAGAGTGTCTAGACCTGAATTTTACGACATTGGATTTTGACGGATGATATAAGCCTGTCCTTGGGTTAAAGAAACCAGTCGTGCAAGGCTTCGCTGACGCTGAATCAGCGCGGCGTTCAAAATCTGGCGTTTCACTCCCAAATGACATATTTATTACCTTTGTATTCTTATTTTATGTCGGTTCCACACAGAGTATGGACGCTAATAGTTAACTATACAATTACGCTTGAAAAGCGTTTTTGTTGCGGCATCCTGCTAGTGTGTTGATTGTTATAAATATTTATTTTTAACCTAAGCGTAAATACATAATAAGTCATGCAAAATAGGGTGGGTGGCCTCGTAAAACTGAGCAATCTGAGCAAAATAGATTCTCATTATTTTTACTAAAATGGGTGTTTTTTTATATGTAGAGGGCGAAATATTTATATAAAAGCCCGATCTGTTAACTTTTGCGCAATCTTAGGCTGCTTATATGAAACAAGTTGGGAGCGGTTCTCGAGCCGCAAACAGCTTTCACAAGCATAGTAAGGACCCCCTCCCTTTGCTCTGGGCGTGAAATATAAGGATTAAGGTTACATCTGCAGTCTTCTCACCCTCACCCCCCAAGTGTGGGTGTAATCTGATCCCTTATGAGACAATCGACTTATACTAAAATTGCCTCCTAGAATTACCCGCTCTTCACCCCGAAGGGCGGGTAATTTGATTCTGGAGTTTCATTTTTTGAATTTAGGAGGGACTAGGAGTCTGATTTTGCTGCAGGTTTTGTCAAATATCCCATGCCGGTAATCGCGGAGAGAAGGGCTGCGATACCGAGGATAATGATCCAAGACCAATTTAAAAGCGGTGTGAAACCGATCCAAGGGAGCGCCATGAAAATTGGCATTGCGACAGCGATAAGTTCCAAGGTTGTTTTGTATTTTGCAAGGTTTGAAACGGGGGCACCTTCACCATCAGGGGCGAGGAGGCGTAGGACAGTAATGAAGATATCCCGCCCTACAATTACCAAAACGGGTATTAAAATCAGATAGTTAAACTCACCTTGCGCGTAACGTGTCATGCCTACAAATGTGAGTAATGGTAGCCCGACAAGTGCTTTATCGGCGATTGGGTCTAGGATTCGGCCAAATTTAGAGTGCGCATCCCAAGCACGTGCGGCCATGCCGTCAAATAGGTCTGTGAGTGCGGCAACGACAAAAAGCCCTGCTGCCCATAGCTGGTATTTCGTGCCTAGCGCCTCAGCAGCTGCAATATATTCTGGTGAGTTTTCAGTAGCTTGCGGACCAAACTCGGCCATGTGAGGTATTGAGAATCCCTTCCACATCAGCCAGGCCACAACGGGGGCGAGGAGAAATCGCGCAAGTGTTAGCGCATTTGGAATTATCATTTTCATTAGCCCATACCCCTAAAGCTTAAGTGTCAGTTGGGAACTTTGTAGCCTTGAATGAGATAAATGTGGAGAGGGTATTTACCTTGATTGCACCTTGAAGATCCCAATTTTACGCGCTCTGCACCCGTTCTGCATGCCCTATGCGAGTATTCTGCTAGCTTGCTGCTTAGGTGATGCTCGCTATATGGAGCGATAAAGGTGTGCTTTTGCAAGAAGAGAAGTTGCTGTGTGGCCTTGGTCTGGTACGGTCTAGCGCTTCTCAAGCTTACCTAGGGGCCACCATACTAAGGTCTAGGTTGTATTTTCTGTAAATTAATGTAAGTTTAAGTTGTGGTTAATGTGTTTGTGGTTGCGAAAATGTACTCGGGGATGGGTGCAAATCTCAAATATCTAGCCATCGTTAGCCGAACTTATCCAACACATTACAATAGCGAGTATATTGAATGTGTTGCTGATAAGGGACGTAACGCTTTTGGGTGTTCTCAACATAGAATCGTCGCCGGCGAAATAGGGTCGGGACGAATTTATGATTTTGAAAATACCAAAAGAGTTTTCGGCAATGTGACGATAGGGCGCTCAGAAGAGGCGTCTGCATAAAGCGCAATGGCTAATTCGTTTGGCAGAATGTCGGCGTAGTTATTGTGTGCGGGTATGATGGTTATAGCCGGTAATATGTGTGTTGATTGCTGAATTACTTGAAATTGATTTTCAAGTTTTGGTTTATGCATCGGCATATGTGGAACTTTTTCATGCCTGAATAAAAATTGCAGCGTTTATTTTGAATGAGGGTGAGATAGAGATGCAAAAAGATAAGAAAAAATTTGAATTTGAGGCGGTGCCGTGGCTCTTTAAGGGACGCAGCGGCGCGTGGGCATTTGTGACATTGCCTGAGCAAATGTCCTGTGAAATTAAAAAATATGTTGGCGGAAACGATGAGAATTTTGGCGCTTTAAAGGTGAATGTTCGCTGCGGCGAAGCATGCTGGAAGACATCTATATTTCCTGATGTGTTTTTAGATGAGCATGAAAGCCGATATGAATTGCCTTTGAAGATGAGCACGTTGAAGAAAGCTAATATTGCCCAAGGTGAAGTGGCAAAATTCACCCTAGATCTAGCTGCTTGAACGAATGGTAAAGCATCGTTTGTGTTGGATAGTGAATTAGCGTTTTGAAAAAAAGCCGCTGGCGTGAATAGGATATGCCGCTGCAATCTCTTTTTGAGTTAGGCTCCCCGTAAGTAGAGTGCCTCCTCGAGTGTGAATCCCAGCCTATCTGGCTTAGTTTTCCCTTGGCTAAACTTGCATAGGTTGGGATTCTTTTTTCACATAGAGTTGCGTGTTTTAACGCCCCAAAGTCGCGTGCGCGAGTGGCTCAAATTGAATGATATAAAATTGGTTTGGTGTAGGCTGTTCATTATTAAAGGCAGGCGAACGGTGGAGTTTGTTCGCAGTTGCATAAATGCCTGCATCACCTGCATTTGCAAAACCTTCAACCCAGTCCAGAATGTTATCATCTTGGAAAAGCTGCGTGTATTTGCGGTCAGTTGTGATGACGCCTAGCGCACTGTTTGCGATGTCTGAAATATAAACATTGCCTTCAGAATCGATTGTGATGCCATCGCTCATAGGCTTATCTGCATAGCGTTCAACGCGTGCTTCAAGTGCTGCATTGTCTAGCGTCTTGTCTAAAAGATCAGCTGTTTTTACGCGATATAGCGCTGTGCTCGTCATAGGCGCGAAGTAAACATATTCGTTTTGGTCATCAATCGTGATGGGGTTGATACCGACTTTGGCATCATTGCCTTGCATAGTAAGTGGTTTGCCGCGAATAATCATTTGCTTGTCTTCGGGCGTGGTGACTTTCGAGCCTTCTAGCACACGGCGAACAAGGCCGGTGTCTATATCTAAAACCAAAATTGCGGATGTGGTATCTGAGGCCGTTTCAGCAATGTAAATCGCGTTATTGTCCCGATCCACAGCCATGTCGTTTAGGATGAAATTATCATAGATTAGAGGGCGCGGAATGTGGAAGATTTTGTAGAGTTTCTCGTTCTTTGTGTCCCAGCCAATAACGCGGCCCATGCCATCCTTGCCCCAGATTGTGTCTAGGAACCAAAAAATTCCATCGCGGTCTACGATAGCGCCCAAAACGGCATTAATTTCAGGGAAGAATTCAGCTTTTGGATAAGGCTCGAAACTGCCATCTGGCATGACTTCGACAATTTTGTGCGGAGGGCCATAAGCAAGGTGTGTGCTCATGAAAATGCGACCATCGGCACCAACTGCAATGTTTGCGGGTGCGTTTGTGGCATCCATTTCTCGGAAAACTTTGAAATCTTTAGGCTGTTCTGCACAAGCCGTCTGTAAGCAGCATAAGGCTGATATGGCGAGTATTAGGCGCTTTAGCATGAATGCCTCCCTATTTGTATATTGTTTACAATGAGTGGAAGCTAACCGAGTTTTTTCTCATTGGGAAGGTGTCGGGTTTTGCAGGAATGAATTTTCTACAGCGGCAGATGAGGCGTGTACTCATATTGGATAAACACAGCCTAGATTGCTAAAGCGAATGGTATAGAAAATGGGTGTATTTTGTATTGGATTGGAATTTTGTGGGGGGAGTTATGGAAGCGAAGAGTTCAAAGCAAAAAAGCGGTGTTTATCGCACTCTAGGAAAGGTATCGCTGTTATTGATTGCGTTCGTGCTTGCGCATTGGGGGGTATCACGCGGTGAAGATGCAATTCGCCAGAATCGGATTGATAGATTGAGCGGGCAATGTGATGCGGGAATTGATGCGTCATGTTTGGCATTGGCTGATATGTACCTTCAGGGGCGAGATGGAGATATCGGATATCCTTTTGAAGTAGATACGAGCCCAATGGAGGTGGCTTATTATCTGGCGAGTTCATGCCAATTGGGGAATGCAGATTCGTGTTTAGCTGCCGGAGAGATTGTATTGAAATTTGGGGATGCAAACATATTTTTTGAGCGCGCTTGCGAGCTTAAATCCAACGCAGGATGTGAGGCGCTGGCTGCAAATTGAGATATGTGTGTGTTTAAAGCGGTGTTGTAGCTCTCCTCGAAAGAAGAGCTACAAGCAGTTATATTAAAGCATAAAGGCCAGCAATGCGAAGCTGACCGCGCCAAGGCCGGTGGCGATGATTGTGGTTTTGCGATAAGCAGGTGCCAACAAGCCGACGAAGAAACCGCCGACAACGACGATGAATAGAGCTATTGCAGCGAGGATTTGATAGCTTCTAAAGAGTGTCGGGCCGTGGCCTTTGTGTAATTCCATCAAGCTGTATTGCAGGTCTGGCTTAACGCTGTTTGCGGTTACGCCATCTTCTGAGATGTTGAACTGAACATATTCACGCGATGTAGGGCGTGTTTGCAGCACATTGCCTCTGTTTTTGACATAATCAAATTTATGGTCAGATCCCGCAGCCTTTAGAAGGTCAGCAACGTCTTGCTCAAGTGTTGGGCTGTCAGAGTTGAGAACTGCGCCAGCGGGAAGAGCGAGCGGTGATGTCGTCGTGCTGCCTTTCACGCCCAAAAGATACAGGCCGCCTGTCACAGCGACGAGCAAAAAGGCAGGGGTCAGGAAAGCCGCACAATACAGGTGAATTTGAACGAGTATTTTGCGAAGTTGAATCGGGTTCATGAATGCGCTCACTTAGGTTTGCGTTTTGTGTGTTGCGCTTTGGATAATTTAGAACGGGCAAATGTGCAAATGCATGCGTGATTGTGCGGGGCATTTGTTGTTTGGGGGATAGGTGGAAGGATGGTGCATTCGCTAGCGCTTAATGCACCCTACGGGGGGGCTTTATCACCCTAAACCAAGCTCTTAAACATCACATGGGCGTCGACCATGCCTTTGGTGGGGTGGTTGAAGGCTTTGGGGAGGGTGCCGACAGTGTCGAAGCCCCAGCGGTGCCAGAGGCGGACCGCGCCTTCATTAGTGGAGACGACACAGTTAAATTGCATCGCTTTATAGCCTAGCTCGACGGCTTTTTTCAGAGAGTGTTCGCACATTTGCGAGGCGACACCGCGCCCGCGTGCTTTATAGCCTGTGATATAACCACAATTTGCGATGTGGGAGAGGCCGCCCATACCGTTTTGACGTAGATAATATGTGCCTAAAATATCCTCTCCGCATTGAGCGACGAAGGTGTGCTTATTATCTGAGCACCAATAGTTTAGCGCTTGCTCTTTGGTCCAGTCGCGGGGGACGGTGTAGGTCTCTCCGGCGCTGATAACAGGCTCAAGAATTTCCCACATACGGTCATGGTCATCAGGTGTGGCGGGGCGAATATTCAAGGCTGTCGGCATGATGGGCTCAATTCTGGAAATGGTCGTATATTTTTTGCGCTAAGGCAGCGGAAACGCCTTCCACGGCTTCAAGGTCTACGAGTTTAGCATTAGATATGCCTTTGGCACTGCCAAAATGATGTAAAAGTGCTTTTTTTCGGGTAGGCCCAATGCCGCCAATGTCATCGAGCGGGTTTTTCTTAATATCGGCGGAGCGTTTGGCGCGGTGTGCACCAATGGCCCAGCGGTGGGCTTCATCGCGAAGGCGTTGGAGGTAATAGAGCGCAGGGTCATTGATTGGCATTTGGAAAGGCGCGCGGCCCGGACGGAAGAATTGCTCGCGGCCCGCATTACGGTCTGGCCCTTTGGCGATGGCGACGAGATTGAGGTCATGAGGACCAAAGCCTACATCCGCTAAAGCTTCAATCACGGCAGATAATTGCCCCAAGCCGCCATCAATTAGCACAAGATCGGGCCATGTGTCTGGCTTGGTTTCGCGCCCTTCGGCTTCCTTTTTGAGACGCGCAAAACGGCGGCGCATCACTTCGCGCATCATGCCGTAATCATCCCCCGGTTCTATCTCCGTGTCTTTGATATTGAATTTGCGATAGCTGGATTTATCAAAGCCCTCAGAATTGGCGACAATCATCCCGCCAACAGCATTGCTGCCTTGAATGTGCGAGTTATCGTAAACTTCGATACGCTTGGGTGGTTCTGAAAGATCGAAGACTTTTTGCACATGGGTGAGGATTTTGCCTTGGCTTTGGGTCTGCGCCAATTTTCGGGCAAGGGCTTCACGCGCATTCGTGTGGGCTTGCTTGACGAGACCAAGCTTTGCGCCGCGTGCGGGGGTGTGGATATAGACTTTGTATTCGGTGCGAAGTTCTAGCGCCTCGGCAATGAATTTTGCTTGGCTGGGCACAACTGATGTGAGGATGAGTTTTGGAACGGGGCGGCTATCATAAAATTGCACAAGGAAAGCGGCGAGGATGTCTTCAGGCGTATCATCCATATCATGGCGCGGATAATATGCGGTGGCACCCCAGTTTTGCCCTGCACGAATAAAGAAAGCCTGCACACAGGTTTGGCCGCCCTTGGTTTCAATGGCGAAAATATCTGCTTCTTCTACATCGGCAGGGTTTATGGTTTGAGAAGCGCGGACAGCTGCAAGGGCTTTGATGCGGTCACGCAAAATGGCAGCTTTTTCAAACTCCATATCTTCAGATGCGCGTTCCATGTCTTGGGCAAGTTGGTCTTGTAGCGTAGTGGCTTTGCCTTGCAAGAAGAGGGCGGCTTGGTTTGCAAGTTCATCATAGTCTTGCTTGGAGATAAGATCGACGCAGGGGGCAGAGCAGCGCTTGATTTGGTGTTGCATACAAGCACGAGAACGCCCTTCATACACGCTGTCGGTGCAGGTGCGTAGAAGGAAAGCCTTTTGCAGAATGTCGAGCGTTTCATTGACCGCATAGCCGGATGCGAATGGGCCAAAGTAATCGCCCTTGGTTTTTTTAGCGCCGCGATGCTTTAGGATTTGCGGGGCATCATGATCGCGGCGGATAAGGATATAGGGAAAGCTCTTATCATCGCGCAGCAGGATATTAAAACGCGGTTTGAGCTTTTTGATCAGGTTTGCCTCAAGCAGCAGCGCTTCGGTTTCGCTTTCTGTGACGACAAATTCCATGCTGCGGGTCAGCGAAATCATGCGGGCGATGCGTTGAGTGTGTCCGCCTAACTTTGCATAATTGGCGACGCGGTTTTTCAAAACGCGCGCTTTCCCCACATAAAGCAAATCCCCATCAATGCCATACATGCGATAGACACCGGGCTTGGCCGGCAGGTGCTTTAAATGCGCTTTGATAACATCCACACCGGCAAAATGCGGATTGGGTTCACGATCTTGAGGGGGATCAAGTTGAGGTGGGGATGTGGGTGAGTCTGTCATGCAGAGAGTATATGGGAGGAATAGTCAGATATAAAAGCACTGAAATGCGCAAATCGGCAGTTTATGGTTAACAAAATGCGCCCGTAAACGCATGGATTGGATATGTCAGTCACACGCGATTCTAACCAAAACCTGCTTAAATCTTCCCGAGTGGCATAGGGGTGTGCCTGTTATAAACAAGGGTGATCGACGTGAACTTGCTTGGAAATGTCAAAGTTCTGATACTGGATGATCATAAAAATATGCGTCGTTTATGGCGTTCTATTCTTATGGGGTTTGGTATTCGCTCTGTTTATGAGGCCAAGGATGCTTATGAAGCATTGCAGGTTTTAAGCTCAAACCAAATTGATATTGTGATTGTAGATTATCATCTTGATGGCATGACGGGGGCTGAATTTGTTGGCATGTTGCGCCGAGGCGGTGATAGTCCTGCGCCGCATGTGCCTGTGATTGCGTGTTCTGGGGATACGCGTCCGTCTATATTGCGTAAATGGATTGATTCTGGGGCCGATGAGATATTGGCAAAACCCGTTTCAGCAGAGCAGGCATGGCAGAAAATGTGTATGCTTGTGAACCGCCGCCGCTCATTTGTGAGGATTGGCAAATACTCAGGGCCAGACCGCCGCAGACGTGCATCTCCTTTCATGGGAGAGGAAGAGCGCCGCGTATTTATTCCCGATGATTGCTTGCTAGACTAGAAATTGAATGTAGCTTCCCAGTGTGCTGGCTGAGCTTACTTGATTCGTCTAAAGGTGGGTGGTGTATTACTTAAGGGAAGCTAAGGCATATATTCACTGAAAATGTGGGTATACTTTAAATAGGGACATTGTTTGTTAATAAAGATCGGGTGCTAATATGTGCACCTTATTTAATAGACGATTTAGCCTTGTAATATCGAGATACCATTGTGGCCAATAAACTAGCGAATATTTCTATTCTTGTGTTGGACGACCACCGCAACATGCGTTTGTTGTGGCGGGGTATTTTGTTGGCATTTGGTATTCGTACGGTGAATGAAGCGGACAATGCGGAAGACGCATTTAAGCAAGTGGGCGATAAGGACATTGATGCTATTATTGTGGACCAGCATTTGGATGGTCTCACAGGGGCAGAGTTTGTCGGCATGCTGCGGCGTGCGCCTGATAGTCCGTCTCAGCACGTTCCCGTTATTGCATGTACTGCCGACACGCGGCGATCTACATTGAAATTGCTGGTTGATGCCGGCGTTGATGAAATTCTAGCTAAACCTGTGTCTGCTGACCAAGCGTGGAAGAAACTGGCTGCTGTTGTGAATAATCGCCGTCAATTTGTGAAAACTGCGTTTTACTATGGACCAGACCGCCGCCGCAAAGAAGGTGGACGGTGGACAGGTAAGGAACGCCGCCGCGAGGCACCTGTGCCGCGTGATGAGGATGAGGGCGGCGAAATGCTGGGCTAAAGCTGCTAATTGTAGCATTTCTTCCAACCTAACGATCATTTCATGTGAAAAAGGGCATAAAACACCTGTGTGTGACACAGAAGTGTCTTTTCATGTGCGCCTTGGTGTGGAATGGAAGAGCCTTAATTTCCAGACCCTATTGGAGATGAACTCTCCGACAATGTGAGCCGCGAAAGGATCACCCCTCATGACAAGCGCACCAATTTCTGAATCCCTCAAACGCGTAAAGCCGTCAGCAACTATTGCCGTGACGTCGAAAGCACGTGAGCTGAAGGCGGCAGGACATGATGTGATTGGTCTGGGCGCGGGTGAACCCGACTTTGATACGCCAGACAATATTAAAGCGGCGGCGATTGCTGCCATTAATGCAGGTCACACTAAATACACGGCTGTGGATGGTATCCCTGAGCTTAAAAAAGCAATTTGTGCAAAGTTTAAGCGTGATAATGAACTTGATTATGTACCAAGTCAGGTGACAGTTGCACCTGGCGGTAAGCCGATCATCTTCAATGCATTTGCTGCGACGCTGAATCCTGGTGATGAAGTTGTTGTTCCAACACCTTATTGGGTATCTTACCCAGATATGGCTATCATGTGCGGCGCGACACCTGTGTTCGCGGAAGCAAAAGCATCTGACAATTATAAGTTAAAGCCGGAAGCTCTTGCGGCTGCGATTACACCTAAAACAAAATGGTTGCTTTTGAACTCACCGTCTAACCCATCTGGTGCAGCTTATACACGTGAAGAATTGCGTGCATTGGGAGAGGTGTTGATCGCGAACCCGCACGTGTGGGTGTTGACCGATGATATGTATGAGCACCTTGTTTATGATGGGTTTGAGTTCACAACTATCGCGCAGGTTTGCCCAGAATTGTATGACCGCACTTTGACAATGAATGGTGTGTCTAAATCATACGCAATGACTGGTTGGCGTATTGGATATGCGGCTGGGCCTGCAGACCTCATCAAGGCGATGGGGAATGTGATGACACAGACAACATCCAATGCATGTTCAATTTCTCAATATGCATCAGTGGAAGCGCTAAATGGTCCGCAAGACTTTATCGCTGAGCGCAATAAAGTGTTTGCTGAGCGTCGTGACATGATGGTGGAGCTGCTTAACGATTGTTCCGGCATTTTGAAATGTCCAAAACCTGAAGGCGCATTCTATGTTTACCCAAGCTGTGAAGGTGCGATTGGTAAGACATCTAAAGGCGGGAAGCTGATTGAGTCTGACCAAGATTTTGCAGCAGCATTGCTTGAAGAAGAAATGGTTGCCGTGGTGCATGGGGAAGCGTTTGGATTGTCACCGGCTTTCCGCATTTCTTACGCAACATCAACAGAAGCTTTGCAAGAAGCAGGACACCGCATCAAACGCTTCTGTGCTGGTTTGAAATAGGCTCTGTTGGGCTGAATTTGGAATAAGAAAAGCCGCCTCAGAAATGGGGCGGCTTTTTTTGTTGGGATAGATTTAAAGGCGTGCTCTGCCCGTTAAACCTTCTTTACGAACTGGGTTTTGAGCTGCATGGGGCCGATGCCGTCGATTTTGCAGTCAATGTCGTGGTCACTGTCGATAAGGCGGATTGATTTCACCTTAGTGCCAACTTTTACAACGAGCGATGAGCCTTTGACTTTAAGGTCCTTGATGACGGTTACGCTGTCGCCATCTTGCAAAATAGTGCCGTTTGCATCCTTGTATACTTTTTCGCTTTCGTCCGCTTGAGCTGTCGCAGACCATTCGTGTGCGCACTCGGGACAAATGAGCAAAGCGCCGTCTTCATAGGTGTAGATTGACTGGCATTTTGGGCAGGGTGGCAATTGGCTCATACTTATTTCCATATTTTTCACAAGGTCTTGTGTAGGCGATACGCTTTTTGGTTAAAAAAGCAAGAAAATCCCCCTCAAAAATCGGAACCTTGGTCTCTATGTCGCGTTTTTGTGAATTACCCCTGTAGCATAGACATAAGGATATTTCCCCATGGCCAGCGCCACAATCACTTATGATGATTTTTCCAACGCAAAACTCGAGACGATCCGTTCCAGTGAGCTTTCTGCTATTGTGTTTAATTGCTCCCTTAAACCAAGCCCGCAGACATCTCATACGGATCGCCTATTGAAGCGGATGGAGCATATATTTGAGTTTGCAAATGTTGATTTTGAGATTGTGAGAGCTGTTGACTATAACCTCGCGCCGGGTGTGAAAGCGGACATGCGCGATGATGGCTTTGAAGATGAATGGCCAAAGCTTGCGCAGAAAGTACGTAATGCGAACATTATCATCCTAGCAACGCCGATTTGGTTAGGCGAGGAAAGTTCTGTGTGCAGGCAAGTGATTGAACGCCTTTATGGGATGAGCGCTGAACAGAATGAACAGGGTCAATATGCTTTCTATGGCAAGGTAGGTGCGGCGGTCGTGACGGGGAATGAGGATGGCGTGAAGCATTGTTCAATGTCGCTTCTATATGCCTTAAATCACATTGGCTGCACAATTGCGCCTCAAGCGGATACGGGATGGATTGGCGAAGTTGGGCCGGGTAAGTCTTTTGGAGACGAAGGTGCAGGGCTGGAAAACACATTCACCAAACGCACAACAACATTTGCGGCATGGAATGCTATGCATTTAGCGTCGATGTTGAAAATGTCCGGTATGCCGGATTACGGGAATAATGTGAAACGTTGGCAGAATGGTGAACGATTCGCGCACCCTTAAAGGGCATATTGAAGGGGACGCTGTATGGCGGCCTCCCAATTTGCGGCAAATAGGCAATTCTTCCCTTAGGTCATTATAGACGTTGCTATGTCAAATGCCTACATAAGCCTCAACATGAGTATGGTGGCTGAGGAGTAGGTCAATGAGCAATCCCAAATATGATTTTCAGGTGATGTGGGGTGATATGGATGCCAATGCCCACTTGGCCAATACGGGATATCTCGATTACGCCTCTCAATGTCGTATGCTGTATTTAGGGGAAGGTGGCTTTGGCCATAAAGAAGCTTTGAAGCTGGGCGTAGGTTCAGTCGCTTTGCACGACAATATCAGCTACCGCAAAGAGCTGCATATGCTGGAGAAGTTCAGCGTTGATTTTCAATGTGGCGGTATCAATAGCAAGAAGTCTCGCTACATCTTCGTCAACCGCTTTTATGGAGAAGATGGAGAGCTACGTGCAGAAGTGCGGTCTATGATTGTGTGGATGGATTTAAAGCTTCGCAAATCAACCATACCGCCGCAATTTATCATTGATCGACTTGAAGCTCTTCCGCGCACAGAAGACTATCAGGAACTTTAAAGCGCTTACTGGGGTGCTGAGATAGATTGAATGCAGGTGAGACAAGTGTCCTGCAGATTTAATGAGGATTAAATGCCGTTTGAGTCTTGGGCTGTGCTTGGTCGCATTAAAGTAAGAAAAGTTTTATTTTTTTGATCGGACTGTCGATTTTGACATCTGGCGTTCGTCTTGTGAGTGTAAGGCAATAATGCCTTATGCAATGGAGAGGGACTAAGCATGCAATTTTTATGTTTGATTTATGGAACTGAAGGTAAAGACCCGCAGCCAGGCACAGAAGCTTTCGGTGCTTACATTCAAGAATATGAAGCCTTTACAGCAATGTGCGTCGAGAATGGGGTGTTTAAGGGCGGTGAGGCGCTTCAACCTGTTGCTACGGCGAGCACAGTGACCACTGAAAATGGTAAGGTTGAAATAATGGATGGACCATTTGCTGAAACCAAAGAGCAATTGGGTGGCTATTATCTTCTTGATTGTAAAGATTTAGACGAAGCATTGTCCTACGCAGCGAAAATTCCAACTGCAAAATATGGACGTGTTGAAGTGCGGCCAATCATGACATTCGAATAGGTCGATTTTTATGCTGCCCCCATACTCTCTTGAGCAAACAATTGCGCGAATTGTAAGGGAGGAATGGGGGCGCATTCTGTCTTGCATCGTCAAGAATGTTGGCGACTTTCAGCTTGCAGAAGACGTTTTGCAAGATGCTGTTGAGGCTGCGCTTAAAACTTGGCCCGAGAAGGGCGTACCAAAATCACCAGCAGCGTGGTTGATCACCACATCACATCGCAAAGCGATTGATCGGCTACGTCGATTGAATAATTTTAAAAAGAAACAAGCAGACATAGCCTATCTAAGCCAATTACCAGTTTATGATATTGAAGAAGATAATGCGCTTACTATTCCCGATGAGCGCTTGGAAATGATCTTTACGTGCTGTCATCCTGCATTAGATGAAAAGACGCAGATAGCCTTAACTTTGCGCACAATTGGGGGATTGAAAACGGAAGAAATCGCACGCGCATTTCTTGATACGTCTAGTGCTATGGCTCAGCGGTTGGTGCGCGCAAAGAAGAAGATCAAACTTGCCGCTATTCCCTATAAAATACCAGACCAGCAAATGATGCCTTCGCGATTGCGTGGTGTTTTGGCTGTTGTGTATTTGATTTTCAATGAAGGCTATTCAGCAAGTTCTGGCGAGAATCTCACGCGGGTAAATTTGAGCAATGAAGCTATTCGCCTTGCACGAATTTTAGTGCAACTCTTACCTCATGAACCTGAAGTGTTGGGGCTTTATGCGCTTTTGCTCCTGCATGATGCACGCCGTTACGCACGACTTGATAAGCAAGGGCGAATGGTGGCACTGGAACATCAAGACCGTAGCCTTTGGGATCAACAAAAAGCTGAAGAAGGCAATCATACCGTCAAGCAAGCTTTGGCTAAAGGGGCGGTTGGTCCGTATCAATTGCAAGCGTGTATCAGTGCGTTGCATGTGGGGGCGGCGGATTGGGAAAGTACAGATTGGCCACAAATTTGCGGCTTATATGCGCTATTATATCAGATGCAGCCAACGCCTATTGTGCGGATTAATCAGGCGATTGCCCTATCATATGGCTCATCCCTTCAGGCAGGGATCGAGGTGCTGCATACGCTGGAAAATACTCATGATATGACAAAAAATGCATCCTTTTTGCTCGCGAAAGCAGATGTCTGCGAGCGCTCTGGTGAGGTGGTACCTGCATTGCGTTTGCTAGAAAGTGCGCTAGCCTTTGCTGACAATGATATTGAGCGCGCTTTTGTTGCACGTAAGGTGGAGAGTTTGAGGGCCGCGATTACCTCATCAAGCAATAAATAATGCAAAGATTGCATCCAGTCCTTGGTTAAGTGGGGTGTGTAAAACTTCTAGATGTGGTAAACATTGAAAAGATCAAACCATAAACATAAGAGATATATTTCATGAACATATATTATGTGGAGTTTCGCGCAGCAGACTTTGAACCGATTAAAGCCTTTTATAGTTCAGCATTTGGTTGGGAGTTTGAAGAATGGGGTGAAGCCTATCTTGCCTTTTCAAATGCTGGAATCGAGGGTGGATTTGCGAAATCAACCGAAAAGCCACCGCGTGGCGGGCCGCTTGTAATATTGTTGTCTGAAGATACGGCTCAAACAGAAAAAATTGTTGAGCAAGCAGGCGGAGAGATAATTGAACGCCATGAATTTCCGGGTGGGAGGCGGTTTCACTTTCTTGATCCAGCAGGCAATGAGCTAGCTGTGGCGATGCATTTGCCGCTTGAGCAATAAATTTTGAATAACGTGTTTGGTGGGCTTGAATTTGGGAATAAGTTTCCCAATTTAGAATAGTTCTAATTTAGATATTTCAAGGAGATCATTATGGACATTGGAATTTCAAAAAGTGACCGTGAAGCAATTGCAGATGCGTTGAGCCAAGTGCTTGCTGATACATATGCGCTTTACATGAAAACACACAATTACCACTGGAATGTGGAGGGGCCACAGTTTTCAGCCTACCACGCAATGTTTGAGCTACAATACACTGAATTGTGGGCTGCTTTGGATGAAATTGCCGAGCGTATCCGTTCACTTGGTGTCTATGCGCCAGCAGTGAGCGAGATCTACAGTCGCTCGGGTATTAAGCAAGATACTAGCATTCCAAAAGCAAATGAGATGATCGCAAACCTTGTCAAAGACAATGAGACGGTTGTACGTGCAGCCCGTGAAGCATTGAGATTGGCCGGCGATAAAGATGATGATGCGACCGCTGACTTGATGACGCAACGTGCAGCGGCAAGTGAAAAAGCAGCATGGATGCTGCGCGCACACATCGCTTAGGCTTGTTCATTCACGGTCGATAATATCACCAGGTTTGCAATCAAGAACCTCACAGATTTTATCGAGCGTTTCAAAGCGAACACCTTTGACCTTTCCCTGCCTGAGTAGGGAAAGGTTTTGTTCTGATATGCCGATCTCCTGTGCGAGGTCTTTTGATTTCATTTTGCGAAGCGCAAGCATGACATCTAGTCTAACAATGATCGTCATTAGATAAATTGCCTGTTCTCTTCGGCGATATTGGCGGCTTGAAGCATTGCTCGGCCTAATATTCTCAACACAAATCCCACTAACAGCATTGATATAGAACCTGCGGATAATTGCACCGTGAATACGTGCATTTGAGGGGGATTATTTAGCGTTATCGCTAAACCCATAAATGTGGGTAACACGATGCTTATCGCAGCCATTACGAAGACTGACAGTCCCATAAATTTCATGGCATTAGAGGCTTGAGGAGAGAATGGTCCATATTTTTGCAATGTGTGAAAGATGCGCCAAATCCCGCCCGCAAGTAGAAACATCCCGACATAATTAAGCGCTGCGATTGAATAAACGAGCATTTTTTTCATGGGGCTATATTCGGTTGCTGCGCGAATTTGTGAAGGCAGCATGTTCCAATGATTGCTGACAATCTCATTCAACCCTTCGCCAAATACAAGCTGGATCACTAACAGGACTGCTCCAAGCAGAGTTACCCATTTGCAGATATTGCACAATCGAATGGTTGGCCTTGGTAGCGTGTTCTCAGACAAAATGTACTTCCAATTTATATAAATTCATGTTTTACGATAATTAATTACTATATAATGAGGTGATGATTGTCTATGAAAAAATTAGTTAGTTCGCTGATCGCGGTGTGTGCAATAGGTGTTTTATCAAATTGCACGACTATTCCTTTAACCAGCATTCCCAAGCTTGCAGGGCTAAATCCCCATACATTTGACTTCTCTCAAGCAAAGGTCGCAGTGCGTATTCAAGATGGATTCAAAATCGAAGACGGGGATGTGAAACTTACTGTAGATCTTTTTGATGGCACCAAGCATGAGCGTACAACCGAGACATTTGATATGCTCGTGGAGGATATGCCGGCGTCACCTTTTTTACTGAAAGATAGGCGTATGGGGACGAGTATTTATGGCTTTTCATTTAAGCAGAGTGATATGGCCCGCGTATTAGCTTTCCGGGATACTTTCTCCCAAATCGCAGAGCGGGGCGCTGCAAATAAGGAGAGGGCTGAAAATAGCTTTAGTCTAAGCGTAACTTCTCAGGGGTGTCTTGAAGAGGGCGCAAATCCCTTTGAAAAAATGAAGGTAAAAATCTATTTGAAGCCTGCTGCGGAGGATGATTATTTTACATTTGTCAAAGAGCAGAAAATTGATTTAGCGGCTCTAAATGAGGGGAAAATACCCAGTTGTAAGGCGTCTTAGAGGAAACTGAACAAAAAAAAGCCGCGCTAGAAAGCGCGGCTTGAAAGGTGTGCCTCGGGGGGAGGAAACGCCCAAGAAGCGGCTAGCGCTTCGAATTGGGTAGCAAGGGAGGCAATCTCGCTTGAGGACATTTATACATTATTGAGCATTGCGCACAAGTCATATTTAAGTAGTGCAACAATGCAATTATGCATAGATATCCCGTATGACAAATACCATGTCAGGGTTAAGTTTTATCTTCAAACCCAAGCCGAGACAAATGAATGTATTGTGACAGGGAAATTCGAGACAAAAAAAAGCCACGCTAAGCAGCGTGGCTAATAAAGGTGTGCCTCGGGGGAGGAAACGCCCAAGAAGCGGCTAGCGCTTCGAATTGGGTAGCAAGGGAGGCAATCTCGCTTGAATTCAGTTATACATTATTAAGTAATGCGTACAAGCATTGTTTCAGGAGGGCTGCAATGCATTTTTGCATATGATGTAAAGTGTTGTAGAGGCCTATGTTTTTTCAAGATTGTATTTTTGAACACAAACTAGGCGAGAGACAAGATTGTCCGTTCACCCCCAAAGGGAATGTTTTAAAAATCAATCTAACTGGAATATCTATTTTGACTGTTGCGCGTCGGCTTTGAGTTCAGATGTGATGAAGTCTCTGAAAATACCGATTCTACGCGATTTCTTTAAATCAGATGGATATATGAAATAGAGGTCAAATGTCGGACCTGTCAGATCTGGCAAAACTTTTTTAAGTCCGAACTCTTTAGACACCATATATTCTGGAAGGTCAGCAATGCCCAACCCAGAACGAACAGCACGCATCATACCATTCACATTATTGATTTGTAGAACGGCTTCTCTTTCACCGCGATCATCACGTCCTACGCGCTGAGCCCAGTTCATCGCTTTCATTTGTTCGTCATCTTCACCAAAAGAAACGATGCGATGTCTATCAAGATCTTCTGCACGCTCTGGAGTTCCATTCAAATCTAAATAGTCAGCAGATGCATACAAGCTTGTGCGTACAGTCACGAGTTTACGCTGAATCAGGTCAGCTTTATCTGCCGGCCATAGGCGAATCGCACATTCAGCTTCAAGCGTGAGCAGGTCAAACTCACGATCATCGAGAGAAAGTTTGATACGCATGCGCGGGTACAGGTCTGCAAATTTGTGAATACGCGGTGCAAGCCAAAACGACCCAAAAGCAACAGGTGCAGTCACATGCAATTGCCCGTGAGGTGTTTCGCCTGTGTCATTCAATGCGGATTCTGCTGTACGCGCAGAAGAAGCCATTTCAGCTGTCGCACGGTGAAGAATTCGGCCTGCTTCCGTTAGAATTAGGCCGCGCGCATGGCGCTGAAACAATGAATTATTGAGCGCTTCTTCAAGAGAAGCAATCTGACGGGAGACAGCAGATTGAGAAATTCCAAGGCGTTCGCCTGCTGCCGTTAAGCTGCCTGTTTCTGCTGCCGCGTGGAAGGATTTCAACTTATCCCAATCCATAGCCTGTCCCATCACATATTCCCTCACTCATGCCTTTTGACAAAGGCACATGATTCGCCAAATTAGCCGAGTAACTAAAAAGCA
Organism: Hirschia litorea; assembly: GCF_042665075.1. Taxonomy (NCBI): domain Bacteria; kingdom Pseudomonadati; phylum Pseudomonadota; class Alphaproteobacteria; order Hyphomonadales; family Hyphomonadaceae; genus Hirschia; species Hirschia litorea. The sequence goes on along the minus strand of NZ_JBHTBR010000004.1, from coordinate 32,191 downwards.
TGAATAGTGACATTGTCAAAGCAAAGGACAAAAAGAGGCGATTATTTGCGTTGTAATTCTAATTCAGCGAGAAAATGGTCAGATTCCAAAGCTGCCATACATCCCATGCCAGCGGCAGTTACAGCTTGGCGGAATTTGTCATCTGTCACGTCGCCTGCTGCATACACACCCGGAATTGATGTCTTTGTAGAGTCTGGTTCTGTAATCAAATAACCACCTTGTTTCATTTCAAGCTGATCTGTGAAGAGGGATGTTGCTGGTGCGTGTCCAATCGCAATAAAGACACCGTGTACATCGCGTTCGCTAATTGCGCCGGTTTCAACATTTTTCAGTTTAACTCCGGTGACGCCAAGTGGATTTTCATCACCGACAACTTCTTCAAGTTGGTGGTTCCAAAGGACTTCCACTTTCTCATGCGCAAATAGACGCTCTTGCAAAATGCGTTCAGCACGGAAGCTGTCACGGCGGTGTACAACGGTCACTTTGGATGCGAAGTTTGTTAGGAAGAGGGCTTCTTCAACAGCTGTGTTTCCGCCTCCAACAACGATGACTTCTTTGCCGCGATAGAAAAATCCATCGCATGTCGCACAAGCAGATACACCAAAGCCTTGGAATTTCTTTTCAGTCTCAAGGCCCAACCATTTTGCTTGAGCGCCTGTACAGATAATCAGAGCGTCGGCGGTATAGGTTGTGCCGCTTTCGCCTTCCAGTGTGAAAGGACGGTTTTGAAGATCAACAGACTTGATATGGTCTTCTACAATCTCAGTGCCAACATGCTCTGCTTGGCCTTTCATTTGTTCCATCAGCCATGGGCCTTGGATAACTTCGGCAAAACCAGGGTAGTTCTCAACTTCAGTTGTGATTGTTAGCTGGCCGCCAGGCTGCATGCCCGCAATGAGCATTGGTGCTCGCATTGCGCGCGCTGCATATATCGCGGCAGAATAACCTGCAGGGCCCGATCCAAGAATAATTAGTGAACGGTGCTCGGTCTTGCTCATATCTATAGCTCCTGCAGTGCATAAAGGCTTGTCGCCTCTAGGCGTCTAAGCTTGGTAAATTTCGATCATCGGATTTAGGGGGAGTGACCTAAGAATGCAAGGCATCAACGGTCAATCAACGTTAATGTGAATGCGTGTGTTCTATGTTTTCCGCATTTGTGCCCAAACAATCACCTTCTTCGTCAGCTTGGCTCAATTCTATTGTGGCGTGAGCCATGCCATGCGTATGGGTGAGTCGCTCTTTAATGGCGCGCAGGGTTGAGACCGTATCTGTGCCATCAGCAATGCACACATTCATAGTGACCATTGTATCTGAACCAGTCAGCGTCCAAGCGTGAATATGATGCACACGTGTGAGGCCAGTGATATGCGCCATTAAATCATCAATGAGTTTTTGAGAATCAAAGCTCTCTGGGGCACCTTCCAAAAGGATATGACCGGAACGTTTCAGCACACGAAAACCGCCAAACCCAATAATGGCTGCGACAATCATTGATAGGATTGGATCAATGGGCGTCCAGCCTGTAAACATAATTACGAGCGCAGCAATAATTGCTACAACTGAGCCAAGCATATCGCCAGCGACATGCCATAAAGCACCTTCAAGGTTTACATCTCCATGAGAATGATCATCGCCGCCATGAAGAATAAAGAAGGCAATAATATTGACGATCAAGCCTGCGATTGCCACGCCCATAAGGATGCTGGATTCGATGGGCGCAGGTGTAAAAAAGCGTTGAATGGCTTCCACTATGATCCAAGCAGCAAGCAATAAAAGTGTGAGGCCATTTGCAAATGCGGCTAAAATTCTAAAGCGGCCAAATCCGAAACTGCGTTTTGCATCAGAAGGTTTGTCCGCCAACCAAAAACCAACCCATGCAAGTAAAAGACTGCCGGCATCGGTGAGCATGTGGGCGGCATCTGCAAGCAAAGCGAGTGAACCTGAGATCACACCGCCTACAACTTCAACCAGCATGAAAGCAGCCGTTAAGCAGCACGCCCACGCAATACGACCACGTGAGGCGTGGGCGGCATGATCATGGTCAGCATGGCTATGGCTGTGGCTATGCACGTGGTGAGCGTGCGCATCACCGTCGTGGTGATGTGTGTGGGCGTCACAGCTGGAATCATCATTATGCGGTTTGCTCATGCTTTTCCTATACGCTGTTTTTTTATGTAGTAAAAGTGCTGAAATATCAGAGTATTAAGATGTTATATCATCATGCAATAGGGATATTATGGCTTGGGGTGTTTGGCGATAAGAAGTCTTACGATTTCATCGGCTGCACGATCAATCTCACGTACGGGGTCGGGTGCCCAATGTTCAGCTTTCCCATCATACCAGCGCGCAACGCCTTGATTGGTAAAGCTCTTATGCAGGCGATCAAATTTAGCCGAACTTCCTGCAAGCTTCAGTAAGTAGACAGGTTTTCCAAACCAAGCCGCTTCTGAAATCATGTTCGCAGAGTCTTCTGTTACAAAAATAAGTTCAGAAAGACTCAAGAAAGCAAGGTAAGGGTTAGGCCCATCTGTGGTCTCACTTTCCCAAAAACGTGCGCCTAACTCCTCCGCCATTGAACGAAACCGTATCCGCGCATGTTCTGGGGTACGACGTGATACTGTGATCCACAGCCGTATACCTTGCGCCGCTAGCCCGCGTAGGTCCTGCTCCAACTCTTTGGCACGGTTTTCACTGAGGGAATGCGTTTTGGACGTGCCGCCAATTATAATTGCTGCTTTCCGGCCTGGCTCGGATGTTAAATCCCCAAAACTAAGCGCAGCTTGTTCTAAATCTCCGGTGGAGAAGTAAGCTGGTGCGCCTACAGTGGGCATCACATTCGGTCCGGATAATTGATCATGTTCTGGTGGAATAACGAGATCAAAATGAGACGGGTCTACTTTGGGATCTTGTGTTTGGACGACGAGCGTTTTTCCCGCTGACCATTTCTTCACACGCATTGAATAGGGGACCGAGCGCCGCCCGGAACCGATCCAGATGTCAGGCCAAGGTGCGTTTAGTTCTCTACGTTGAGCTTTAGGCAGTGCCATAAGAGGCGCTGGCCATAGGTTGGGAGGAAGCCATAATTGAGGTGGTTGCGGCGAAATACGTACTGGTGCGGACTTGTGCGCATCAGAACTGATATAAGATATTTGAGACCACCGCTGAAATTCGCCTAACGCGTGGGCGATTGCAACTGCCTGACGTTCAATCCCTGCGCGCCCATCGGAAACTACCCATATGGACGGTCCGACGGCCGCGCTGGAAGACATAGCTTAGATCCATTTAACCGAAAGAATTTCGTAGGATTTTGCTCCACCAGGAGCGCTAACCTCTGCGACATCGCCTTCTTCTTTACCTATCATTGCCCGCGCAAGAGGAGAGGAAAGAGAAAGCTTGCCTTTAGAGATGTCAGCTTCATCATCGCCTACGATTTTGTAGGTTGCTTCTTCTTCTGTATCTTCATCTGCAACAGTGACCGTTGCACCGAAACGAATCGTATCACCAGAAAGTTTAGAAGTATCAATGACCTGCGCACGAGCCGTTTTATCTTCAAGCTCCAGAATGCGCCCTTCAATATGGCTCTGGCTTTCTTTCGCGGCGTGATACTCCGCATTTTCAGATAAATCACCGTGTTCACGTGCTTCTGCAATGGCCTGAATAACTTCAGGACGAGCAACTGATTTTAAATGTTTTAGTTCGGCTTCCAAGGCTTTATGGCCCTCAGCCGTCATAGGAATACGCTGCATTAGTTAGATACCGTTATTGAAACTTTACCGAGGGTCGACTGAACTCGGGCTAAGGTCAAGAGTAGGATTGAAGTGAAGCCGCTTCAAGAGGCTTCTCAATCAAAACACGAATTGCCCTTACAGCTGCAGTCCCGCCTGAAATCGTTGTGTAGTAGGGAACACCCTTTACCAACGCCGTGCGACGGATGGATGCAGAATCAAGCATGGACTGTGCACCCTCTGTTGTGTTTATCACAAGCTGAATATCGCCATCAGAAATTTTATCGACGATGTGTGGGCGACCTTCCGCGACTTTATTTACAACTTCAACTTCAAGTCCTGCTTCGCGCATATCGCGTGCAGTCCCCGTTGTTGCAACAATTGAAAATCCCATACTAATCAGCTCTTTAGCTGATTCAATCGCAATTTGTTTATCACTCTTTTTAACGGAGATAAAACATGTGCCCTTGAGTGGCAAATCAATGCCGGCACCGATTTGTGATTTCAAGAACGCCGCTTCGAAAGTTTCGTCAATTCCCATGACCTCACCTGTCGAACGCATCTCAGGACCAAGTGCCGGGTCTACGCCAGAGAAGCGTGCAAATGGGAAAACAGCTTCCTTAACGGCAATTCTAGGTGGCTTAATTGGGCCTTCGCCAAGGCTAAATTTGTCTAGTTTTTCGCCTGCCATTATTTTTGCAGCGATAGAAGCAAGGGGTTTACCCACAGCTTTTGCAACAAAAGGAACGGTTCTTGACGCTCGCGGGTTTGCTTCTAGGACGTAAATTTCATCGTCTTTGACCGCAAATTGCACATTCATCAGCCCTTGAACCTTCAATGCATCAGCTAGGACGCGCGCTTGACGGGCTAATTCTGTCTGAATCTGTTGAGAAAGGGAGTATGGCGGAATGGAACAAGCCGAATCACCTGAGTGAACACCGGCCTCTTCAATGTGTTGCATGATACCTGCGACATGCGTGTGTGCGCCGTCACAAATGGCATCAACATCAACCTCGATTGCGTCGGACAAATAGCGGTCAACAAGCAAGTTTCCACCCTCTGACGCCACAAGCGCTTTTGCGCCATAATCTTCAAGGTCAGCAATATCATGTGCAATTTCCATTGCACGCCCACCTAAGACGTTGGAAGGACGAACCATGACGGGATAACCAACGCGTTCAGCGATTGCCAAAGCTTCTTCGACGGTTCTGGCGATACCTGAAGGCGCTTGTTTTAACCCAATATCATCCAGCAATATCGAGAACCGCTTGCGGTCTTCAGCTAGGTCAATCGCATCAGGAGATGTTCCAAGAATAGGGACGTTTAGATCATTTAGGCCTTGCGCTAGTTTTAGAGGAGTTTGCCCACCAAACTGTACGATTACACCTGCAAATTCACCGCTTGATTGCTCAACATGACAAATCTCAGATACATCTTCCAATGTTAACGGCTCAAAATAGAGGCGGTCGGAGGTGTCATAGTCAGTTGAAACCGTTTCTGGATTACAGTTGACCATAATGCTTTCAATGCCCAGATCAGCCATTGCAAACGCTGCATGACAACAACAATAGTCAAACTCTATTCCCTGACCGATACGGTTTGGGCCACCCCCAAGGATCATAGCTTTTTTGCGAGTTGATGGGAGCGCTTCGCACTCAGCGGGAAGCAATGCGCCATCTTCTGCCATCATACCTGTTTCATATGTTGAGTAGAGGTATGGTGTTTTGGCAGCAAATTCTGCTGCACATGTATCAATGCGTTTAAAAACAGGGCGAACACCCAAAGCTTGTCTGTAGGAACGTACGTCTAACTCTGTCTTACCAGTCAGCATAGAAAGGCGTTCGTCAGAAAAACCCTTAGATTTTATCAGGTTCATCTCTTCCGCAGAAGTCGGCAGACCATCACGGCGGATGTTTTCTTCTGTTTCTATGAGGTCGGCAATTTGACGTAAGAACCATAGGTCGACACCGCTTGCTTTTGCGATATCTTCTACTGAAAGGCCGTGACGTATTGCTTGTGCTATTACGAGTAAACGTTTGCGAGTAGGTTGGGAACATGCTGCAAGAAGGACATTGCGGTCATCACCTTTACCTAGGCGCTCGATTTCGACTTCATTCAAACCGCAAAATCCGGTTTCAAGTGAGCGGAGTGCTTTTTGAAAGCTCTCTTGGAAGGTCCGGCCAATGGCCATAGCTTCACCCACAGATTTCATGCTTGTTGAAAGAAGTTCGTTTGACCCTTTGTACTTTTCAAACGCAAAACGTGGAATTTTGGTAACGACATAGTCAATCGTTGGTTCAAAAGAGGCCGGAGTGACGCCTGTTATGTCATTGTCTAATTCATCTAGTGTATACCCCACAGCAAGTTTTGCTGCGACTTTGGCAATTGGGAAGCCAGTAGCTTTAGATGCAAGAGCGGATGAGCGACTTACACGTGGGTTCATCTCGATAACAACAAGACGGCCAGTTTCAGGGTGAACAGCAAACTGTACGTTTGAACCACCTGTTTCCACACCAATCTCACGCAGCACCGCAATGGAGGCGTTACGCATAATCTGATATTCTTTATCCGTGAGGGTTAGTGCTGGAGCTACGGTGATTGAGTCACCTGTGTGTACGCCCATTGGATCAATGTTTTCGATAGAACAGATAATGATACAATTGTCAGCTGTGTCTCGCACAACCTCCATTTCGTATTCTTTCCAGCCGAGCAAGCTTTCATCAATGAGAATTTGCCCAGTAGGGGATGCTTCCATACCTGAACGACAGAAATATTCGTATTCTTCACGGTTGTTTGCGACACCACCACCTGTTCCACCTAGCGTGAAAGCGGGGCGAATAATAGCGGGAAGACCAATGTCCTCTAGTGCGTCAAAACACTCTTTGAGACCACCAAGAATGTCTTTCCCAATTTCTTTGCCGTTTGAGTCCAACTTTTTCGGAGCGCTTACGATTACCGATTTTGGGTTTTCTAAGCCGATATTGCTCATCGCAACTTGGAATTTTTCACGGTCTTCAGCTTTTTCAATCGCGTCAGCTTTGGCACCGATCAGTTCAACATTGTATTTTTCTAACGTACCATCTTTATCAAGAGCCAGCGCTGTATTCAGAGCTGTTTGACCACCCATTGTTGGTAGGACTGCATCAGGGCGTTCTTTAGCAATAATTTTTGCGACGAATGCTGGTGTGATTGGCTCAATATAAGTTGCGTCAGCTAGATCAGGGTCCGTCATGATTGTAGCTGGATTGGAGTTCACCAATATGACGCGATAGCCTTCTTCTTTTAGAGCTTTGATTGCCTGAACCCCAGAATAATCAAACTCACACGCTTGCCCGATTACGATTGGGCCTGCGCCGATCACAAGAATGGATTGGATATCGGTACGTTTAGGCATGAAGGTGTGTCCTTAGGGTCTTTAGGTCGCAACGTTTGTGTAGCCATGAGCAATGTAATGCTTGCACATGGGCAAATTGATGGTGGGTTTAGCTCCCTGAGCGTATTGGTGCAAGCCACATATACCATCGAATTCACATCTTATTTCATTTCTTTTGTTGGATGGTCGCCGTTGAGGACTTTAAGTTAGCATTGTTTCTCTACTTTAACGATTGGCAATGGACGCAATCATCACTGGAAATTCAATCTTATTTGAGGCTAGGCTGGGGTAGAATATACTTTTCAACGTAGAGAATGCACAGATTCGTTCTGTGTTCTGACGTTGGAGCATGGCTTTGAGGCAAGATAGAATGAAGATTTTTGATACTAAATTCACCAGTAAATGGATGAAGTTAAATACCAGAATGATTCTTTCAGCATCCATTCTGACTTCAGTTGGGTGTAAAACTGTTTCAGAGAGTGTTCAAATTGCACCACCTCTGCCGCCTGCTGTCGAGGTGAAACCTGCACCGCCGCCTGTTGAACCTGAAGAAGATTTGTCTTTGGGACCTAAAGTGGCTACGGCCCCCGTTGCACGGGTAGATGAAAAGCCTATTCCACCAGCGCAAACAGGAATAAAGTCGGGAAGTGCAGTCGTTGTTGCCAAACAGTTTCCAGAACCAAATGACCTTGCAGGTGTCACACAAGCTCATTCTTATGCATTGCAAGCTCGAGGCGCGCGTGGGGTGGAATGGTCAAGTGCGTTGTCTCAACGTGCGCAATTGCAAGTGAGACAATTACCCGAAGGCATGTGCAGCTTTTCTGAGAGTAAGGTGTTTAGTGCCAGCGGAGAGGCTATTTTCATTTCGCCTGCTGGCAAAGATAGCAAAGGGCAGTCCCGTTTACTTAACATCTCCCCTAAGGTGTTTGTGGAAAATTTGATTGCTTTAAAGGCTGGTCCGTTTGGACGGGATGATGCTGGCGCTTCGCAATTGGGATGCGATATCAAAAAGTGCGAAAATAACAGCCAGATATGGCTATGTAGATATCAGTGATTTACCATCCTATACGCTGAATTTATGAATGATATTCAATAGATGTTAATTCATTTTTGATATTTGGTAACGGTTAATTATGATGTGTCTGTGTTGAGATTGTTGTGGAGCCAATCCTAAGCAATGACAATTAATTGTTGGATTTAATTGATTTCAGAAAGGGGACGGAATGCGCGCGACGAATTTAAATGCAATTGATGTCCTCATCTACAGCCACCACAAACATTTGGTTCACCTTGAGAAAACAGCGCTTGAAGCGTTTGGAGTAAAGCGCATCGAAGCTGTGCAAGGGCAAGACCAATTAAAAGAAGCTATCCGCCACAATTACCGGGATATTGTGATAATTAATCATATGCCTGGAATGCCGCTCGGACCTTTGGTCGAAGCTATTCGTTCCGAATCCGATGCATCTAATCCGTATGCGATCGTATTGTTGATGACATCGACGCCTTCACGTCGTGTCATACAAGAGGGAATTCGTTGCGGTGTGGATGGTGTAATGGCGCTACCATTCACGGGGAATGATTTGTGGCGGCAACTCGTTCATTTTGTAGGGCGCAACCGTTCTTTCGTTCGTACTTCCCAGTATTTTGGCCCATGCCGCAGGCGTCTTCACAATATACGATACCAAGGTGAAGAGCGCCGTGCTGATTAGGGGTAATTAGCGTTTAGCTAGAACAGAATCCGCAACAAACCCATTTGTAAGGCGTTCTTGGCCAAATGTGCTCATTTGACCATGTCCGGGAACAAATCGCATATCATTTCCCAGTGGCCAAAGTTTTTTGGTGATAGAATCAAGGAGGTCTTGATGATTGCCACGCGGAAAGTCGGTTCGGCCTATAGAGCCGTGAAATATCACATCGCCAACAAAAGCAAGTTTGGCCTCTTTATTGTAAATCACAACATGGCCGGGTGTATGGCCTGGACAGTGAACAATTCCAAAAGTGTGGCCTGCGAATTCTAAAGTATCGCCATCGGATAAATACCGATCTGAACGCGTGTTTCGGCCATCGGTAATGCCATATTTAGCACCTTGGCGTTCAATGTCGTCTAGCAACCATTGGTCATCTTCGTGTGGACCTTCTATTGCAACATTCCAAGATTCTTTGAGCGCTTGTGCTGCACCAGCATGATCAAGATGCCCGTGTGTGAGCCAAATTTTGGTTAGTTTAAGTCCAAAATGTTTCAGTGCTGCTTCTAATTGTTCAACATCGCCGCCCGGATCTACAAACACGGCTTCTTTGCTCTTTTCATCGAAGATCAAAGAACAGTTTTGTTGTAGTGGCGTAACCGGAATAATTTGGACTTTGAAGGGAATAGGCGCATTTGCTTGATGGTTTGCAGGGTCAGAAGGCGTTGCGGTCATAGGATGCATTTCAAAATTACTGAGATGGAACAGAGTTTATATCGTCTATAAATGGGCTTGCAATGCAATCGGAACATTTAAGAAATGCAGTTCATCGGTAAGAAGTATTTTAATTCCTGAAAAGTGTAGGCTATGTTCAAGCAAATTGATTTGGACGTGTTTGGCTCAGGCTGTTTGTTTAAGGGGAAGACTGCATGCGTATTCCAGCATACTCGCGAGGACGTAGATCTAACCGTGGTGGGCTTCTCGGTGCTTTAGGTGGCCGCTTGCCAATAATCGGCTTAGTGATTGTGGGGTTGGCATTTTATTGGTTTTCAAACCAGAAAACCGGTATTTCAGGCCGCAAGCAAATGGTCACAATGTCAGTTGAGCAAGAAGTTGCGCTGGGTGATCAATCTTATATGCAGATTTTGCAATCAGAGCCGGTTTTATGCAGCCGAGGAACGAATGCATGTTCGATGGACGAGCGCGAAGTGGTGCAGATCATCAATAAAATTGGTGAAGATATAGCGCGTGCTGCAATAGAGTGGGAGCAAGAAGGCGCTCCGCTAATGGGGATGGGAAAAAGTGCAGGTGGGATACCGTCTTGGGGGACACTTGCTGATAAATTTCAATGGGAATTTCAAGTAATTTCATCAGACACGCCAAATGCTTTTTGTCTTCCGGGAGGGAAGGTCGCTTTTTATACGGGGATATTGCCGACTGCAGCTAATAAAGATGGCATAGCTGTTATTATGGGACATGAGATTGGTCATGCGCTTGCGCGTCATGGGGCAGAGAGAATGAGCCAAGCCAAAATGATGCAATTTGGTCAGATGGCGGTTGGAGCGAGTGTCGGAGATATGGGAGCCGGAGCCCAACGCGCAGTCATGGGGGCTTTTGGTATGGGGGCAGATGTTGGCGTTATGAAGCCATTCTCCCGCGCACACGAAAGCGAAGCTGATATGATCGGCTTGGAGTTGTTGACACGTGCCTGCTATGACCCTCGTGAAGCGCCAGAATTATGGGGGCGTATGGCTCAACTTGGTGGAGGACAACGCCAGCCTGAAGCATTGTCCACTCACCCTGACCCCGAAAAACGTGCGCAGGCATTTGTAGAGGTTATGCCGCAATATATTGAGCTTTATGAGCAAAAGTGCGGACCGCTGCCTGCGCGGTAGAGAGGGTTTAGTTTAGCCCTCGCAGAGCTTCAAGCTCGGATTTTGAGAAGCCTAGATCTTCATTGCTATCCAGTCGCTTTTGGATTCTAGGTGCAGCTTCTAAGCCGGCTTTCATTCCAACTAGTTCGCCAGCTTTTGTGAGGCTGGTAAGAATATCAGCTTGTTTTTCTGCGTAAACTTTACCTGAGTCGGATTCCAAAAAGGCGCGAAAATCGGCTAACTCTGAAGCAGATAGATGTTCAATATAAGTTTGTTCGGTTATTTTGCGGTATTCGTTTATGAATACAACCGAGAACTCTTCTACGAATAGATCTGTAAATATCCGTAGGGAGCTAGGCGATAGCCTTATACCAGACTGCTCCAACTGCACTTGGAGGGTAGGCGTCAGGATACCTCTGATAGCCTCCAGCTGAACAGCTATGACATCGTCAGATGCGAGTTTGCTTGCAATGAAGTTTGCGTCTTCTTTGGCATCTGCCCAAGCGGGGGACATGTAGCTACATGTTAGCACCCCTATGGTTACGCATGTCGTTTTAAATATGTTTTTCATATTCCCAACCCCTCCAATAAACATGAGTAAATATTGGTAGGGGAGTTATTTTGAATACACAACCATCATTTTAAAAGTATGGAGACATACCAAAGCTGGATGGAGTGTAAGCGTTCAAGCCATCTTTATTGTGAAGGCATTTCTAGGGGAGATGAGATTTCGTCACTGTTCCCGTTAAATTGCTGAGCAAGGTATGGCATAGAGAGCGCTAAGGCCACTGATATGACTATACCAAGTGTTGCTTTTGCAAGGTCCATCCCAACGATTTTCGCAGTTGCTCCCGTCGTACGCACCTTATCGAGTGTGGCAATTGCAAACTCACGTCCGGCGATCAGGCCAAGGAATACCCATGTTGTTGACATTGGCACTTTTGAGATTGGGACACCAAAGTCCTGCAAATTTCCTGAGAATACGAAAAGCAAAGAGGCATAGATGAAGTCTATAACTGTAGCTGAACGTATATCAGTCACGGATGTTTTGGTGAGTAGGATTTTTTGCACTGGTCCACCACGGTTCGCAAACGTGATGAGCAGAAACACGGCAATCAGAGCCATACCCAAGCTGGCGTTTAAGAAACTCAGGTTTTGAGTACGGGAAGCTATAGATACACTTGATAAACACGCGTCTATTGCGTCAGCTTGGCCTGCTGATAGTTCTGTACATTTATCAAGAATGGCTTGAGCGCTTTTAGATGTAGCTTGAACAATTTCTCCACCGACATTGAAAGTTTCAGGTAAGTTACGTGGGAGATATACGAAGATATTCGCGAAGTCTTGAATAAGCCAAACACCCCATAAATAGCCAGTGGTTACCCATTGCAGGATTACCCAGATAGGATTGTGTTGGGTATCGGCTGTTTTTAGAAACCAACGTTCTAAGGTAGGTGCAAGTGCTGCGTAGATCAGTCCACCAGTTATGAATGCTACTCCATATCCCATGAGCGATTTCGTCAGCATAGAATACATGCCGGAAAGTGTCGCGAAGGTCGCTAGGACCATGAATGTTGTGGAAACTGGGATACCTAAACGGGTCAGAAGTAGCAGCACCATCGGTGGCAGAACGTGATACCAGTGAACTTCAAAGACGGGAAATTTTGATACTTTATCGAGCTTTCCCCAAGAGACGTCACCTTGGGTGATCTGCCAACCCCAATAGAAGGTGACGAGAAGAATAGATACCGCAAAGAGATATAGGACCCACCACGGTAATCGTCTATTCGAGTTGATAAAAGTACCGAGCGTTTGGAGCGCGTCGTTTCCTACAACGGCATACGCCGCGAAAGCAAAACCAATCACGGCCCATATGTTTGTGCCCAGAATTTCCATTAAACAGCCCGCCTAATTGTTCGACTCAACACAAAAACAAAGGGTGCTACCTCTGTTTTCATGTCGAATGGCATTTAATTTTTTGGGCCGCAAGCAGATTCGCGCACTGCCATAAAACCTTCATAAATCGTATTGATCAGCATGCTGACGATTTCATCAAGTCGGCAAAGCGCTGGAACAGGTAAAAAGAATCTTGTGGTCCGGGGCTGGCTTCTGGGTGGTGTTGTACTGAAATAATCGGTTTTCCAGTGACTTTTAACCCAGAATTTGTGCCATCAAATAGAGACACGTGAGACTGAACGACGCCCTCTGGTAGGGAGTTTGGGTCCACTGTGAAGCCGTGGTTCATAGACACGATTTCTACCTTGCCTGTCTCCAAATCTTTTACAGGGTGGTTCGCACCGTGATGTCCAGCAGCCATCTTCATAGTTTTAGCTCCAAGGCTAAGCGCTAGAAGCTGGTGACCAATACAAATACCTAAAATAGGTTTGTTTGAATCTATCAGTTTGCGGATCATAGGAGCGGCGTGTTCGGCAGTTGCAGCGGGGTCGCCTGGTCCATTTGAAAGTACAATACCGTCGGGATTGAGAGCTAGGATATCTTCTGCAGATGTTGTCGCAGGAACGACAGTGGCACGTGCGCCGACGCTTGCAAGGTTGCGAAGGATGTTTTTCTTGACGCCAAAGTCCACGACGACGACATGATAGGTTGCTGCATCTGTGTTTTTGTAGCCATCAACAATGTGCCAAAGGTTTTCAGTGGTTTCAAACCGTTCTGATGTACTTACTTCTTTTGCGAGATCAGCACCTTCAACGCCGCCCCATGCGCGAGCTGTCGCAAGAAGAGCAGCCTTATCAATCACACCATCTGGCGCGTGGACGATTGCCACTTTTTGCATGCCGCCCTCGCGAATGCGGCGAGTGAGAGCGCGTGTATCTACACCAGAAATGCCGACAATGCCCTTTTTGCGCAGCCATGCCCCGAGGTGATCTTTTGACCGCCAGTTAGCGGGCGGAGTAGGGTGAGCACGGAAAATTGCACCGCGTGCAGCTGTTTCGCCGTTTACGCTGCTTTCTTCATTGTCTTCATCATTGGCACCCACATTGCCAACATGTGGAAATGTGAACATTACAATCTGATTGTTATAGGAGGGGTCAGTCAGAATTTCCTGATACCCTGTGATTGAGGTGTTGAAACATAATTCTCCAACAACTGTTCCTGAAGCACCTGAACCACGCCCAAAAATGATAGTTCCATCTGCAAGTGCGATGGCTCCAGTCGCTTTTTGAGGTGTTTTTCCAGAGTTTTGTGAAACTTCGTTATTGGTAAACTTTGTATTAGGGACTTGATTGGCAACCTGATTGGGCATAAGAGCGCGCCTTCTTGTTTTATTACAGCGTGTTCATAACCATTGACTCACGACGCATTTCGCACGTGAATAGAGAGGTGAGGGTTTGGCAGTCAAGATGATTAGTCGTAAAACCTTCAATTTTGGTGATGAAAACGGCTCAACTCCTAGCAGGACTAACAGATAGATGTCACTTGCATTACAACAAAATGTTGCTGATGGCGTACACATGAGTCTTCGGGATGAACTCAAGTCAGAACTCGCGAAAGCCGAGACTGACGGACTCGAAACGCGTGCAGCAACGCTTAGACTGGTTTTATGCGCTGTCAGGGATCGCGATATTAAAGCGCGCAAAAAAGATGAATGTCGCGGGTGTGAAGATGCTGAAATCAATGCAATTTTGCGTCATATGATAGCGCAACGTGAAACGGCAGCAGAAGAATATGATGCTGTAGGTAACATTGAATTAGCTGAACAAGAGCGCGAAGAAGTAGACGTATTGAAGGAATTCATCCCTAAAAAATTGGATGATGCTCAGATACGTTTGGCGGCAGAGCATGTCGTGCGAGAGTTGGGTGGAGAATGCCTGAAAGATATGGGGCGTTGTGTCACTGAGTTAAAAGCGCGTTTTCCAGAACAAATTGAGTCAGCCGCAGCAAAATCAGCTGTAAAAAAATTGCTGTTATAACCAAAAATACAAATTATTATGGTTAAATAGAATAACTGATGCGGTAGCTGTCCTTAAATAAGGATTGGGTTCGATGAGGTGTGATGCGGTTTTCTGAAGCTTTTATTGATGAATTAAAAGACCGGTTGCCTATATCGGGGTATATCGGGCGCAAGGTTAAGCTTGTGCGTTCGGGAAAGAATTTTAAAGGTCTTTCACCGTTTAAAGACGAAAAAACGCCTTCTTTTTATGTTGATGATGAAAAGCGCACTTATCGATGTTTTTCAACGCAGCAATCAGGCGATATTATTGCGTTTGTTCAAGAGACTGAAGGTCTTAGCTTTCAAGAAGCGATCGAGAAGCTTGCTCAAATGGCTGGCATGGAGCTGCCCACAGAGAACGCTTCCGAGAAAAAGCAAGTTAAGAAACGCAAGTCTCTATTTGAACTAATGGAAGCGGCGGTTTCTTTTTACGAAGCCCAACTGCGTGGCTCCAATGGTGAGCTAGCACGAAATTATCTGCAAAAGAAACGTGGTTTGAATGAAGGCGCATGGGCGCGCCATCGTATAGGTTACGCACCTGAAGGGTGGCAAACTCTCCATGATCATTTAGTCGAGCAGGGGGCAACCGCTAAAGATTTGCTGGAGATTGGTCTTGTACGAGAGTCCAAGCAAGCAAATAAGCCACCATATGATGCTTTTCGCCATCGCATTATATTTCCTATACTTGACCCTACTGGGCGTCCGATCGCTCTTGGAGGGCGTGCGCTTGAGTCAGCAGAGGTGCTTAAAGACAAGGGCATTCCCAAATATGTAAACTCATCGGAAACGCCCCTGTTTCATAAATCGTCGGTTATTTATAATTATGGCCGCGCCAGAGATGCTATTTACAAATTATCTCGACACGCTGGTTCTGACGATCCGTTTGCGCGTGGGCTGATTGTCTCTGAAGGGTATATGGACGTCATAGCTATGGCTGAGAAGGGATTTTCCACAGCTGTTGCTCCTATGGGGACTGCGCTCACTGAAGAGCAGTTAAAGATGTTGTGGCGTGTTGGGCCAGAGCCAATAATGTGTTTCGATGGTGATAGTGCGGGGCAGAAAGCGGCCATGCGTGCTGTCGATCTTGCGCTACCATTGTTGGAGCCAGGAAAATCAGTATTTGTGACTCTATTGCCTCAAGGCATGGATCCGGATGACCTCTTAAAAACAGAGGGCGGGAAAGAAGGTCTACGTGACCTGTTACGGAATGCCCGTCCACTTGTGGATTTGCTTTGGGAGCGGGAATTGGGGCGTGAGTCCTTGGATACACCCGAGCGTATCGCTGGTTTTGAAGCGCGGCTAGACGATGCAGTTGCTTCGATTGGCCACGAAAAAGTGCGCGTGGCATATATGCGCGAATTGAAAGACAGGCGTTACCAGTATTTTCGTGAATTGAGATTTGCCAAAAAAGACCAACGTTCAAATAACAATTGGGGCGGAAAAAAATGGGATGGTAAAGGGAACTCGAAATATCGCGGCAAGAATGTTGCACAGGGGCCTGTAGTAAAGTTATCCGACACCCGAGGCTTAACTGGGCGTACAGGGCTTGGAATGATTATTCGCGCCATTGATAGTCCAAACCTTATGATTGAGGCGAAAGAGATGCTAGCAATGGCTGTTTTTAGTGATGAAGATGTCTCAACACTAAGAAATGCAGCATTAGATGTGCAAGAATTTGGGGAAAAGGTTGACCGCAGCGCAATTGCAGCCCATTTACGGAGTCTTGGCCGCACACGTTCTGCGAAACTGCTCGAAGAGTATCCGAATCAGGAGCCCATAGATCCAGCCACTGTTGCTGGGCGTGAATGGCTCGCTGCACTGGAGCGTTTCCCAACTGTTGCGGCTCTGAAAGACGAGGCAGATAGCGAGAAAAATGCGTTTGCTTCAGCTAACGGAGTCGAGGAACATAAAGCGGAATGGGCACGTCGAAAAAGGTTGGTGGCGGAACGACAAGCATTGAAAGCGAAGTCACAGGAACTTATCGACGATACTACCACAAGCAACTCACAGGATTGAATTGCCATACGCGGCTTGGGCGAGCCGGGGTTAAGGGCGGGAGATTTGTATGACCAAAACAAAAGCCGACAAAGCCAATAAAGAAGAAGTTGCTGAAAACCAAGATGGTCCAGTACTTGATCTGTCGAATGCAAGCGTAAAGAAATTTATCGCCGCTGGTAAAGCGCGTGGATTTATTACGCATGAAGAGCTAAATAAAGTTCTTCCTTCTGATGAGGTGAATCCTGATCAGATTGAGGACATTATGTCTGCGCTTAGCGAGATGGGGATCAATGTTGTTGATTCTGATGACGACGCTGAAGAGTCAGATGATTCTCAAAATAGTGATTCTGATGATGATGACGCAACAGGAACACGCGTAGCTAAAGCAAAGTCAACTGCTGCGACAACAGGTGGTCGCTCGGATCGTTATGACCGTACAGATGACCCTGTGCGCATGTATTTGCGTGAAATGGGTACTGTTGAATTGCTTTCCCGTGAAGGCGAAATTGCGATTGCGAAACGTATCGAGGCTGGTCGCGATGCGATGATCCGTGGGCTTTGTGAAAGCCCGCTTACATTTGAAGCGATCATGGTTTGGCGTCAGGAGCTGGAAGATGAGCGCGTGTTGCTACGTGATATTATCGATTTGGAAGCGACCTATGCGGCTGAAAATGGTGGGGTGCCAGATAATTCCGCTGCAGCCGTAGCCCTTGAAAAGGGTGAGCCAGTTGTGAAAACACCTCAGCAAATTGAAGCTGAGAAAAAAGAAGAAGAAGAAGCTGCAGCCAAAGCAAAGCGCATCGAAGAGGGCATTGAAGAGCCTGAAAAAGATGATGAAGACGATGATGATTTTGATGATGGCGGCGCAATGTCCATGTCTGCGATGGAAGCAGAGTTGCGGGATGGTGTTACTGAAATTCTGGATAATGTGGCGTCTGATTTCCAAGCATACCGCCGTTTGCAGGAAAAACTTGTAACGCGTCACATGGAAGGTAAAGAGCTTACGCCAAAGGACTCTGAAGAATACGTCAATCTTCAGAACGGTATTATCGAGAACCTTAAAAAGCTACATCTCAATAATGCGCGTATTGAAACGCTCGTTGAGCAGCTTTACGCGATTAACAAGCGCCTAATGGGGCTTGAGGGGGCTTTAATGCGCTTGTCAGATGCGCATGGTGTGCCGCGCAAGTCATTCCTCGATAACTATTTCGGTACCGAGCTTGAGCCAGACTGGGGTGAGCGTGTTTCCCAAATTTCTGCCAAGTGGAAGAAGTTTATTGCAGCAGAAAGCAATAAAGTTGAAGAAATGCGTGCAGATATCTCTGGTCTTTCACAAGAAATGGGTGTGCCGATTGAGGATTTCCGCCGAATTGTAGCGACAGTCCAAAAAGGTGAACGTGAAGCACGCGTCGCGAAAAAAGAGATGGTGGAAGCAAACCTTCGTCTCGTGATCTCTATCGCTAAGAAATATACAAACCGTGGTCTTCAATTCCTGGATCTTATTCAGGAAGGGAATATCGGTTTGATGAAAGCTGTTGATAAATTTGAATATCGCCGTGGGTATAAATTCTCAACATATGCGACGTGGTGGATCCGTCAGGCGATTACGCGGTCTATCGCAGATCAGGCCCGTACAATTCGTATTCCAGTTCACATGATCGAGACGATCAATAAAATCGTGCGGACTCAGCGTCAAATGCTTCACGAAATTGGCCGTGAGCCAACACCTGAAGAATTAGCTGAAAAGCTTGGTTTGCCGCTTGAGAAAATTCGTAAGGTTCTCAAAATCGCGAAAGAGCCAATTTCTTTGGAAACGCCGATTGGTGATGATGAAGATTCAAACCTTGGTGATTTCATCGAAGATAAAATGGCATTGCTTCCTGTGGATGCAGCTATTCAGTCCAACCTTCGTGAAACAACAACTCGTGTGCTAGCCTCATTAACGCCTCGTGAAGAGCGTGTGCTACGTATGCGCTTTGGTATTGGTATGAACACGGACCACACGTTGGAAGAGGTTGGTCAACAATTCTCTGTTACACGTGAACGTATTCGTCAAATCGAGGCCAAAGCTCTACGTAAGTTGAAACACCCAAGTCGTTCACGTAAATTACGTAGCTTCTTGGATACATAAACACTCTTCAGAATATATTGAGTTTTAAAGCCCTCGCTTCTATGCGGGGGCTTTTTTTTGGTTAAAATTTATTGACTTTAACTTGTTTGAAGGAAGGTTAAGTTCATGGTGAGGGGCTAACAGCGTGCGATAAGGGCAATTGTTCTGGGATTCCTGAGGCAATGTTCAAGTAAAGGCTAATTTGGCAATTGTGTGCTTCGTTATGAATGCGCTCGAGATTTAAGGGGATCATCAACGATCATGGGTTCACAACAGCATTACTTAGAGAAAGAGTTTCACCTTTTAACGCAAGGTGAGAATGAGCTAAGCGGTTTTGTTGAGAACCATTGTTTGGATGGTATCTGGTATTGGGATTTGAATAATCCTGAGCATGAATGGATGAATGCTAAATTTTGGGAAACGCTTGGTTACGATCCAGCGAAACAGCCCCACCTTGCTGAAGCATGGATGGATATTATCAATCCAGATGATTTAAAAGAAGCGCAATCAAACGCAGCTAAACATTTTGAAGACCCTGATCATCCATATGATCAAATCGTGCGCTATACTCACCGTGAGGGCCACACAGTTTGGATACGGTGTCGTGGGGTTGCTATCCGTGACAAGAAGGGCGCACCTATTCGTATGCTTGGTGTGCATACGGATGTTACTCAGCTTTTCGAACAAGATCATCAATTGAAGGTGAAGCGCGAAGAGTTTGCACAAATGCAATCTTTGAATCAGCTTGTTCTCGATTATACAGATTCAGGAATAATGTGTTTTGAAGCAGTATATGATACTGCTGGAAGCATATGTGATTTTAAGTGGATTGTGGTCAATAAAGCTGCACTTAAAATGGTGGGGCGAAACTATAGTGATTTGATGGGAAAGAACATGTTGGATGTTCTTCCGGGCAATAAAGAAGCTGGACTATTCGATTCTTATAAGAAGGTCGTCGAGACTGGAGAAGACTTTACGACTGAGATATTTTATCCGCACGATAATATGGTTGAATGGTTTCGTATCCATGCCGTACGCAGTAAATCAGACGCATTTTCTGTGACATTTACGCCAATTACAATGCTGAAGAAACAGCAAGAAGAATTGGAATTTTTGAACAGGGGGCTGAAAGATTTTGCGTATGCAGCAGCTCATGATCTGCAAGCGCCTTTGCGTCAGTGCGCGATGTTTGTTGAGCTTTTCAGAGATGAATTGACTCAGAATGATATTAAATTGCCTGAAGATGCTGACTCTTGGCTCGATGAATTGGTTTCGAGCTTTAGTCGAATGCGTACCATGGTGAAAAGTTTGTATAGCCTTGCGAACTTGGAGAGTGACAGCATCGCGTTTGAACCTATGCAGCTGAGTGAAGCGGTTGAAGCTGCTAAAAGTGCGTTATCATTGGATATTTTAAAATCAGAAGCGAATATAACATATTCAAACTTGCCAGTTTTGATGGGCGCAAATTCCTTAATGGTCCTCTTGCTTCAAAATCTCATCGCCAATGCCATCAAATATGCCGGTGATAAGGCCCCGATTGTTCGTATAGAAAGCGAATACCTGAAAAATCAAAAAATGCACGTAATTCGAATCGAAGATGAAGGTTTGGGAATCCCTGAAAATGACGCCAAGAAAATATTCGAACCCTTCAAGCGTGGAGGGTTAGTTCAAGAAATAGATGGTGTGGGCATGGGGTTGACTATATGCCAAAGAATAGTTCAGCTGCACAAGGGGAAACTATATTTAGATAGCGGTTACACTAAAGGTGCATGTTTCGTGCTGGAATTGCCGTCTATAGAATAAAAAGATTGCGGGAAAAATGTCTAAACGGATTTTGTTGGTCGAAGATGAGCGTGTAGATCAGGTTTTTATTGTACGCGCTATTAATAAAATCGCGGATGATATAGAGATCGAAATCGCTAAAAATGGTGAAGAGGCGCTCGCCGCGATTAAAAAAAATGGTGCCCCTTGTCTTATAGTAACCGATTTAAACATGCCGATCATGGATGGTCATGCTTTGTTGGATGCGTTAGCGGCCGATGAGGCTTTGCAAAATATACCAACTATTGTTCTATCTACATCTGATGCGCGTCACCAAGTTAAGCTATCTTATGAAAAACGGGCGAATGCTTACATGGTTAAACCAAGCAGCCCCAGCGCTTATTCGCGTATAGCTGAATCTCTTTATGATTTTTGGTTCAAAGTAGCCCGCCTTCCAGCTTGTTAGAGAAAATTGGTCCAACGCATCAGAACATGAACCTGAGATAAACGCTGTGTTGGGTGAGGGTTCAATCGAAGGCGTCTAGTTTCAGTCCATTACTTGTTCATTTATTGTGAAAGCAGGGGCTGTTTCATGCAGGACTATTTAGACCAATTAGATATCAACCAATATTTGCCGGGTGCTATCGGCGTTGCCACGAACATATTGTTGGCAATAGTAATCCTAATAATCGGCAGTTGGATTGCCGGTAAGGTGAGTAAATTCATCCGAGGAATGGGTGAAAAGCACGAGAATTTAGACAATACTCTATTTAAGTTTTTAGGTAGCGTCGCGCGCTATGTTATTCTCGCCTTCGTATTCATAGCTGTACTCGGACGGTTTGGAGTTGAGACAACTTCAATTGTTGCATTGCTTGGTGCTGCGGGGTTGGCGATTGGTCTTGCACTTCAAGGGGCAATGTCAAATCTAGCTGCGGGTGTAATGTTAATGTTGTTCCGTCCTTATAAGGTGGGTGACTTTATTGATGCAGCGGGCCGTTTTGGAAATGTAACCGAAATAGACCTTTTCACTACGATTTTGGAAACTTTTGATCACCAACAGATTATTATTCCCAATAGCCAAGTGTGGGGCGAGCAAATTGTAAATCACTCGCATCACCCTGTACGTGGAGTAGATATGGTTGTCTCTGTCGCCTATGCTGAAAACACCGATGAGGCGCGCAAAGTAATTGATAGCGTCTTGGCGGCGAATGCCAATATTCTTCAAGACCCAGCACCATTTGTGGAAGTTGAGACACTGAACGATAGTTCTGTCGATTTCCGTGTGCGCCCGTTTACCAAAGGTGAAAACTATTTTGACGTGTTGTATTCGGTGCCCGAGCAAATGAAAAAAGCATTAGATGCTGCAGGGATAGAAATTCCGTTCCCTCACCGTAAAGTCATTATGGTGAATGAATCGAAATAAAGAATATGAATTGAAGTACATAATAATAGGGCCGCGCAGTATATCTGCGTGGCCCTTTTTCATGATGTCATGTCATTTTGCGTTTAATTGTTTAGGGTACACATATGAGATTTGGGGGCAGAGTTATTTGCCGAGGCTTGCAAGCTGGACGTTGCAATTACTGCTACAGCAATCCAAAAGCTCAGCGCAAAAGCAAACCCGCTTAAACGTGAAATCATTGCTATTCCTCCATCAGAGCGACCATTCTTTTGGGTCATATTCATCTTTTGAGTGTGAAGAATGCGGCGAATAGTTAATATGTACAAGGGGACTAAGGGTTAATTATTGGATATGTTTTCGTTTACGAGGTGTAAAATAGATGCGTGACGGCTGTATGCAAACTCAGTTCACAATAGAATCGAATGGGCAAGGACTGTATGAATTTACTGATTCTGTACGAAATTTTGTTGCGAAAAGTGGCGCAGAATCAGGGCTTTTAACATTATTCGTGCGTCACACATCTTGTTCTATACTTGTTCAAGAAAATGCTGATCCTAGTGTTTTGCATGACCTTGTCGCCTATTTTGACCGGCTTGTTCCTGATGCTAATAATTCTCAAATGAGTTGGCTTACGCACACGGCAGAAGGGCCCGATGATATGCCTGCTCATATAAAATCTGCAATTTTACCAACCTCCATATCTATCCCGATTTTAAACGGAGATATTGCTTTGGGCATGTGGCAAGGCATTTTTCTATTTGAACATAGGCAGGCGCATATGGTTCGAAAAGTTGTGGGACATATTTCTGCTTAGCTTTCTGGATGCAGGCGCAAAGAGGCTTCGTTATATGATAAACAATTAGGACCGAATCTGAATTATATAAGGAAATGCTCATGCAGCTTAATCAGGTTACATTGCCTCTCACAGATTTTGACGCAAGCGTGGCATTCTATAAGACTTTAGGTTTGCGTTTAATCGTGAGTGCTCCACCCCGATATGCGAGGTTTGAGTGTGTGCCGGAAAGTGGGCAGGGGGAGCCAGCAACATTTTCGATAGCTGCAAATGGAGGTTCGCCCGCACAAGGAGCCTATCCAGCATGTTATTTTGAAACTCCTCGTGTTGATGAGATCGTATCAAGATTGAAAGCTGCGGGATATGTCGTTTTTAGTGAAGCTGAGGATAAGACCTATGGCTGGCGGGAAGCCGTCGTCCAAGATCCGGCTGGAAATAAAATAAGAATTTATTGGGGTGGAAAGAATCGCCGTTTTCCAGAATGGCGCATCGACTAATATTCATGGGCCCTAGTGTGCTTTGTTTATGTATTTTTGTCGGAATTCGATAAGAAAATGCTCGACATTAGAGTATCTGTGTCTAATTTTGCCTCAAACATTGGTAGATACAGATGGTCTTGAGGAAATTTTATGAAATTAAAGTCAATTATTGCGTTGTCAGCTGCTGCGCTTCTAAGTGCTTGCGCAAGTGTGGTGAATGAGGGGGAGCAAAAAACCACTTCTGTGACCGATGCTTCCAGTACTGAGACGGCGGAAGTCGCGTTGCAGGAGGTTCTAACGCCGCGGGCTGCACGTATAAAAGCTGATATCGCCTACCTTGCCGATGATAAGTTGGAAGGCCGTGAAGCTGGTTCGGCTGGTCACGCTTTGGCGGTTGAATATGTAATTGATCAATTTAAGCAAATCGGTGTTGCTCCCAAAGGTGAGAATGGTGGCTACACTCAATCGGTTCCCTTGATGTCTATTGTACGAGATGAAGACGGGAATCACTTGAGTATCAATACAATTGATGGCGAGCCAGTTGATTTAATCGAAGGTGAAGACTTTGTGGTTTACGCCTCATCTCATAGCGCTCAAAATAGTATAACTGCACCTGTTGTTTTTGCAGGATATGGTGTTGTTGCGCCAGAGCACGGTTTAACGCCGTATGATGACCTCGATGTAAAAGGTAAAATCGTGGCAATCTTGTCGGGCACGCCTGGCGGTATTCAAACAGAAGAACGCGCTTATTATGGCGCGCAAATCTCACGAGAAATGTCGGAACGCGGTGCAATCGGTGTCATTAGCATCGAAACGCCTAAAAGTGCAAAGCGACGTCCTTTTGCGCAATCTGTGAAAAACGCTACATCTAGCAAATCTATGAAATGGATTGATAAAGATGGCGCACCATTCACAACGTCACCAAATATACAGGCCTCAGCTTATGTCTCTGACGCAGGCGCGGTTAAATTGTTTGCAGGTTCGCAGCAATCTTGGGACGAGATTCGCGCAATAATTGAAGATGAAGAAGCAAAAGTTGATTCTTTTGAGTTGCCGATCACTGCAACCATCACGCAAAAATCTACGCACGCTGAAATCTCCTCTGATAATGTAATAGGTATTATCGAAGGTTCAGATCCTGATCTAAAAAACGAGGTGATTGTGCTGTCTGCGCACGTCGATCATATCGGTATTACTCAGAAGTCGATGAAAAAAGATGTTATCAATAATGGTGCTTTAGATAATGCAGCTGGCGTAGCAACTCTATTGGAAGCTGCCCGTATTATCAAAGCAGGGGATGCCCCGCGCCGTACAATATTGTTCACTGTTGTTACAGCAGAAGAGAAGGGCTTGCTGGGCGCGCAGTATTTTGTTCAAAATCCAACGATTGATCGCGAACGCATTGTCGCAAACGTCAATTTGGATATGCCTGTCCTAACCTATGATTTCACTGATGTTGTTGCATTTGGTGGAGAGCGTTCAACTATGAAATCCGCCATTGAGGATGCTATTACTGAATTTGGCGTAACTTTGGGAGAGGACCCATTTCCATCTCAAGGGCTATTTACACGCTCAGACCACTACCGGTTTGTTGAGGCCGGAGTCCCGTCTGTTTTCTTGGCGACGGGATTCGAGAATGGGGGTAAAGAAGCATGGAGCAATCACTTCGCAAACAACTACCACAAACCGTCTGACGAGTTGGACAATGGGCTTTTGTTCAATGCTGCGGACAAGTTTGCATCCATCAACGCGAAAATTGCACTTACCTTAGCCAATCAAGATGTCCGTCCAATGTGGATGAAGGGTGATTTTTTTGCGCTGAAATTTAATGGTGTGATGCAATCTGAGTAATTAGATCATACACGAGAGTTTTGTAAGATAGCGGTTGGAAAGTTTCAGCCGCTATTTTGCTGTCTGTATGACGTGTTCTTGTGGCTGATGCAATATTCATATGCCTTATCGAATGGGTAAATGCTGTAGAGTTGCGAATCTGCAGCTCATAGAAATCTGGTTTCCCGCATTGCTTTCAGGTGCTCAGATCTGTGTGATTGGTGTTGTTTTTGAGAATTAGCGCTAAAATACGCATCAAATCTGCATTTTTAACGCCTAAAAATTAGGTAGTTAGCGTTTTTAAGTGAAACATCGCAAAAATTGTCGAGGAACTGTCACAAATCAAGAGTATACATATATGCATGTTAGCAGACAGCAGATATGCAATAAAGAATATATAGCCTTGCATGGATAGCACAAAAGATTTGCAGCATTTATAGCAACTTTTATCAGGGTCAGAACCATGAAAATCGCACACATCCTACCAGCATTATTCGTACTTTCTTCTACAACAATGGCTGGCGCATTGTCTGCTTCAGCTGAAGCTAAAGCGCCTCTTCCAGTACCGACAGAACGCGTTATGCCTGCTTACCCAAGATCAGCCGAAGCGCGCGAGATCGAAGGTTCAGTAACATTGGCATTTGATGTTCAAGAAGATGGTCTTGTGCAAAATGTTCGCGTTGTAAACGCAGACCAACCAGGCGTTTTTGATGACGCTGCTGTTGAAGCAATTTCTAAATGGAAATTTGAAAAAGGCACACCGGACGAAGGTGTAAACATTGTTGTGGACTTCCAATTTTAGTCATATCGCTACGCTCTGCTGCGTGCTTGGCAGTATAGCTTAGGAAATGTCATGGAAAAACGGCGACCGAAATCGGTCGCCGTTTTTTTTGTCGGTGTTTAGCAGCAACTCGTCATTGTTGCTTGCGATGGTACTGATTGTGAAGGTTCGACGGAGAACACGTTGACGGGTGCACAGCCGGGGAAGGGACCTAAATGCGTGTCTCCATTTCCGAGAACGTCAAAGAAGCGAGAGAAACGCGTTTGGGTTAGCATTTTTAAAGTGTTTCTACATACGGGGAATACGCGGCCAGCTTCGATTTTGTGTTCGGTATCTAGCTCGAATATGCGCTCCATGCCTTGGGCACCGCCTTTATATATTACGGCTTGGCCGTAATCTTCGCATGCCGCATCCATACCATTGAGCTTCATTAGTCGTGCAGTGACGGATGCAAATTTTATTGGTGCAAGCATGTCCTGAATTTGTGGGTGAAGAATAGAAAGGGGGCGATACTCACAAATGCGCGGGTCTATAAAGTTCGCGCTTTTTGCCATTGAGATGAAATCATTCCAATACAACGCCCCCGATAGGCATTCTCCATAAAGAATCGGATCGTTGATAAGGTGTTCAGGTACGCGTCGGTCTGCATAAACATCCGAGAAATACAGTTCTCCACCTGGTTTTAACAATGAATGTGCTGCGCGAAATACAGCTAGCTTATCAGTGCATAAGTTGATGACACAATTTGATATAATGAGGTCAAAACTTTCAGGCTCGAGATCGAGTTCGTCCAACTTTTCTAAATAGCCTTCTAGGAATCGAGTATTCGGCGATTCGTATCCAAATTTCTCTGCATGCCAAGGTTCGTATTTACGTGCTATATCGAGTTGTTCCGCTGTCATATCAACACCCGTCACGGAGCCATTGGGGCCCACAAGCTTTGCGAGCGCAAATACATCACGGCCCGCACCTGATCCAAGATCAAGAATTTTTAGGCCTTCAAGCTCAGAAGGAATTACAATCCCGCAACCATAATAGCGCGAGGCGACATCATCGTGTACGTCACCTAGTGCTTTCCTTATGTGCAGAGGTGGTGCGGCTTGGGTGCAGCACGCATCTGTTTTTAGGTCGGTAGAGTTTTGTAGGGTTTGTCCGTAATAATCTTTGACTTGATCTTGTTTCATAGTGTGGTCTCAGTTCCGGAAATTTTGGATCGTTTCTCTTTAAGAGAGGGGAGACAGAGGTCAATTGAAGAGTATGTGAGATCATGCGATTGTGATCTGCACGTGATGCGTGTAGGGGCTAGTCACTAGGCATTCAGCTTTGATGTGGTATAGAGGCTCAAAATGCTGCATCTGCGAGATGGGCATGCTGATATTTATTGTTCGGACAATTGAATATACTGGTCATCAAGGCCATATATTGATTAAACTAACGCTGAAGTGGATGAAAAAGGTGGTCCAATTTCTGCTTGGCGTTCGAACTATTGTTGAAGAGAAAGAGTTTTAAATGTTTCTGACTATGTTGAGAGCAAAATTGCATCGCGCAACAGTGACGCAATGTGACCTGCATTATGAGGGGTCAATCTCTATAGATAAGGATTTGCTCGAGGCATCAGGAATTCTCGTGAATGAGCGCGTTGATATTTGGAACATCACAAATGGTGCGCGTTTATCTACATATGCAATTGAGGCTCCGAGTGGGTCAAAGACATTTGGTGTGAATGGTGCAGCAGCACGTCATTTCCAATTGGGGGATCGCATTATCATAGCGACCTTTGCTCAAATTGAAGAAGAAAAAGCACGTCAGCATGCGCCAACAGTCGTCATGTTGGACGATGAGAACAATATTGTTCCTCACATTGCCTAAGTTAAGTTGTGTCTAGAGATCAGCGCAAACGTGATTTGAGACCATTTTACAAGCAGGGAAAACCTGTACTTCAGATATTAGCTGCCATCCTTGTGTTGGCAGCTTTTTTTGTCTGGAGAATGCTATAGTGTTCGCTTGCCTTTAAGTTTAGCTAGGTAATTAATGCCTACCAAGTTAGTTAACAGATCGTTATAACTCTATTAATTCTTATTTCTAATTAGTTGAATGAAGTCTTTATTGGTTAATATTGAAGAATAAGTCATTAACCATACAGTTGTATTTTTACCAATTACTTTGTGGTACTTGTTTAACCAATAAAAAGACTACTTTTTGGGTAAATTAATTTAGAAAAGGGGGCATGTGGTGAATCCATATGGTCGTTTCTTGGTGGTGGCTAATGCGGTTTCGGCCGCAATAGTTTTGACACTTGTGAGCATGGTTTCTGGTCCATTATTCGAGACCTATAAATCAATAGATTTTCAATTTGAATATGCGCCATTCGCGGCTGCTGCGGCCGCGTTGATGGTAACAATCGTTGTTTGGTTGGCATTAAATGATGCTGTGTTGCCATTTTTTTTCCGCTACACGCCAATACGTCGTTTGATTTTGGGTAAGCACTATATGGAAGGAACGTGGATACAGGCTGAAAAGCATGTCGGTTCACCGCGCATGGCTGTGATAGAGATACAGCCTGCCGGAACAAAGTTTCGTTTTTCTGGATATGCTGTTGATGAAAACCTTGAGGTTCAATCGAATGTGGTGATGGAGTTCTCCAAATTTGATTGGCCGTTCATGACGTATAAATTCAGAAATACATTGGCGGATAATTCGGATGAGGGACGTGAAGGCGTTGGTGAAATCCATTTTGAAGCAAACCGTCACGCGCCGCGTTCATATAATGGATTCGTTCAGACGGTGAATAGTTTGGGACGGGTGAAGATTGAGGGTGTGCGTTTGATGAAAGAACGTGAGATTCGCAATCTGCGTTCTTTAGAATTTCGTGCAGACATTATTGATAAATATTGGGGCTTATTCTTTGAGCGCGGTGACCGTAAAGCGCGCATGAAAGGCAAGGCAACAGGAAGCTTCAATACAAGTAACACGACTGCTGCAACACCTGCAAACCATGCTGTTACCGAGCCGACGACTGAGTATAAGCAAACGCCTACCATGACTGCACCTCTACAAGAGCAGGCGGCACCCACAGCGCAAACAGTTGAACGACGCGTAAAGGATGTTGCACCCGCTGAAGCAGGGCCGGTCGTGCCTCGCAGACGTGCGACAGACTGGGCGAAGTCGGATGATTCCTTAGAGTTTACAGATTTGGATGATTTTTTGGAAGATCCAATTGAGGTCCCTGCCATGCAATCTGTATCTACAAGTCTTGAGATGTCCGGAAAATCAATCTTGAAAAAATAATTTATTTTCAACTGTTTATTTGATAAAAAAGGCCGCCCACTTAGAAAGTGAGGCGGCCTTTTTGTTGGGTATTGTAATCCTTATTTACGAACAAGTTCAAATTGAACATTCATAGTGGAAGAATAAGAAATCTCACCTGCTGCAATTGGCGTGCGACTAGAATCTGATTCTTGCATACGAGCCATCATCATAGGTTGCGGGCGAGGTGAGCTGTTTCCAGCTTCGTCCATTGAGATGATTCTGGAAACTTTGTAACCAGCTGCATCAGCATAAAGTTCAGCTTTTTCAAGAGCATCTGACACAGCGTCCTTGCGTGCATCTTTTAGGGCTTGGCTAGAATCTTCTAGTCCGAATGAGATAGAATTGATCGTATTTCCACCGGCAGAAACAACAGCATCTAAAACACCACCCACTTTATCAAGTTCGCGGACGGTAATGTTTACGGTGTTAGTTGCTTGATATCCAATGAGTTTTGGTGGGCCGCTGTCTCTTTTGTTGTAATCATAGCGGGGATTCAAAGAGATGTTGCCCGTTTGCATATCTTTACTGGCAATCCCGGCTTTCTCTAATGCTTTGAAAACATTGCTCATTATGGAGGCTTGTTCTTTCATCGCTTGAGAGGCTGTCTCAGAATCGACGTTTACGCCAAGTGAAACGGAAGCGATATCAGGTGCGACTTCAACTTTGCCTTCACCAGTTAAATTGAGTGTTGTTTCTTGTTGGATCGTAGGTGACATCATTGAATTCTCGGGAGTTATTTGCGCCATAGCATTCATTGGTATTGAGCTGCATGCCGTTGAAAAAGCGAGCATGCCAAGAATTGCAGAAATGCGGTGTTTGCGGGGGGTAGCGGTTTTAAGGCGTATGGCTTGAGACATAATGTGCTCCTGTCGCGAAAATTACAAAAAATGTATTGTTATGAAGAGCATGCATTGCGGCAACCGTATGGCAAATGCTGATTCATGCGTTGGATTCCGCCATATATGATTGAATTTTAATTCTAGAATGCGAGATTTTTAAAATCAGGGCTTCACGTGGGCTTCAAAATGAGTAATGTGCGCGTTCTCCGTAATTGGGGGCCTGTAGCTCAACGGTTAGAGCAAACCGCTCATAACGGTTTGGTTGGCGGTTCGATTCCGTCCAGGCCTACCAGAACTCGATCTCTTTTAAAATAAATTGCAAAAATATGCAGACCGCGCGACGGATTTTTCTGGGTGGCGCGTTGTATTGTTCCCGAGGGAATATTTGTAGGTTAACCGTATGGCTCGCATGAGTGAAGCATCGCGCTTGATAGGTGGTGTCTCCAATTTGGAGGCGAAGCTCGATAGTCGTGAGAATAATTTTAATCTTGTGCGTTTGGTTTTGGCGCTATTAGTGTGTTTCGATCATGCCGGCTTGGTTTGGTCGGGGCAGACCCATACTGAGCTTTTGAGAATCGGCTCGGTAACAGCGGGTTTTTTGGCTGTGAATGGTTTTTTCGTGCTTTCTGGAATGCTCATAATGCGTTCTCTGGAGCGGGGAGGTGCTGGTTTAAGCTATTACTTGTCTCGCTTTCTTCGTCTTTATCCTGGTTTGTTGGCGCTTGCCTTAGTTTCGGTGTTTATAATTGGGCCATTGGTCTCTCGCCAAGATTACTGGGTGGGTATTGGTGTTTTGGAGTACGCTGCTCAGATATTGCGTTTTGGTGATACTATGGGGGCACCCATAGGTTTCTATCCGAATAATCCTTATCCGTTGGAGTTTAATTCACCACTATGGACGCTGAGATATGAGTTGATCTGCTATTTAGTTGCGCCGATCATATTGCTTTTGGGTGTTTTTGAGCGCCGCTATTTCGTAGCAGTGATGACGTGTTTGGCTGGTGTCTTAGCTTGGGTGTATGTGCCACATGAAAATCCTGTTCTGGGAAGCGATTTCCTAGCTGCGTGTCTTCGTTTCG
This sequence comes from Hirschia litorea, assembly GCF_042665075.1. Classification (NCBI taxonomy): domain Bacteria; kingdom Pseudomonadati; phylum Pseudomonadota; class Alphaproteobacteria; order Hyphomonadales; family Hyphomonadaceae; genus Hirschia; species Hirschia litorea. Next base: position 1,201 of record NZ_JBHTBR010000004.1, on the reverse strand, counting down.
CTTTTTGCTTTGGTATAGGGATGAATATCTGGCTTTGGCGTAGATGGGTTTCTACTCGTCCAATGTGGGTGCTGCTATCTGGTGCGCTGTTTGGGCTTAGTTTGGTAGTAGGTGTTGGAGTGGATGTTGCTGCGACTTTATTTGTAGCATCTGCTGTGTTGTACGCTGGACTGATGCCTGTTGGTGGGATGCGTTATTTTGAGCATGTAGATTTGTCTTATGGCGTGTATATCTGGCACTTTCCCATCCTCCAGATACTCATGGGAGAGTTGCAGTGGGCTAATCCGTTTTTTCTATTAGCTGTAGCAGTGATGTTGGTGCTTCCCGTGGCGTGGCTGTCTTGGGAGTTTGTTGAGCGTCCGTCGCTAAAGTTCAAAAAAATGATTCTCAAGGCGAGGCTCGTAGAGTGATCTCAGCCTCTCTATGCCGTGGAGGGGGAGTAGATTTGTCACAAAAAGGCAGAAAAAGTGGTTGACGGTTAGTTGTGACTTCCATATACGTCACGGCTCTTCGACGACATTGGAGAATTTGCGGATCTGA
>NZ_JBHTBR010000004.1:0-523 GCF_042665075.1 Hirschia litorea | reverse complement strand
GTTGACGATGAGTGATGCGGTCTTTATACGCTGCATCTCTTCGCCGACCACTGAGATTTCTGAGTTGAATTTATTCAGCGTAAGTATTTCAAATTTAAGTGTTTTCTTGTCTCTTTTGAGTTTTTGAAAATAACAAAAATAAGTGGTTGACGGGGTGAGATGAGGTCTTTATAAGCCGCGTCTCTTCGCCGACCACAGGTTAATCAATTGCTCTATATAGAGTGGTGAAATTGACCGGGTTTTAAATAGTTTTCTTAGGCTCTTTGAGTTTTTGAAAATTACTTAAAATAAGTGGTTGACGAGCTGAGGGTCGGTCGTTATACACCGCCTCTCTCCGCTGAGAACAAACGGTTCTGCGGGCAACTTAGTAAGTCGCCCACCGAGTTGTTGTTTTTAGTTAATTTCTGGCACTGAGGTGCTCAGCTTAGTCTTCGGACGGTTCGGAAATTAATTAAAAAAAGTTCTTGACGGAAACGGTGCTGGACTTTATATCCTGCACCTTCGCCAAACGCTGATGTGGATG
>NZ_JBHTBR010000003.1:0-32961 GCF_042665075.1 Hirschia litorea | reverse complement strand
ATTGTATAGCTACCCCCAAACTCAAATTAGGTTTGCATCATTTCTAAGTAGTCTACAATTGTCTATATGGCCGCATTGTTCATCAGGCAGCTTAGGGCCATTTCATGTCCCATGAACACAATTGGAGGGCTAAACGTATAACTGAACAAATGGAAGTAGGAGGCAGCGTTCGTCTCAATCCTAACGCTTATCTGCTTTCCTATAGACTTCACTTCTTTCGCGTTTTCCGACAGAAATAACTTTAACAACTATACGATCGTTATCGACTGCATAGACAAGTCGATACCCGCTTGAGCGTAGCTTAATTTTATATCTATTTTGAGAACCGGAAAGGCGTGCAGAGGGAAGGCAAGGATTTTCCAAGCGTTCAGAGAGTTTCTTCTTCAGTTGGTCACGAATGGAGGGACTTAGTTTTTTCCATTCCTTGAGCGCCAGAGCATGAAATTCGAGTTTATAAGTCACTCAAATCAACTTCTACAAATGGGCCGTCTTCTCTGGCATCTGCGAGTGTGTTGAGTTCCGCATCCTCGATTAGTTCGACCATGCGCTTATACATATCCGCAGGTACACAATAAAAGGCGGGAACATTGTGGTTCAAAATCGCCACGGCTTCGCCATCCGCAGCCTCGACGATATTCATCGGGCTTTTTTTCAAATCAGTAATGCTAGCAGTCATATCTGCAAAAATTTGTTGAACCATAACAAAGCTCCATTGTTCATGCTTTATATAGTATCTTTTTTGGTGTCTTTCAATGCTGCTTGTTATATACTCGGCAAGAGAAGTCAGCGCTAGGTTGAACTAGCGGGAAGGTGAGACGACAGTCTATCTTTTCGTTCGAGCCTTTAGGAACCGATTTACTTAAAAAAGGGATTTTTGGCGGAGCGAATCTTTCTTTTTGATAAAGCCGATTAGTGCGCCATCTGGATTTTCAGGCACACCTACTTTCCTGATAAAATGTTCCCAAGCACTTCATCGCTGCTGGATTTTAACACCGAGGTTAGACCACCTCAGCCAAGCACTTCAGCGATTTTGACCTTACTACTATTGCACATAACGTTGATTATGCGTCATACAAATGTAAGAGGGGCACATTCTAAATTGAGTTGCGACAAACCAGTATTTATCTTGAAATGGAAAGATATTCAATGACGCACTCAGAACTTAGTATAAGTGAGCGACGCGAACTTGCGTCCCTCAAACATCGCCACATCCCTATTTCACAGATTGCAAATAGGCTCGGAAGGCATCGATCAACGATTTATCGAGAAATTGATCGCAATAGTTTTCAAGATAAAGATATGCCCGATTATGACGGATATCATTGTGTTTTAGCGCATGCTAAGGCCCAGGATCGGCGCAAAAAGCAGCGCAAGCTCATTCAAATTCCCAAACTACTCGTTGCGGTTATTGAACAGCTTAAAACCGGATGGACCCCAGAGCAGATTGCAGGTCGTCTCAAGCACGAAAACGCGCCCCATCAAGTGTCTCACGAAACAATTTACGCCTATGTATATTCCGATGAAGGTCACGCATTATCACTTGCACAATATTTACCAATGCGTCGAAAAAAACGACGGCCAAGATACTCAAGACGTTCAAAAAACTATATTTTTCCACTAGAACGCTCGATTAAACAGCGGCCACCATCCATTCAATCGCGGGTAGATTTTGGAGATTGGGAAGGTGATCTTATGATATTCCAAAAAATACTGGGACAAACCAATATAGCTGCAATTGTCGAACGCAAAACACGCTATGCTGTTCTTCTCAAAAATGATGACCGTAAGTCAAAACCGCTTATGAAGAAACTCGTAAATGTGTTTTCCCATCTGCCCTTTAAAGCAAGAAAATCTATTACATTTGACCGTGGATTTGAATTTGTAGCCTGGCGTTACTTAGAAGCTGAAATGGATACACAGAGCTGGTTTTGTGATCCGTCAGCTCCATGGCAAAAAGGCAGTGTTGAGAATTTCAATAAACGGGCCCGTAGATATTTACCAAGAGATCTGGACTTGCACGCACTACCGTATTCATCCTTAAGGGAAATAAACCAGAAAATGAATGACACGCCGCGCAAATGTCTTGGCTATCGCACCCCCCAAGAAGTATTCAGAGAAGAACTTATGAAACTTCAATAATGTATAAGAAATGTCGCAACTCAGCTTGAATTTACAGCATGAAACAATGCGCTTCTGGTGGAATAGGTTTTAACCCCTACTTCGCTTCCAAACTTAGAAAGGTGTGCCGCCCAGATGAAAAAGTTCGAACACTGGCAGTGGCACCTTGATGAAGCTCCTGTCGGAGGCTTTTCTGCAAAGCTTTGATCTACTAGATCAAGGCTTTGGCATACGCCAACCAGCTCCAAAGTCGTCAATTTGTGATAAAATCTACAAACACTTGTTGTTATTAAAAACGATCGAAACGATAAGATGCATTATCAACGATAGGATTTGTACCCATGATAAGATCAGCAGCCAATTGCCCTGCAGCTGGAGATGTACCGAACCCATGCCCAGAAAAGCCTGTCGCCAAAGTTAACCCCGGAACATCATCCACCTTTGATATAATAGGATCAGAATCTGGAGTGATGTCGATCACCCCCGCCCATGTTGAACAAACTTTAACATCTGCAAAAGCCGGCCATGCCTCAGTTGCGGCATTCAATGCTTCCTTAACAAGGTCTCTATTGACTTGCGGGTTCTGAATACGCTCACGCTCGAAAGGCGAAACCTTTTTACCGCTCCGAGCGAATCCTCTAAACAATTCTTCAAAGAAATATCGACCAATATTCGGGCGCACAAACTCAGCGTTTGCTTTTAATGCAGGAATGTACTTCATTCCCAAAGCTATATGGTCAGGTGTCATCGGAGCATCTAAAGCTCCGCGTTGCATCAATATATAACCGCCATCAAGGCATTTTCGAAACGAGAAATTTGAAGCCCCAAATGCTATATCTGACGGCCCCTCCATCGGGGCAGTTCTTATAACTGATCCCACCATTGGAAGGGTCGGCAAGGAGATATTTAGGTTTTTCAGAAAACGTCGAGACCAAATTCCACCAGACAGAAGCACCTGATTGCAGTGTATCAAACCTCGCTCGGTAACCACACTTAAAACTTCATTTTGCGAATTTAAATTCAAAGTACGTGCAGCACAATTTTCTACAATTAGTGCTCCAGCTCGAAGTGCTGCAGTTGCAATGGCGGTAGAAGCAAGCGTCGGCTCAGCATATCCATCAGTTGGCATATGAATCCCACCCGCCCAAGTAATAGTCCCCCCTGGCACGATTTCATTGATATCATCTTGCGTTACGAGCTTTGCCCCCAAAGAAAGACCTTCTACTGATTGTAACCAGCCACGGTATTTGTCTAACTCAATCTCAGAGCGCGCCGCAAACATTAATCCTGGGGTACGATAACCGACGTCCATTCCTGTTCGTTGAGACAAATCAGCCCAAATCCTTTCAGCTGCCAATGCCAAAGGCATATCATGTGCCGAACGGTTTAATTTTCTTATCCAACCAAGATTACGAGAAGACTGTTCAGCAGCAATTCTTCCCTTTTCAAGAACGACAACCGGCACCCCCCTCTCTGCTAAATTCAAAGCAGCTACTAGGCCAATAATGCCTCCCCCGATGATTACAACATGACTTTCATCAGGGATATCTTTAGTTGTTAATACAGGAGAGATTATAGGTGCCATCAGAACTCATTCCAGCCAATAGAAAATACTTAACCAATACAAAAATGGTACCTATTTTCCAATATTTATCGTTTCTGTCTCCAAAGCAGAAGCCCCTCTATATGCTGTTACTTCCATCTCAACCTTATAGTATGGTGCAGCTAATTGAGGGCAGGTGACTGTGCTCGTTGGATCAATATCCTTAAATTTCTGACCTAATATCGGCGCTAGAATTCCAAGATCTTCTGGATTAGGCACGAACAGTCTATAGGAAATTACATCCTTGAGACTAGCCCCCACTACCTCTAATGCAGATTCTATGTTTAAAAACATTTGCTCAGTCTGGCCAGCTAAGGTATCAGGCATTTCTTGTGTTTCTAGATTTCGTCCTGCTGTGTTGGAAACGAATATAAAATCGCCTACGCAAACGGCTCGAGAATACCTAGCAAGATCTTCAAATTTAGAACCTGTTTTTAATTTAGTTACTTTGGTCATTTTCACTTCGTTTCCAACTTATAAAGAAAATAGATCTGCTGTTTAGCGAAGGACAGGCTCATCCCAGAGATTCAAGGTAACACCAATGCCTTTTTCAATCGCATTTCGATACACAACGGTCGCCCAAGCAACATCCTCAACAGGCATCCCACCCACTGAAAGCATAATAATCTCTTCATCATTTTTTCGAGCTGGTGCGGCACCCGCAACCATAGCACCCAAGTCCTCTAGCTCCTCGGGCTTCATGGCACCCTCTTTGAGCATATCCATAAACTTCATTCCAATTAGAGGCACAATGTTATGGGTCGGGCTTGGTATTTCTTCAGCCCAAGCTTCATACAAACTAGTATTATCTAATACTTTACGTACATCGCTGGCTTCCATCGATTTGTCGAAATTTCCCGCGGCCGGCATGGCTAAGAAAGCACCTGGCTTAAGCCATTCACGCTTCACCATTGGGTACTTTGAAGGGTCACCGGATGGCGACGACGGACAGTAAGCAATAACATCAGCATCGCTACAAAGCTCCTGCTCATCTTGAACAGTGATGATTTTTTTTACTTGAGGATATGTGTCTTTTACCCAACCAATAAAGTCATCAAGGCTTTTCTGACCGCGCCCTTTCACCTTAAGAGTATCAATCAAAGGGCAAGCTGCGATAAATGCGGCAAGAGTGGTTTTACCCATTACGCCAGGGCCATAAATAGCAGCCACTTTAGAATCTTTTCTAGCTAGATATCGAGCCCCAACACCCGGTATGGCGCCTGTTCTGTAAGCGGATAGAAGATTAGCTGACATAAATGCTAAGGGCGCACTTGTGACTGTATCAGTGAGAATGAACATTAAAATTGAACGTGGCAGACCGAGCTCACGATTCGCGATATTTGAACCATACCATTTCACACCGGAAGTGCCAAAATTGCCACCGAGATAAGCCGGCATTGCCATCAAACGACGATCCGCAGTTGGCTTCGGCATAGTAGGGAAAGGTGAATCTTCGGGAAAAAGGATTAAAGCGCCGTGTGAATTGTTTTGTGCACCGGCCATTCGGTAATCACCGTGATGTAACAATGCGAACATCTCTTCCATTGTATCAACACATCTAGGCATATCAGTCACACCAGCACGGATCATATCTTGCTCAGACAAATAAATGAAATCAATTTTCGTTGAATTGCCTGTCTTTTCCGAACTTTTCTTATTCCAAAAAACCATTTATCTTTTCCTCATCCATATCTGGCCCCAAATAACCAAGACAGAACACAATATACCGTGTCCCCAGACCTAGTTAAGCAATTTGTATTCTTGTACAGTCACGGAATTTCTTACTTCGAAAAACCATATCAATATAAGGCGACGTATTCCTAAATACCGCGGACTACGCCTATGTAATATTCACACCCCCTGAAAAGATTAATATTCAATCTTTCTTGTATTTTCTCTCTCAATGAACACCTCCCAATTTTCCATTTTACAACTGTTACAAAACAAAAAATCCAGAGTATTTACTTTTAGTGCACTAATTTAAAAGTGAATTCATACGAAAAAATCATAGAAAAACCTTAGTTATACGATCCAAGATAATTTTACTTGAAAAGTCAAGTAATAACCTTAAGCTAACCTCTATTTAATGATAATAACCAGAAAAGAGGTCCAAAAAAAATGAATGTAACAGACACCAACAATATTAGTTATATCGATAACACCAAAGTCTACCTAGGGGCCGGATTTTTAGCCGGAGCGGGAGCACTGATGTTCGGAGTAATGCCGATATTTCTCAGTCTAATAGGCGGAACTTTTGAACTTACACCGCAACAAGTTGGAGATGCAGCCGCGGCATTCAACGCTAGCTTTACCGGTATGAGTATAAGCGCTCTATTTTGGATCCGAAAGATTGATTGGCGCGCAACATCACTCATCGGGCTTTTAATATCAATTATTGGTACCGGATTATTTCTAGCTATAAATAGCTACCTACACCTGCTTAGCGCAATGTTCCTCACAGGCATTGGAATGGGACTACTGTATTCTTTATCTATGACGGTCCTAGGTGACAGTGAGCGCCCACAAAAAGCCTTTGCCGTCAAGCTTGGAATGGAAACGTTTCCCGGCGCAATAGTTCTTTTTGCTGCCCCAGTTTTCATTCTCCCAAAAGCTGGGTTTACCGGATTCATCGGTGTTATGTTAATGGCTTTACTCCTGCTTGGTTTTGGAGCATTGGGGATTCCAAAACAAGATAATACAAGGCGCGATTTGGATAAATTTTACCCAGCAGAAAACTCCGGAAATCTTCTATTGATCCTTATATCAGTCGTAATTAGTCTAACATTCTTTTCAGGAATGATGGGAAGTTGGGCCTTTCTGGAATTTTTGGGAAGCGATCGCGAAATATCAGGAAGCATAATAGGGGCAACACTTTCTATTGGCCTTATCGCTATGGGTCTTGGCGGTTTTTTAGCTGCTATCCTATCCAATAAGGCGAGCCAGACGATCCAATTTATAATCATTGCAACGGTTCATTTGGTAGCGCTTGCAATTCTGGCGTTCGTGCCAGGAACCGCTGGGTTTGCCGCTGGTAGTATTCTTTTTTTATTCACTGTAAACTATATACTATCTTTTACATTCGGACTCACTGCAAGGCTTGATAAACAAGGTCGATTTGTGGCCTTGTGTGGTGCGAGCCTTTCTGGCGGTGCAGTTTTAGGCCCTATGGTATCTGGCAGACTGATAGAAAGTCAGGGCTATACAGGAATGCTAACATTTTCTGCCATTTGCCTTATTGTAGCTGCCTTTATTTTTGTAACACTCTCCCAATTAAAAGCGTCGAAATAAAATTGATTTCAAACACCATCCGGATTATACATCTCTAAGCTGGATGGTATTTGCCCACGCTGCTTCAGCACCACTCTTACTTAACCAACTTACACACCCTTCCCCACCCACTATAATTAACTTCCATCATTGTATTGAATATCACGCAAAAGCGAACATTTTTCTCCTCAGATATACTGTTGCCCCCCCAAAAAAAGAAACCTCCCTTCGTATAATTGAAGAGAGGTCAGTAATTGGAGTGATATGTTATTCGTTTAGGGCAGATTTAGAAGCGCTTAGCCAGCGTAACTCCGAATGTACGTGGCGGGCCAAAGAACTGGGTAGTTCCAAGCAACCCCAAATCCAATGAGTACGCAGCATACTCTTCCTCAAGCACATTTTTAGCAAAGACACTCAACTCCAAACCATTGTCATTCGCCCAGGACGCTGACAGGTTAGTTAATCCATACGATTTTTGCTGAGAAGCAATTGAATTTGTAACTTCTAGGAATTGATCACCATACCACACACCATCCATCTGCAGTGCTATATTTCCACCTAAAGCATCTACATTGTAACGGAAAAGATAGTTTAAGCTAACAGTAGGTGCGTTTGGCAATTCCGCTCCTGTGAGACTGTCAATTGGATAATCACAGAAAAATGAACCATCATTTTGATTTATGCAATACTCTGTATCAGGAGCGCCTGGGAAGAACTCAGGACCAAACGCCTCTCCTACTAACTCAACATTATCAACCTCAGTTTCTTGAAAGCTCATCCCAAGAACAGCATTGAAATTATCTGTAGGAGACCAAAACAGTTCGAATTCTCCACCATATGCTGTCGCATCTGTATTGCTGACCTGAGGCGCAAGGTTAAGAAGCGAAAACGATTGATAGTCTTCATAATCGTAATAATAAGCAGTCGCGTTGAATCTCAGCTGACCATCGTCAGTTTCTGTTTTTACACCAGCCTCATACGATATCAGCACTTCTTCGTCATGCTGAAACTTATCAGGTGTAACGTTGGCTGACAGAGTCCAATTACCGCCTTTTATGCCGCGATTCACCGAAGCAAATAACAAAGTGTTATCTGCAACTCGCCAATCAAGTGCTAATCGACCAGCCCAGTCATCGTATTCAATTTCATCAATTCCTTGAATGATAGAAGAGAATAGCTCGTTTGTGACCAACTCAACACTGTCTCCCCCCTCTTCCACAGAAGAAACATAATCTATAGACTTCTCGTCCATTGAGTAACGCAACCCAGCCGTCAACGACAAAGCAGGAGCCAGTTCATATTCCAGCTGACCAAAAACAGAAGTATTTTGAGAACCAAGCGAATAACCTTCATTTAAAACTGCCTCAGCACCAGGCAATCCAACAGACAGTGCGGCCCCAACAATAGGGGCCCCTGCTGTTAGAAGACCACCATCGATATCAATATCTAGGTAGTACGCACCAACTTGCCATTCCAATTTATCAGTGTTACCGGATAGACGTACTTCTTGAGATAGTTGTTGATATTTCGCTTCTGTATCGAAGTTTACGACCAAAACTGGAAGCGCATCCGCATCTTCAGAATATGTTTTATTCAAATCTGTAAAGTTGGTGATAGATGTAAGCTCTACTCCATTATCAAGTGCATAATCAAAATCTGCCTGATAAATTGTTGTATCCCGGTTGAAGGCACCCGATTGCTCACCAAAGTTGTCATAGGGGCTAGCTGGCTCGCCAGTTATTCCGTTGATTACCCCGTTGGTACCATTGCTGCGACCGCCAGCATCTGTAGCACAATAGCCATTTGCTTCAAACTCACAGTTTGCAAAAACATAACCTCCGGTCGGCACATCGTTGTCTTCACTGTATTTTAGCCAAAAGCTTCCAGTTAATTTTTCTGTAAAGTCAACTTGCAAGTTTCCACGGATAGCGAAACCATCTTCACCACCAATGTCTTGACCACTCCCCTCAAACCCAACAGCAGGAGATGGAGCAGATTCAACATAGCCGTCAGCGGAAGCAAATCGCCCTGAAACACGCGCACGAACATTTGACGCTAACGAGCCACCGATAGCCCCTTCAATTTCTTTGCGGTTAAAATTCCCAATAGCGCCTTTAACATATCCATTTGTGTCTTCATCACTTGCGTCATTTGAAACGAAGTGTATCAACCCTCCAGTCGCATTGCGACCAAATAGCGTTCCTTGGGGGCCACGCAAAACCTCAACGCGTCGAGTGTCATACAGCTGCCCAGAAATACCATTTATGGACCCCATGTATGCATCATCAAGATACACAGCTACCGGCGCTTCCAGATAGTCGGTGAAATTGTTTTGAGAGATACCCCGCAAATTGAAGATAGTAACGTTAGGAGACCAAGCATTCAATTGAAGTCCAGGAATTTGCTCGGTTATCTCAGTGCTACTGTTCAACCCCAAGGCTTCAAGTTGATCACCTGAAAATGCGGTAACTGAAACAGCTACATCCTGAAGGTTTTGTTTTCTTTTTTGAGATGTTACAATGATCGGAGCAAGAACGTTTGGACGCCCCTGCTCCTCAATTGTTGCACCCACCTCTTGCGCCGCTGCAAATTGCGCAGCGCTCAATACCACCCCCAGAGACACACTCGCTAAAAGTGAACTTCGCTTGTAAGACATTCTGCTTCCTCCTCATAAAATCCGATACCAGAATTTTGATTGATTAATCATCTTTTGTGATTTCTCAACAATCAGCCTGCATTTTCGCGTTTAATAGCCGAATTAGCATCACTATGAAGCACAAATGACTAAATGCTAGTCACATACTTGAATATTCATCTTTTAGGCGCGCGGTGTAGCATATTGGGGACACTTCACCCAACAGATCGCTGATATAGGATTTTTGTATTTACAAATGACTTAAGGCCATCCTCACCAAATAGGACACCGATACCGGACTGCTTCACACCACCAAAGGGAACCATCGGATTCAATTCGGCGTGCGTATTTATGTATACAGTTCCTGCAATCAAGCGATCCGAAACAGATTGAAGCAAATCTGGATCAGTACCCCAAACTGAAGCACATAAGCCAGAGTCTGTTGAGTTAGCCATTGCAATGGCTTGATCAATGCTTGAGTATTTTACGATGGGAAGCGCCGGTCCAAATTGCTCTTTTGCGACTATTTCCATATCATGAGTGCAATGAGACAAAATAGCTGGCGTTAATGCATATCCCTCTCCAATCGACTCTCCACCAACTAGTAGTTGAGCTCCCTGCTTGATAGCGTCCCCCACCATTTCTCGAACCTTTTCAAATTGAGCTTTGTTTTGCACAGGCCCCAAATCAGTATCAGGAAGGAGCCCATCCCCAACATTTGTTGTCTTGGCTAGCTCGACCAAAGCAGAACAGACAGCCTCATAGTCTGATTCATGAACGTACAAACGCTGGATAGAGCCACAAGTTTGGCCCGCATTAATAAATTTACCAAAAAACAAACCTGGAGCCATAGCCGCAACCGGCGCACCGGGAAGCACTATAGCAGCGTCATTGCCTCCAAGTTCCAGCGAACAAGGAGTAATATTTTCTGAAGCGCTGGCCATTACACGCCGCCCTGTTGCGGTTGAGCCTGTGAAAACAACTTTATCTATATCCGCATGAGAAGAAATAGCTGCGCCTATTTCAGCACCACCTGGCACTACATTCAAAACGCCAGGAGGCAATACTTCATTAATCAACTCCACAGCACGTAGGGTAGAAAGAGGAGTCAGAGGTGAAGGCTTGATGATAACCGTGTTTCCTGTGCGAATTGCAGGTATAAAATGCCAAACAGCAATCAACAAAGGCCAATTCCAGGGTGTTATAGATCCAATAACCCCCATTGGAACACTTTTTTGGATGACAGTTACGCCATCAGCATCCAATATCTTCTTGTCGTCGATTTTCAAAATTGATGTCGCTCGGCACCAACCTATACAACCACCAACCTCAAACCCAGAACCAAAACCGCCAGCATTCAATGGCTTCCCCTGCTCTTGAGTGATCAGTCGGGATAATTCTTGCGCATTATCCTCAAAAACCTTAGCTATCTTGAGGCAAGCTTCAGCTCTTTGCGAATCCGGTCGAGTAGACCACGATTCAAATGCCTTACGCGCACATCTCACAGCATCATCTAATTGATCGAGGCTGGCAACTGAGCTATATCCAACAACACTCAAATCAAAAGGATTAAGTACAGCATCACGAGAGATGCCCTCAACTTGTGCTCCACCATAGGTCATTGGGTAAATTTTTTCGTTACCCATAACCATGCTTGGTTTCTTATCTTTTTGGCCAAATAGATTCATTTTAGTAACTCCCTCAATTGCTCCCAGCTTAAGCTGAGAGGCCATGAGGTTGATAATGCCATCAATACATGAATATGCAAGCAATTCCGACCCACAAAAGCGCAGGCTCAGAATGAGAATTCGCCTTATTCTGCATGCATATTCCTCCCAGCTCCGCGCGTTGCGCGGAGAAATCTTCTAAATCGAGCCACCTAGGGGGAGTAAACCTTAATACCAATCAATTATTTAATTGACAATTCATGCAATAAAATTGCTGACACATAAACGCATGAGAACAATAGAGTTTCTTACTCTAACTATTCCAAAAGAGAAGCTAAATGCCTTTACTGCCTTCATTGCACTTTTTTAACAGGCGATTGAATTCATCAACCTCATCTCTAGTCATCGAACTGAAGGACTGTTTATAAATTTCTTCCGCTTTTTGCCAGGCTAGAACCCTCGCCCTACGACCGTTTTTAGTTAGAAGCACTTCTCGAACTCTAGCATCTGATGCACGCGCACGCGTTTCAACCAACCCATCATTCTCCATTCGACTAACAATACGCGTCATAGTAGATAATTTTGAAATCGCTTCCTGCGATAAATAACTAACACTTCTTGCCTTTTCCCCCTCTAGCAACATCAGCACTCGCCAGCGAGGAATATCCAATTCCACCTGATGAAGAGCATCTTCCATTTTGGCTATATAAGAACCGTATGCTTTCGTTAACCAATAAAATGGCCAAGCTTCCAGTTCAAAACCAACACCAAAGTCATCTTCCGCAGTCTTTTCAATTTGGATAGAAATATCTTTTTTCATATAGGAACTCTAAATAATAGCGCACTGGTGCTTGAATATTCATTTAACTTCTAAGCGGAACGCGAACCATACATAGTTTCCTGATGCTTTAGCAACCCGAAATCAAGTTGCTTAGCTAAAGCCCCCCCCTCAAATTAATCGAAAAGGTCTTCTGCAGCTAATTTAAAAATTTCACTCAATCGTGACCTTTTTTCACCTCTTCTCTGAGAATACACAACCCTTCCCGCAGGCTCATTAGTGATCAACGGGCGCGACGATAACGGTAAACCATCATAGGTAATGTTTGCAGCCGGCTTAGTCATTAAAATAGCAAATCCAATATCGTGCCCAACTAATCCTCTAACCATCTCCAACGATGATGACTTAAAGACAACATTCGTCGGAATACCTGACTTCGTCAAATACCCCTCAAGAAACTGCCGACTAGATTCATGAGAAACGGATATCATATCTCTCCCGATCAAATCGTCTGGAGTAATTTCCGTTTTAGCCGATAACTCATTTGAATCGCTAAGAAGCACATATGGCTCAAACTCTGCCAATAGTTGAGTTTCGATACTTTCCCCCACATCAAAGTCAAACATTATTGCAGCATCTATCTCCCCTGTAGCTAGTGCAGAGTTGAGTCGCCGCTCATCACCTTCAACCAATATCCAATTCAAATTGGGCTGCAGTTTATTCATTTTGGAAATTAGATAGGGCATGATGAATGGCGCAAAAGTATGAAAACACCCAATTCGAAGTGTTTCCTGCTCTGGACATACATCAATGCTATCCAGTGAAACATCTTCTATTTTTTGAGTTGTTCCGTAAACTCGATTTGCATAAACAAGTGCAGATCCATTTCGTCCCTGCTGTATATCATGTACTTCACCAAAACAAACATGATGCGTTCCAACTTTCTTAGTTGCAACGATTTCACAGTCAAAAGCCACCAATGCATCTGCAACATAAGGGGATCCGGTTACTCCTTTTTCCCATTTTGCACAGTCAAATTTATCCTCAAACCGATCTTTATACCTTCCTGCAAAGGTATCGGATATGTAGGCTTGGTTATCTCGCAATACATTTACGCAGAAAACGCCATTTTCAAGTATTGTTTGGGCAGCAGCACTGCTCTCGTTGATGCAAACCAATAAAGTTGGTTTTTCAGTGTCTGCCGAAACTGATGACATCGCTGAAACTGTCACACCTGCTCGACCGGCATCTCCATCCGTGGTGATCACATTTACGGTCGCTGCCGCAAAACTCATCCCTTGAAAAAATTTGCTTTTTAGCTCTTCTTTTGTATCTACAGTCTTTGAACTACTCATTAAGCCAATCTCCTTACAGGATTAACGTTTCCGATATGTTTTTGGGTTAGTTGTCCTAACATCCAGCGTTACCTGCTTAACCTCAGCGAAATGTCTAGAAACGGCACTAAATAACAAATCTGCTAACTGCTCTAAGTCTTTCTCCGATGGCCCTTCCATCAACGCTACGTTTATATGAACAAACGGCTCACTCCCTCCAGATACTCTGAAGTGATTATACGGCATGGCTCGAAGTTTCAGATTCGTTGGAATTATGGCGTTTGCACGTGCAGAAGCTTCAACTAGAAGATCAAGGAAGCACTCTACTTCATCCTTTTCCTCAAATACGTCGCATGAATATTCCACAACTATATGGGGCACTATTTAAACTCCAACAATAGTTCTTTTTCGTAAAATGCTAGCATTTCCTGACAAAATCTCTCAGGCTGCTCCAAATTTAAAAGGTGTCCACCATCCATTAGAATTAACGTGGAATTCTTTATTTTTTCTGCCAAAAACTTCGCATTATCTGGCGGTGTTGCAATATCCTGATTTCCAGCAAGAATAAGTGTCGTGACTTGGTTCAACTCAACCACGCCCCTAAGATCCATATCTCTAATAGCTGCACAACACCCAGAATAACCAACTGTGGAGGTCGACAATATCCAGCCAATCGAAGTCTCTACAGCAAAATCAGATGCGCCCCCATTTGATGAAAACCATTTGTTTGGTGCACTAGCGGCAATTGGCTCCATTCCCTCAGATGTTATTAGGTCTATTCTTTGCTGCCAATTTTCCGGTGGGCCCATGTAGGAAGTTGTCGCTGCAAGTACGAAACTGAGAAACCTTTGAGGGGCGCGAACGCTGAGCTTCTGCCCAATCATTCCACCAAGGGACAATCCACAAAAGTGCGCCTTGGAAACACCTTTATAATCCAAAGTTTCAAGAACATCTAATGCAAGTCTATCAAGAGAATATGCACCAACCGTCGCTTCTGATATGCCATGCCCCCTTGTATCCATTGCCAAACAACAAAATTCTTTTTCAAGAATAGAAATCTCGGTGGCCCACATTTCACTTGTACAGCCCAACGAATGAGAAAAGTACAAGCATGGCTTGGAAATATCACCGAACTGATATCCTGAAAGAAGCGCCCCGTCAGATGCTTTATATAGAATTCTCTCTGGCATAGGAAAGTACTTTCAAAATTCTGCTCTCTTTTCAAAAGTAAGAAAGAGAGCAGAAATTAAACTTTATACAGTTAAACGGGGCCGCGATGATCTGTCTGCAATAGCTGATTTTTCTTTCGCAACAAGCACAAGGTCAAACTCAATTGTAGCTTCACCATTTTCTCGTTTGATATCTGGTACTAAACCTTCGCGTGTGCCATACGCAAAATCATCCATAACAAACGGGTCATCCGCAATATTAATTTGAGTTGTAAGGTGGCGGTATCCATCTACATCTGCAAAGAAATGAACATGAGCTGGACGATTACCGTGACGTCCCAACTTATCAAGCAATTGTTCCGTTGAACCATTGGGGGGTACGGCATACCCTTTAGGCATCACCGTTTTGACCAGATAACTTCCATCTGCACCAACTTTAATCTTACGGCGATTATTGAACGGTTCTTGAGAATTTGTTGGATCAAAGTGAGAATAAAATCCAGAAAGATTCGCATGCCAAACATCAACAATAGCACCCGATAGAGGATTTCCATCCAAATTAAGAACACGACCTCTGATATAGAGGCGTTCCCCGTTTTCTTCCTGATTACTCATAACAGCTTCGTTGTCAGAGAGCGGCGCCCCTTCAACATACAATGGCCCTTCGATAGTACGTGGTGTTCCACCATCAGCTCCAACTTCCTTGTCGCGAGCATCAAGCACTAGGTCAAAAAAGTGTTCAATACCTATGCCCGGAACAATCAACCCAAACTCTGGAGCCGCGTTTCCCATAAATGAGACTGCAGACCAAAACTCGCCTTCAGTTATATTGTGTTTTTCTACAAGTTCGCAGGTCGCTTGCAGCACATCTCTCAAGATCGCCTTTAAACGAGGATCGCCCTGCGCTTGATCAAGACCAGAGGCTTTGTCCAACAAATTTTGAACGTATTCAGTACTCGTTACATTTGTCATGCTTTTTTCTCCCTATTTTTTATATTTTACCGGTCATCAGAGTGTATTGACGATGGGTGATGACACAAAGCTGTTACTTCCACTTCCATGTAAGGAAACAAGGGAAGAGACATCATCAAATCGTGCAATGTTTGAGGGCTATCAACGTCAAAAATACTGACATTTGCATATTGCCCTGCTACTCTCCATAAGTGCCGCCAAATACCCTGCTCCTGCAGTTCTTTAGCCCTCATTTTTTCTTCATCCACTTGCTTAGCAAACAATTCCTTGTCTATATCGTTTGGTACATTCACCTTCATTTCAACTTTAAAGAGCACAAGCGTATCTCCTAATTTATTGTTCAATCGTATTCTGAAAATTCTTGCAGAGCGTCCGGATTTATCTCTACTCCCAACCCTGGCTTTTCACTTATCTCCAAACCAAATTCATGGTAATTGAGAGATTGAAGTATAGGATTTTCGGCGAGCAATAAGGGACCGAATAATTCAGTTCCCCAAGCGAACTCAGGTAAAGTAGAAAATAGATGAGCTGAAGCAATCGTTGCAATTGGCCCCTCAAGCATCGTTCCGCCGTAAAGTGCCATTCCATTTGCTAAACCCAATTCAGCAACTGATCGGCACGCAAACAAACCGCCAGCCTGCGCAATTTTTAGAGCAAACACATCAGCCGCTTTCGCATCAGTAATACGTTTAGCCGCAATGCTACCACCGCGTAACGACTCATCTGCCATGATCGAGGCATGAGTCGTCTCTCGAAGAATTCTGGAGCCCTCTAGATCATTCACACTAAGAGGCTGCTCAACTAGCGTAACACCTGCTTCCACTAATGCAGGTACAGCGCGCTTCGCTGTCGCCAAATCCCAAGCTTGGTTTAGGTCAACGCGTATCGTTGCTTCGCCCTTAAAAGCATCCACTATCCTACCGGCGTGCTCTACATCTTCCTGCCAAGAACGTTTTCCTATTTTGAGTTTGAAATGGCGATGACGCCTATCATCGAGTACCCTCCGCCCTTCAGAAATATCTTGAAGCGTATCTCCACTGGCTAAAGTCCAAGCCACTTCCAAACGGTTTGTAATACGTCCGCCTACCAACTCACTTACTGGCAGACCAGAACGCTTGCCCGTGATGTCCAACAGAGCAGTATCAACAGCCATTTTGGCAAAAAAATTACCAACAACACAGGACCGTATTCGGTACATTACCTCGCCGGGGCGAGCACTATCCATTCCAAGAATGATCGGTTTGAAATACTTTTCTAAAGTTAGCTTTATACCTTCTGGACTTTCATCAGAATATGCCAATCCACCTATGGTAGCTGCCTCCCCAAGCCCAACTAGACCGTCTTCTGTTTCGATTTGTATAACAACGCAGCGCTGATCTTTCATCGTTGCCATTGATAAGGTGTGCGCGCGAATCGTAGGAATACGCAGGATAGTTACTTCCATTCCTACGATTCGCGTTTTCGATGTTGGATACTTGGTCATAAATCCAACACCAATTTTGGAGATTTTGAACGTGAACAACAAACTAAGATGACATCGCCAGCCACTTTCTCTTCATCGGTAAGATACTCACCCCGATGGTCGGGATCACCTTCAAGCACGTCACTCAAACAGGTCCCACATACCCCTTCTTCACAAGAAACATCTATGTCAACACCGGCAGCTTTAAGAACAGATGCTATAGTTTGACCATCTTTCACTTCAACCGTAACACCTGATTTTCGAGCTTCAACAGTGAATGTATCACCAGATGTATCCACATCAGCGCCGAAGTCTTCCTTGTGCCGATAAGCGCTTTCATACCCTTTGGCTTCCGCACCACTTAGAATCCAATCCATGAATCCAGACGGGCCACAAGTATATAGGTGAGTACCCTCTTCCCACTGAGGGATATCTGCGTCTATATCGAAGCTTGGAGCATCATTAGAATGAGAACAGTGCAAATGAGCTTTATCAGCAAATGCACTGCTTGAAATCACATCCCAAAATGCCGATTTACTTTGATCCATCACACAATAATGAAGAGAAAAATCCTTTCCTTCTGCTTGAAGTTGGTAGGCCATAGAAAGAATAGGAGTAATTCCTATGCCGCCACCGATCAGTATATTTCTCTGACTTGCTTCAACCAATGGAAAGTGATTTCTAGGCTCGCTTACGAAAAGCTGATCACCTATCTCAATATCATCATGAATGGATCTAGAGCCGCCACGGGATTCCAACTCTTTCAAGACACCCAATTTATAAACTGTGGTGTCTTCAGGTGATCCCCACAGTGAATACTGTCGAATACACCCGGATTTCGTATGCACATCTATATGAGCACCTGCGCTAAATGCAGTCAAATTGCTGTTATCATGCGTTCCAAGCTCAAGCGATACTACCTGGCCAGGCAATTCCTTACGGGATTTAACTATTAATGACAAAATCTCATTATCTGACATACAATCCACCATTGCAATCAACTGTTGAGCCGGTCATTGAAGCAGCGGATCTTGAAGCCATAAGTAGAGCTATATCTGCAATAAAGTTAGGATTTCCCAGGCGACCAACAGGAATTGACTGTGTTACTGCTTCCAATTTTTCTGGCGGTAAAATCTCTCGAACAAGTTCTACATCCAAAGGCCCAGGAGATATTGCATTTACAGTGACGCCTTTTTTAGCAAGGTCTCGCGCAAAAACCTTTGTCAAAGTTACAATGCCCCCCTTTGATGCTGCATAGTGAGCACCGGTCGCAGCTCCACCATTTTGCGCAGCCAAGGATGCAAGGTTTACAATTCTACCATACCCTTCCTCAGAAAAATATTTTCCAAAAACTTGGCAGCCCAAGAAAGTCCCTCTCATGTTTACGTCAACAATTTGAGAAAATTCTTCAGGACTAATGTCAAAAAGTGAGGTAGTACGTGTCATACCTGCATTATTGATGAGCACATCTGCACGCCCCCATAGGGATAACGCTTTAGCTAAAGTACTCTCGAAATCAGATTTTTTACATACATCCAGTACGCCCCCCTCGGCTACACCACCTTTTGTTCGAATAAGTTCAACGGTTTCATCAATTCGAGATGTATCGAGATCAGTCACTAGAACTTTGTAGCGATTTGCTGCAAATTTTTGCGCCAAATCGCTGCCCAAGCCGCGCCCAGCACCTGTTACAACAACAACATCTGACTGGTCCGGCTTATTCATAACAAGAATCCCATCGCCGATACCGCTTCTTCGCCATTGATTAACTTGACGATTTTTTTCTTAAGCTTCAAACCATCGTTTGTATTTATGACAACAATATCAACATCTGCTGCCAAAATTCGTATTATATCACGACGATATTCTACAAGATGCTGAGCAGCCCGCAGAGTCATTTCATTTTCAGAGTGATCAACAACAACAAAACGAGATGTAGTTCTGACGGTCCTAGCGGCAGTTAAAGCAGACTGAGAAAATGATGACTGGAGTCGCACAACACGCTTCCGACGCATTTTATCGTCATCGTAAGCATAATTGAGAGTGTCAGCATAATCTTCAGCAGTTTGATCAATTGGGATAATATACAAACCTTCTTTATCCCAAAGCTCCAGCCATTCATCATAGCTTTGAGTATCTAGAATTTCTGCCTCGCGCCATAAAAACTGCACTACGTTCTCAAAAGTTAAATTGCTCATACTGACATCATCCGTTTCCACATTTGATAAGCCGCGCGCATTCCAGTCTCAGCACAGACGTCACCTCTATTTTCACCATTTGGCCCCTTGCCCTCGCTATCCAAATCTCGGTTCAACATAATCCGCATGTTTGGACCTCCATTGGCACCACGTTGAACCCGCTCCCATGCCTCCGCATCATCTGGACTTCCGAATCCCATCGGTCCTTGAAAATGTTCATGAAGTCGCAATCTCATTTGATTGGCAGCTTTGGGCCCGCCCTTCATGGTTATAACAACATGACGAATTTCAGTCTCTTGCACCGAGATAGGACGTAAAACTCGGAAAAATGCCATTGAACAAGCAATATTAGGAAACAGATTAAGGTTGAATCCACTCCCCCCTACAGCACGAACAATTCTGCAAACTTCTTCTTCAGAGTGCTCTTTGCGAAGCTCTTCAGCCAATTCTTCAAAACGATCTGGAATAGGCTCATCAAGGTTTTCTTCCAGGTCCACTAACTCTGGGATCATAACCATTACACTGTGGCCATTTCCAAGGTCTTCAACGAAGCCATCACCATCAAGAAATGAGAACAATTCCTCGGCTTGCTGATCAAGTGATTTAAGAAAGGACTTGTGAACTACTGGAAAATGGTAGGCATCCGTTGTATTCTCAAGCTGAATTTTCCAGTTACCCGGGAAACGAAATTTATGCTCACCATCAGTCACTGAAACAGGGTAACCAGCACCTTGTTTCATGAATAAATCGATCCAAGGTTTGGCTTTTCCTAAGAATTCATCCAATGGGGGGGCATCATCATTGAAAGTCGCAAAAATCATTCCATTGTAATGCTCAACGCGAAGACTTTCGAGGCTGTATTTCGATTTATCAAAACTTTCGTCATAGCCGTCAGCCATCGGTACACCGCGCAAAGAACCATCTTGGCCGTATCCCCATCCATGATAGGGACAGACAAAACTGTTTGCTTTCCCTTTTTTACCTTCACAAACAGTAGCTGCTCGGTGGCGACACCGGTTCAGCAAAACATGTACTGTGCCTTTGCGGTCCCTATTTACGATAACAGGTTGACGTCCCACATAGGTAGTAATGTATTCTCCTTTTTCGGCAATTTCGCTTTCGTGCGCAACCCAAACCCATGTCTTATTAAAGATACGATCCATCTCCATTTCGAAAAGCTCAGGATCGTTGTACAATGATGTGTGCACGCTATCTTGACGTACCAATTCTTCGAAATCTCGTTCGGATCTTGTGTTATCAATAATAGTATTGCTCA
Source organism: Hirschia litorea (assembly GCF_042665075.1). Classification (NCBI taxonomy): domain Bacteria; kingdom Pseudomonadati; phylum Pseudomonadota; class Alphaproteobacteria; order Hyphomonadales; family Hyphomonadaceae; genus Hirschia; species Hirschia litorea. The sequence goes on along the minus strand of NZ_JBHTBR010000003.1, from coordinate 12,482 downwards.
TTTTCCAGCTCCTAATTTTTGTCTACAATCGGCGTCGGGATGGGCGCATTGGAATGCCATCCTCCCTCAACAGGTCTTCCAAACAAATTGGTGGTTGAGAATTGGCTTATTCGCCACTTTCCGGTTTCTACTTTAAATTTTAAATTCAATCGCGCGGCCAAAACAAAACTTTGTTCATTTGAAAAAGTGGGCGTTTGAAGCATCACCCAACTTCCCGTCGCAGTTTTAGACTTAACTAAAAGGTTCTCACTCGTTAAAAAATGAACATTAGAGGAAAAATGAGGTTTAGGGTCGCCGTATTCTTTTAGAAAATTGACGATTTCTTCGCGCCCTTTATGCCCTCCAAATGCGGTCTTGTACTTGTTTCCTGTCCCAACCCAAACAGCGTCTTTAGAAAACAATTCCCCCAGTTCATCATAAGGTGTTTCAGGAGTTAGCTCATCGCAAATTTCCATGTATCTTGCCACAAGACCTCTAATTCTGCTTTCGCCCTCCAACGCATCTAAACGCGCCGAAAGTTTAGAGATTTGTGACTTGTAAGTACCCGCCATTGCTTAATGCCTAACTCGAATATTGTGCTGGCACTTCTAAAGAGCGCCCCATACGAGCCTCAACCCGGCAATATTTCCACAGACGGTATTCACCAACTTCAATCGTTCTAAAAAGATTACAAGCCTCTATGACACTATCTCGGTCGGGCATGTCTGCCATAATATATGCAGTCCATGGAAAACCATTTGGCGCTGTACCAACCATTGTTTCGTCATCATCAAGCATTCCCAATATTTCCACGCCTGGAATTTGAGATATTCCGCCCATCATCTCACCAAAAGCCGACCAAACAGTTCCAATCTCAGAAGACGGTAATTCAAAGAAGTTTTGCAAAATGGCGATACAAAATAGAGTGCGTATTTTTTTTGGTTCTTCAGTCATTTTATTTTCCATCTTAAAGCAATATTTTTATAGAACATCGTACCCATGTACCGCTGGCGAATTCACCATAACTTTCCCAGCGTTTATAAATGTCCCTTCCCCGAGGAAGGCATGTTGGGCGGTGACCATTGCATCTGTGAGATAGCGAGAGAGAGGGTTCTTGTTAAATATCCCCATCGTTCCAGCCATCTCAAAACAGGCTCGGGCTACTTCTGCGCCCGTGCGCCCAGCATGAGAGGAAGCTAAACGTAATTGCATGTTGAATTCACGGCTCAGTTCTCGACCAGCACTGATTTCTTCCCATGCAGCATCTGTACTACTATACATCCAAGCGCGAGCAGACTCTAACTTCGCCACCGATTCTCCTAAATGAAGTTGCACATTCGAACGGTCGCCCAATGTAGGAGCGCCCGTTATTGACTTAGATTTATCTGCAATAGACAAGATGTGGTCGATAGCCGCTCTAGCAACCCCTAATCCACACACCGCCAAAACTTGTGCAGCCATGGCCAAAGAAGGATATCTGTATGCTGGCGTATCAATTGAAGGCTGAGCACCACGTACCAACAAAAATTCTTTAGGAACAAACACATCCTCTACTACAAGGTCATGACTTCCCGTCCCCGTCATACCAATGGTATCCCAAACAGGATCAATTTTCACATCACTTGCTGGCATCACAGCCATTAATGGAAGGTCACTAAATTCATCCTTGCCTTCGACTGAAATCCCAACCCCGATATAATCGGCCCCCATAGAGCCACTACCAAAGCCCCAACGGCCATTTACGATTACTCCACCCTCAACACTTTTAGCTGGCTGAGGCGGAAATACAGCACCTGAAAAAACGATATCTGGAGTATCGGCATAAATCTTCCGTAGAGTGTCAACCGGCAAAGATTGCAAATATTTTGTCGCAAAACTAAAACTCGCCACCCATCCAGTAGAGCCGTCAGCTTCAGCCACTCTTTCGATAAGCCTTAATAGATCTGATGGATGCATTTCTGTACCGCCAAACTCTGGAGGTACCAAACTTCTATACAGCCCCACGCTTTTAAGTTCTTCGATAATATCTTGACTTACAAAACGCTGATCTCTTATCTCATCCGTTCGGCTCTTAACGTCACCCAAAAGCGCAACCAATCGAGCCTCATCATGCTTGACGGAAGACCTAGGCAAATCAAAACCACTTCTAGATAAAGACACAGTCTATCCTTTCAAATTTTACTAATCAGACGAGAAAAGTTTGAAGCCTCAAATTCACGAGCGAAAGACACCAACTTTTCATCTTCATTTTTGGGAGCAATTAACTGCAATCCGATTGGATACCCACCTACAGAAGGCATCGGAATTGAGATCGCAGGGTGGCCCGAAAGATTAAATGGACGAGTAAGTGCTGTAATATTCAAAAAACGCATCAAATCGTCAGCATCTAGAACCTTTGGGGGGAAGATCGGCAAAGTCGGCAATGCTAAAAGATCATATTGCTCGAAAGCAGCATCTACTTCAGCTGTAAACGTCTCGCGGACCTTTTCGGCCTCCAATATATCTTCCGAGCTTATTTTTTCAGCCAACTTAAGGCGAGAGGCAACGTCAATTCCTACCGCCTCAGTACCCAACAATTCTTTAAATGCGCTATGAGTTTCGAACGATATTACCGTCAATCCAGCAGAATGAGCTGCACTAAAACTCTTGAGGTTATATTTATCTAGACGCCCCAAAAAACCCAGGAGCACACTCAATACACTCTCATAAATGTCCGGCTGCGCTTCAACTTCTAAGTAAGCTACTTTTAAGTCACCAATTTTAGAGAGCAACTTCCAATCAGGAGCCAAAGCCCTCATTGCCACATCAATATATTTAGCTTCAGAGGCCAATGGCCCAGGACAATCCAAAGAAGAAAATTCTGGCAGCAGCCCTCGCCGTGAAACACGCCCAAAGGTCGGCTTTAAACCCAACACACCACAACAAGCAGCGGGAACTCGAATAGACCCACCTGTATCTGTTCCGACTGCCCAATCCACCGCCCCTGCAGCTACTGCTACAGCAGATCCACTGGAGGACCCTCCAGGTATTATTTCTGGATAATTTGGATTGGTTGGTGTTCCAGTGTAGTCATTCAAGCCCGTTACACCGTATGCAAGCTCATGCATATTGGTCTTACCAACAATTTTCATACCCGAATTTAAGATCAACTCCACTATTTCGGCATTTTCCAAGGCCGGCGGCACATTGGCGAGCGCTCGACTACCTACGCGCGTTTGAACGCCAGCAACGTCTATAACATCCTTAATTCCCACTGACACATCACCATCACCAAGCTCCAAAGCACTCACAAATACAGACGATAAGCCACGAAAAGTTTCGTCTTTTTTGATGATACGAATCACTAAAAACCTCCCTCACTTAAAGCTTCACTCGATCAAGCCATATTCGTGCGAATATATATGCTATCAATTATTACTTGATTTTTCAAGTATCATGAAATATTTTAAGGGGCAAGAGTCTAGAGACAAAATAGGTGAAGCAACAATATGAGCAACAAAATTTATTCAAGCGCCTCTAGCGCTTTGAAAGATATCGTATCCAATCAATCTACTGTAATGGTTGGAGGTTTTGGGTTATGCGGAATGCCAGAAACACTCATTACTGCTCTCAAAGACACAGGAGTAACTAACCTCACGTGCATATCCAATAATGCAGGCACGGAAGGCTCTGGACTTTGGTTGCTATTGCAAACGAAACAAATTAAAAAGATGATTTCCTCATACGTTGGGGACAATAAGTTGTTCGCTGAACAGTATCTAAACGGCGAACTTGAACTGGAGTTTTCGCCCCAAGGAACGCTCGCCGAGAGGTGCAGAGCTGGAGGGGCAGGCATTGCTGCTTTCTACACCAGAACTGGATATGGAACGCTGATTGCCGAAGGCAAAGAAGTCGCTGAATTTGATGGCGTGCCACATATTTTGGAACGCGGCATCAAGGCAGACTTAGCTCTCATAAAAGCAGAAACTGCCGACGAGGAAGGAAACCTCATCTACCGAAAAACAGCTCGCAACTTCAACCCTGATATGGCAATGGGCGGACGCATAACCATTGCAGAAGTTGAACATATCGTACCAACAGGAACGCTCGATCCAGACAAAATTCATACTCCAGGAATCTTTGTTCAGAGAATTATAAAATCCCAAACACCTAAAAAAATTGAACGTAAAACTACGCGTCAGAGAGAGGTGTAATATGGCTTGGACAAGAGATGAGATGGCTGCAAGAGCCGCAAAAGAGATCCAAGCAGGATTTTATGTCAACTTAGGTATCGGAATTCCTACCCTTGTTGCAAATCACGTCCCCCCCAATTTAGAACTAACTCTACAGTCTGAAAATGGAATGTTAGGGATGGGACCATTTCCTTATGAAGATGAAGTTGATCCTGACCTCATAAACGCGGGCAAGGAAACTATCACAGAATTAGACCGAACATCTTATTTTGGGTCGTCCTCATCCTTTGCGATGATCAGAGGTGGCCATGTTGATCTAGCAATCTTAGGAACGATGGAAGTTTCCCAAGATGGAGATATCGCAAACTGGACCATCCCAGGAAAGCTAATAAAAGGAATGGGCGGCGCAATGGATCTTGTTGCAGGTGCCAAGCGTGTTGTTGTCCTTACGGATCATACAACGAAACGAGGCACCTCAAAGCTGCTCGCTTCCTGCAAGTTACCAATTACTGGAAAAAGCGTAGTGAGCCGGGTTATCACCGAACTAGGAGTGTTTGATGTAACAGGATCCTCATTCAAAATAGTTGAACTTTCAACTAACGTGACATCCAATGAAGTGAAAGAAAAAACGGCCGGAAGAATTGAATTTTAAGAAGCGCACCGTCCTAAAGAATAATACACAGGCTTTTAGTAACAGCAAAAATTATGGATGTACGGCATACTCATAAAATCAAGTTTCATTGTGAAGATAACAAACTATCATTCTGACGTATCTAGCATTTTTGTAGGAACATAAAAAAAGAAACGACCAATGCGGGAATTGAAAACACTACAAACAAAGCATACATTGTCCAACCAGCGTCTACGAGAAACCCAGCAAGAATTGGGGAGGCAACAGCACCTAACCGACCGATGCCCAATGAAAAGCCAATTCCAGTTGCGCGCTCTGTAACCCCATATGCACGACTCACAACGGTATACATCCCAGTAAACGCACCATAAAGCGCAACACCTATCGCCCAGATCATAAGATTCAAGCTAAATAAATTATCTGGCTGCACTGCTGAAAAACTAACTAAAAGCCCTGCTGCTAAAAAAAATCCAATCCCCAAAGTTACGGACAAGTTTAAATGCAGCGTAATCACCGCAATCGCAAAGATCCCAATTACTCCCCCAAAATTCAAAAGAGTGAGAGCGTTTATTCCCTGCGATCGTGAATAACCCACACTTTCGTAAAGTGACGGAATCCAAGTCAACAAGAAATAGATCGTCAAATAGGCAGCAAAAAAACAAGTTACTAAAACAACCGTTTTCATGAAATACTGCTTGCCAAATATCGCGCTCCCTCCCCTCACCTCAAAGCTTATTTTTTCTAAAGGCATTTGGTCAATTTTTTCCCGCCTAACAAAAGACAACGACTTATTAATTCGTCTCAACCACTCAACGTGATTTTGCTTCTGCACCTCCATAAAGTTTAATGACTCAGGAAGAAAAAAATACACGACGGGAACGAACATAAAACCCAATACTCCCCCACCTAAGAACATCATTTGCCAACCATATAAAGGAAGCACCAATTGAGCGATAGGCCCAACGCACAAAGCACCCAAAGGATACCCAGAGACAACAATAGGAACTATGAAATTCTTCCATTTTTCGGGGGTGTATTCTATGGTGATAGCTGTCGTACTCGCCATAATTACACCTATTCCCAAGCCCGTCACAAGACGCACGCCAATCATTTGCTGCAGTGACTCTTGAATTAAACTCGAAACTATTAAACACGACGAGGTACAAATCAACGCTCCCAATATCATTGGCCTCCGTCCAAACTTGTCGCACCATGGCGCAAGAAACGATGCCCCCATCGCCATACCCAATAAAGCGGCGGTAAGTATATATCCCTTTTCTATACTAGACAGCCCCCACTCTGACTGAATCAACGTTGCACCCGCGGACATAGACACGATATCATACCCATCTAGAACGTTGAGAAGGAAACATACGCCTGCGATCATCAATATACCTGGCGTAAGAGGCCCAGAATCTATTATTTCACGAACTGAAGAAGAGCGTTCACTTCCTTCGGTTTTGTTAGATTTCTGCATTTTCGCCTCCTTCATGTCTCACCTTCAATACGATCAAACCAATGAAATATTAAACTTTTTCAAATACTGCGGCTAAGCCCTGCCCTCCACCAATACACATCGTTTCAAGACCATATTTAACGTCACGACGTTTCATCTCATACGCCAACGTGGTTAAGATACGCGCACCGGTAGCCCCTAAAGGGTGTCCCAGTGAAATTCCCGATCCATTGACATTAATCCGGTCGAAATCTCCATCACTAAGCCCCAAAACTTGACCGCATGCGAGCACTTGAGAGGCAAACGCTTCATTTAATTCGATAAGATCTATATCACTGAGTTGTAGGCCAACCATTTTAAGAGCCTTGAGTGTTGAAGGCACTGGCCCCATCCCCATCATTTCTGGTCTAACACCAGAGATTGACCAAGAAACCAACTTTAAAAACGGATTTAATTCGAACTCCTCAGCTTTCTTACGAGTTGTGACAATACACATCGCAGCACCATCATTTTGACCGCTCGCATTTCCTGCTGTAACGGTTGCTTCGACATCTACATGTCCAAGAATTGGTCTAAGCTTAGATAGGCTTTCAAGCGTCGTATCTGGACGAGGGTGTTCGTCATCAGTTATCGTCAAGTTCTCTTTCTTATGCCTTACAGTTATTGGGATAATTTCGTCTTTAAAAAGATCTAACTTCTTTGCTCTTTGGGCTCTAGCTTGAGACAACAGCGCGTATGCATCCTGTGCTTCTCTTGAAATATTATATTCTCTTCGAACGTTCTCCGCGGTTTCCAACATGCCACCTGGTATCGGATATTTATCGCCTCCGGCATTTATTCTTCCATGAAGCAAGCTATCCTTCATCAATACACCCTCTCCACTTCCGATTCCCCACCGACTAGAGGTGTTGTAAATCGGCGCATTACTCATTGATTCCACACCACCAGCCAACACCAAGTCACTACCGCCTGAAGCCACCTGCATAATGCCATAAATAACAGACTGAAGACCAGAACCACATCTACGGTCTATCTGAATTCCACCCGCGGTATGAGGCAATCCAGAATCTAAACCTACGACTCGCCCAATAGATGGAGCATCCATAGTCGGGTAACATTGCCCCAAGATCACATCGTCAACGAATTCACCTGAAAGCCCTGTACGATTCATCATCTTGGACAGGACTTGGATCGCTAAATTTTTAGCCTCAACGCACTTAAACACTCCACCGAAACGACCAACAGGTGACCTCACAGGTTCGCAAATTACAACTTCCCGCATGCTCTTACTCTCTTCTATTGCTCAATTTTGACAGATCACCCCAATTACTTTTTTGACAGTAATTTGCATCAGATTCTGTTTACTTGGATTAGAGATCATTTTACTTGATTATTCAACAAAAATGATCGAGGGGGCGTCAGATCAAGTTACAAATTGCCAACATAACCAGTTTTCGCTGAGTCTGAACGATGAAAATCTACATCTACCGATACTTCAAACCTCACCTGAGATCATCAAACTTGCAGTGATGATGTATATCCGTTTTCCACTTCCACTAAGGAATGTTAAAGACCTTATTCATGAGCGTGGAATAGGTTTGGTCCCTACTTCGCATCAAAGATCCCTCGTAAACGATCGGCTCAAATGCGTAAATTCACACAATGGCCATGGCAGCTCGATGAAGCTCCTGTAGGAGGCTTTTCCACCTAACTATGATCTACTAGATCAAAGTTTTGGGCTCGAAAGTCGTCAAATTCAATGGAGAGCTTCATTATTTATGGCGTGCTGTTGATCATGAGGATGAAGTTCTCGAAGCTTACGTCACCAAAAGCAGCAACAAACGGGCAGCATTGAAGTTTTTACGCAAAGCAATGAAGCGACATGGACCTCCGAAACATTTAGTGACAGTCCGATTGCTTTCTTATGGAGCAGCCATGAAAGAAATCGGAAACGCTGAAAACCAACGTACGGGCCTCTGGCTAAACAATAGATGCGAGAATTCACTTCAGCCATTCAGACGACGAGAAAAGGTAATGAATAAGTTCCGACAGACAAAGAGCTTACAGAAATTCGCTGCCCGTCAATCGTCAATTTACAATCCCTTCAATCTGGAGCGACACCTCTACTCAAGACCAAATTTCAAACGAAATCGCGACGTCGCATTGAGCGAATGGCAGCAACTTTTTGTGAGCAAAAGAAACGTCGAAAGCCAAGTATGAGAGACCAGTTAGCTTTTGTCTGACACCACCGCCATCTTACCCTTATAACATTGTATTTATAAGATTTTCAACAAAATAGACGCCATCGTGTACTTTGTCGTGTTCTTTACGCTTTCTATAACGCCCGAATAATTTTTCTGCCCGCTCTCCCAAAAAATTAAACATCTACCAAATATAGTTTTGTCATATGCTCTAACTTCTAAGTTGGCTGACTTAGATAGAGTTTCAGCCTACTCCAATCAAAAATTCCAGAATTAACATCTACTGCTCCCCCCGGGCATAAGCTATTGCTTATTTCGTGATGGGACATGAAATGGCCGATTGTGTTGAAAAAGGTCTCTACATTTCGATCGAATATTGATTCACTGTTTTCATGTTGAATAGGCATGGAGCAAGGTCATGATGGGAGAGCGCAAATCGAGGCAAGATGCGCTGTTTTATGAGTTTAGTTTGGACACGCATATTCCTAAAGACCATTTGCTAAGCAAGATCGACAAGCTGATGGATTTTTCAGAAATCCGCGCAGAACTAGCCCCTTATTATAGTTCTGAAGGTCGACCTTATATCTGCCCTGAACTTATGATTAGGATGCTGGTGGCTGGCTATTGCTTTGGTATTCGTTCCGAACGTCGCTTGTACGAGGAAGTCCATCTTAATCTGGCTTATCGCTGGTTTTGCCGTTTGGGATTAGATGGTGAGGTTCCATATCATTTTACCTTTTCCAAAAACAGACATGGTCGCTTTCGGGAGTGTGATGTGTTCCGCAAGCTGTTTGATATGGTATTTCGCCAATGCATCAAAGCCAAGCTTGTCGGTGGAGAAGCTTTTGCAGTCGACGGCAGTTTAATCCAGGCAGCCCGACAGGCGAAGAAGGTTTGCCCGCAGATAAAACCAGTCGTGCGATTGAAGAATATTTTTCTGTTCTAGATAATGCCGCTTTCGGAGCAGCTAGTGAGAAAATACCCAAATACTATTCCGAAACGGATCCAGCTTCCCGATGGACAGGAGCACACAATGGACCAGCTTTCTATGCTTATGCTGTCAACTATCTGATTGATAATGAGCATGCTGTGATCGTTGATGTAGAACCGACCACAGCCATACGACAAGCAGAAGTAACCGCAGCCAAACGTATGTTAGATAGAGTTGAAGAACGACATAAGCTTTATCCCGCACGTCTGGCTGTTGATACAGGTTATGGCTCTGGTCCCATGCTCGAATGGTTAGTCGAGGAAAAAGGTATTGAGCCGTATATTCCTGTATTTGATAAGGGCGAGCGCAAGGATGGCGCATTTCCTAGATCAGAGTTCACATTTGAACATGATGCGAACCAATATATATGTCCGGCAGGTAAACCTCTACGTCAATTTAATCGTCAGCCTAAAAAGCAACATTCAGGTGTGACAAAAGCCGGTTTTCGTAATTACAGAGCCAAGAAATCTGACTGTGATATTTGTCCGCTGAAAGAGAAATGTTGCCCCACACAACCCCATCGCAAAATCCTGCGCTCTATCCATGAAGGTGCACGCGATATGGCAAGGGATATTGCCAAAACAGTTGCCTATCTACAATCAAGACGGGAGCGCAAAAAGGTCGAAATGTTGTTTGGACACCTCAAACGCATTCTCGGCATGACAAAATTACGCCTTGGAGGACCAAATGGAGCCAGAGATGAGTTCCATCTTGCCGCTACAGCGCAAAACCTCAGGAAACTAGCGAAACTGGTTCTCATTCCAGCATAGAGAAAGGGAAAACCTGATTACACTCGCCATATAGGTCAACTATTGAAGCGAGGTTTTTCAACACGATCGGCCCAAAGCTGTCCGATGAACAGAACAATTTTAGGAACTATATGCCGTTCTGACAGATGCTTCAATTAGGTGTTTTGAATCTAATTTTTGTCCTGCAACCTCTTGTTACGGTATGAAGTTGGATTTTCTCCAGTCTCTTCTTTAAAGGCTCTATTAAATGGTCCAATTGATGAAAAACCACAATCAAATGCGATCACTAGAATAGAGATATCTTTGCTAGCCTCTGAATTCAGCATGCTTTTCGCCACTTCTATACGGTAATGGTTGATCATGTGGTTGAAGTTTCGAAAACCAAGCAAGCCAGTTATACAATTCCTTACATTGTGATCACTTTCACCGAGTGCGTTGGCAAAACCTGAAAGCTTTAAATCATGCTTGAGGAATAATTTCTGTGTATTCAGTTGCTCTAGGATTCGTTGAGATAAGACTTGCTCATCTTCGGTCACATCCGTTAAGACGCGTTGTTTTCGCTTAGCCTTTGGGTGAAGGTGTTTTTTGCGATATCTCCACCCCCACACATTTAGAAGAATAACAATTCCTGCACAAAGTAATTTTATCGTATCACTTGATCTATCAGCCCAAGAATTATCCGATACACCGCTCAGCCATATGACGGAAATAGCCATTAATCCCCCATAAATTGACGAGTAAACTAACCGGAACCGTTTTTCACTAAGTGGAAAATCTTTACTATAATTAGACCAAGCTTCCAGTGGAGCGAGTAGTAATACTGCCGAGCTTAAGAGAGTATGTAGGCTAGCCGCCATTCTAATCCCAGTAAAAAGGATTCCAGTTTCAGCTCGTTTCGTGGCAAATGCATCGATTAAAACTCCAGTTGTTACGAGCAAAGCAACAACATAGATCGGCCATGCGTCTTTTGGGAAATCCGGCTTGAATAAAGCTCTGGCTAGCAACCAGGAAAAACCACAGCTAGCAGATCCGGCAGCGCCAATAATTATACCCCAACTTCCCCAATTAAATGTGGTGGAAAGAATATACGAGCTTATCGATATAAAAAATGCAATGGCAACAATATCGAGGGGCCACTTTTCCCAAGCTGCCGATTTCAGTATCCGCTTCACAGAGTGGGTAAATGCTAATCTGATGGTAATTTCTCGTACTAAATTAGTTTTTTTAATAGCCGATTTCGAAATCAGTAAGACTCAATCGCCTAAAAACATCAATTAGTCCCTAGGTTCAATTTTGCAATCTTACACTAGGGACGTAACATGACAAAACCTTCAACTTTAAAGCAATCGCGTGTATTTCAAAATCTCTTAGATTGGTCGGGAAGTGCTTGGTTTATAATCGCCGCGATTGGTCAGTTGGGTTTTATCGTCTTTATCATTGGTTTCTACGGCACCCGCATTTTTTTTGGGAACATTGCCGCGTGGAGTGATAAAAATCTGATTGACGGCTATATTGAAGGTGATTTGGCAGGCAATTTGATGTTTGCTATTCACGTGCTTACAGCGGCTGTTATGATTTTATCGGGGTTAATACAACTTACACCCCAAATCCGTAAACGTGCCCCTCATCTTCATCGCATTTCTGGACGGATCTATCTCGTCACAGCTTGCTTTTTGGCTGTTGGCGGACTTTGGATGACATGGATCAGAGGGACTCATCTAAACATTATTGGTGCATATGCGATCACATTAGATGCGATTCTGATCTTAGTGTGTGCATATAACACGGTAAAAAATGCTATTCTTAGAGATATAAAAACACATCAGCGCTGGGCAATGCGCCTATTTATGGCTGCAAATGGAGTGTGGTTTATGCGCGTCTCAATTATGGCGTGGATGATCATTGCGGGTGGACCCGTTGGGATGAACCAAGATATGTCAGGTCCGGCTAATCATGCGATGGCATTTGGTTGTTATCTTATACCTTTAGGACTGTATGAGCTTTACCGAATTTCTAGACAAATTCCATCAATTGGGTTCAAAATAGCAACGACCATATTGATGTGTATTGCAATAATGTTTACTGGCCTTGGAGTTTTCGGAACGATCAACTCTATGTGGATGCCATATCTATAAGTGTTTGCTTTGCCAAAATTGTATCTGTCTGCTTTTGGCGAAACTCTTCCTGTTCACCATGGTATAATTGGCCCTAAGCTGCCTGATGAACAATGCGGCCATATAGACAATTGTAGACTACTTAGAAATGATGCAAACCTAATTTGAGTTTGGGGGTAGCTATACAAT